>CACDOD010000001.1 GCA_902554335.1 uncultured Pelagibacteraceae bacterium
CAATTGTTTCTACGGTAATAATAATTTTGTTCTTATTTATAAGAAAATATTATCAAGATAAAAAATCACCAGTTTATAAAATAAATTCAGATTCGAATATTTTGAATGTAGTAATCAATGATAATAAATCTGAAAATATTAATGATATAATTAAAAAAATTGAACCTAATTTAAAATATCTTAAATTAAAATCAGCAAATATTGAAGATAACACAAGTAATTATGTATTTTGGTATGATCTAGACGATAGTCAGTTTGATAATTTTCTTAATTATATTAAAAGTTTAAGTAACAAAAACTTAACTTTATCAATTTACTCTAAAACAGGTGCTTTTGAGTAAAACTACAAATTATATTAAAAGTGATTATAAAAAAATTAAAAAATAATTATATTATATTAAGTAAATTAAAAAATCTTTTTTCAAAATTAATATTTTCATTAGGACTGATAACTTTAACATTTGTTGCATTTATTTTTTTGTATTATTTTTCAAGTGGAATGAGTAAGCGCTTTCCACCATACAATCTTGTTAAAAATATAGATAGAGTAATTTTAGATAAATATCTAGGCGTAAGTATCTTCGATATAGATGACTATTTTTATTTAAAAATTGGCTCTATAAAACATAAATTTTTTAATAATAATCTTGAGAATGTAAGGATTTTAATCGATCAAAAAAATCTTTATAGTCTTGAATTGCAAAGAAAAGAAAAATTAAATTCTCAACCAAACCCAGAAATTTTAAAAACTTATTCAAGAGCTCAAATGAATCATAATGATGAAAAATATAGGATAAAACTTCGAGTGAAGGGTGATAGGTTAATGCATTTTTATGATAAAAAGAATACTTCTTTTAAAATAGATGTAAGGGGAGAAAAAAGAATTTGGGGTTTAGAGGAATTTTCTATTCAAAAACCTATTACAAGAAATTATATTTATGAATACATTTTTCATAAAGTACTTGAGTCAAAAGGTTTAATATCGCTAAAATATTTTTTTGTAAATTTGCACATTAATGATACTCCGCATGGATTGTATGCTGTAGAAGAGGGTTTTTCTAAAGAATTAATCGAGAGGAATAAAAGAAGAAATGGACCAATTTTTGGGCTAGATGAAGTTTTATCAGATGGTTCGGGCGGAGGTATAACATTTCCATATGTTCAATATGACTTATATTCCAAAAATTACTGGTTAGAAAACAACTTAGAGATGACAAAAATTGCAATCTATAAACTAAACAAACTTAAACAAAAAGAAATTTCAGCAGAAGAAATTTTTGACTTAGAAAAATGGGCAAAATACTTTGCTGTTATAGATTTAACCAATGCAATACATGGAGCAATAACAAAAAGTGTAAAACTATATTATAATCCAGTAATTGGAAAATTTGAGCCCATTGGTTTTGATGGGCATTATGGTGACAGTAACATAAATGATTTTTTACTTTTGGATTTTATTGATCCCGAAAGTAAGAAATGTGGATATATTTGTCACGAAAGAGAATGGTTTTTAACATTCTTTAAAAATCCAGATGGTAAACTTAATGAGTATTTTATTGGACTTTATCTTAAAGAATTAGAAAAAATATCATCAATAGATTTTATTGAAAAATTTAATAAAAATTTTTTAAATCAAATTAAGTTCTATAATTCTCATATTTATTATGATGGTTCTAAAACAGATAGAGGACGATTTAAAGGCATTGGATATTATATTTATGATGAAAATTATTTATTAAACAGATCAAATTATATTAAAAAAAGATTAAATAGCATAAATCAAGCTCAAAATTTGCAATATTCATTAAACAATGAAATAATTTCTTTTGATAATATTAATCATTTTTTTATTAAAAAAATAAATATTGTTTGTGATGATAAAAGTAAAAAAAGTCATTATATAATTCTCAATCAAAAGATTAAATATAATCAAGATTGCGTTTATTCAATTGGAGACAAAAAGTTGAAAATGTATGAAAATATATTTATGACAAAAAATATTGAGTCAGAATTTTCAAAAAATATTTTAGATTTTTCATCTGTTAATGAATTAATTTTAGAAAATGGTATTTATATTTTAAGTGAAGATATAGATTTAAAAAATAATTATTTTTTCCCAAAAAACAAAAAGTTAATTATAAAAGAAGGGGTGAATATAAACTTTACAGATGATGTAATATTATCATCTGAGGGATCAATTTTATTTAATGGGACCAAAGAAAAACCAATACGTGTGTTTAGTAATAATGCACAAGGGTCGATTGTTTTACAAAACAATAAATACAAATTAAATCATGTAGAATTTAATAATCTTTCATATCCTAAAGATATGAATAAAATTTTATATGGTGGAGTAAACATAATTAATTCTAATGTTTATATCGCAAATACTTTTATTAAAAATTCCAATAGTGAAGATGCAATTAATATTATTTCTTCTGAAAGTTTTATAGATAATTTAAACTTAGATAATATTAAAGCTGATGCTATAGATATTGATTTCGGAAAAATAAAATTTAATAAAATAGAATGTCAAAATATATCTAATGATTGTTTGGATGTATCAGGTGCAAATGTAAAAGGAAATTTTCTTAAATCTTCAAATGTTTTAGATAAGGGAATTAGTTTTGGTGAAAAGTCAATTGGAACTATTGAAGAAACAGATATAGATAATAATAAACTAGGAATAGCCGTCAAAGATGGATCTGAGCTGATTTTAAAAAAAAATAGTCTAACGAATAACGAAATTGATATTGCAGTATTTAATAAAAAACAAGAGTATGAAGGTGCAACATTAAATATAATTTCTGCTAAAAATCCCCAAAATTTAAGAATTCTTTTAGGAAAAAAAAATCAAATTGAAACCAATCTAGATTTAAAAATTAAAAAAGTAAAAAATGATTACATAAATAAATTAATTTACTGAAATGATAGAATTAAGAAATTATAAATCTGGATATTAATTTTTTGAAAAAAACAATCATTATAAGTATTTGTTCAAGATCATTTAATCGTGGATTGCTAAATTTACTTAATTCTATTTCTAAAAATTCAATATTAAGTGGGTTTAAAACTATAATATTAATTGTAATTAACAATAAAGAAAAAATTTCAAATTCTCAAAATAAAGAAATTAAAAATTTATTAAAAAAAAAATTTTTTAAGATTATCTATGAAGGTAGAGAAGGTGTTTCTTATGCAAGGAATAAATCTTTAAATTTAATGAAAAAAATAAAATTCGACTACGGTTGTTTCCTAGACGATGATTGTGTTATTAAGAAAAATTATTTTGAAGAAAATTTACTTTTTATAAAAAAAAACAAATGTGATGTAGTAACAGGTCCACAAATTAACATATCAAAAAAAATTCACCATAAAATTTTTGAGAGAAATTTTGATCATAAGAAAAAATTAGCCTGGGCCTCAACAAATAATGTATTTTTTAAAAAGAAAATTATAACAAATAAATTAAATTTTTCTGAAAAAGTTACAAGATTTGGATTTGGAGAAGATCAACTATTCTTTTTAAATATATCAAAAAAAGGTTATATTATAATTTGGAATAAAAATTCAAAAGTCTATGAAACTAAAAAAAAGCAAAAAGAAAAATTTAATTGGTTCGTAAATAGAAACTTAAGATATGGTTTGACGGGAAAATTGATTGACTATGAGTTTTATGGAAACAAAGTAGGATTTTTTGTAAATTTGTTTAAGATTTTAATTAACATAATTTTTTCACTGTTATCAATATCAAAAATTTTAAGTTCTCCGACTCAAAATACCTATTTTTTTATGGCATATATACTTAGATCAATTGGAAGATTTTTATGTATTTTTTTAAAAAATTAACAATATAATTTTACATGGAAAATTTTAGAGTAGAAAAAAAGTTTGTATTAGGAAAGATGAAAGATATTTATTTAATTAAACTTCTTTTAAATTTGGGTTTTTACAAACAATATCCGAATAGAGAAATTTCTTCTATTTATTTAGATACATTCAATTATGATTATGTAAGAGAAAATATTAATGGGGTTAGTGAAAGAAAAAAGGTTAGATTTCGATGGTATGATGATAAATTTGAAAAAATTTTTTTGGAAGAAAAGAATAAAAATAATTTTACAGTTTCAAAAGTAATAAATAAAACTAGTTTAGTTTCTAATAAAAATAATATTTTAACTGATTTAACCAAATTTCTTTTATCAAATAAAAATAAAATAATAAAAAATCAAAATTGTAAAATGGTGCTTAAAACTAACTATAAGAGGAGTTATTGGATATCTAGTGATAAAAAAATTAGAGCAACAATTGATATTAATATTAATGCATCAAACTTATCTAATCCTATGTCTAAAATCAATTTATCGGATACCATTTTAGAATTTAAATTTGCTCCCATAAATGAGAGAAAATTCAGAACATTTTTTGTTGAAAATTTTAAACATTTAAGGTCACAAAAATATTCAAAATATGTTAGGTCATTTATTGCATTAGAAGAAGCTGGATATAAAATATAAATTAATTTACTTAATATTTTTTGGATCGGGCATTCCAACTTTGTTGTATCCAGCGTCTACATAGTGAATTTCACCAGTAACCCCATTAGCTAAATCGCTCAATAAATATAATGCGGAATTTCCAACATCATTAATATCAACATTTCTTTTTAAGAAAGAATGATCTTCATTCCATTTGTATAAAAATTTTGCATCTCCGATAGCAGATGCGGCTAATGTTTTGATTGGTCCAGCACTTATTGCATTTACTCTAATTTGTTTAGCACCTAAATCTCTAGCAATATATTTTACACTTGATTCTAAAGCAGATTTACAGACACCCATAACGTTATAATTTGGAATAGCTTTGGTTGACTCATACGTAAGTGTAATCATGCTACCATTAGTTTTCATTATTTTAGAAGCCTCTCTCGCTACTTCAGTAAATGAAAAACATGAAATGAGCATACTTTTTAAAAAATTTTCTCTGGAAGTATTAAGATATTCTCCAGACAATTCAGATTTATCTGAAAATGCAACAGCGTGAACAACAAAATCTATTTTACCCCAAATTGATTTGATATCTTCAAATAATTTTTTTACATCATCTTTTTTTTCTACATCACAACTAAATGTAATTTTTGAATTTAATTTTTCAGCTAATGGTACTACTCTTTTTTTTAAAGCATCACCCAAATATGTAAAAGCTAGTTCTGCTCCTGCTTCAGATAATTTTTGAGAGATACCCCAAGCAATAGACCTTTCATTTGCTACACCCATAATCAAACCTTTTTTACCCTTCATTAAGTCCATTATTTAAACCTTTTCAAAAATTAAAGTTGCGTTTGTGCCACCAAATCCAAAACTATTGGACATCACTGAATTTAAGTTAACATTCTTTTCTGTTTGAGTAACAATTGGGAACTTTTTTGCATCTTCGTCCATATCATTTATATTTGCAGAGGCAGCTATAAAATTATTTTTCATCATAATTAAACTATAAATTGCCTCATGAACAGATGCTGCTCCTAACGGATGGCCAGATAAAGATTTTGTAGAACTTATTTTTGGAATTTCTTTTCCAAATGTATCACCTACTGCATTTAATTCTGTAATATCCCCTACTGGAGTTGAAGTTCCATGAGTATTCAAATAATCAATTTTATTTTTTGAAGTCGCAAGAGCCATTTTCATACATCTCACAGCTCCCTCTCCAGATGGAGCCACCATATCGTATCCATCTGAAGTTGCTCCATACCCAGTTAATTCTGCATAAATTCTAGCACCTCTAGCCTTGGCTCTTTCATATTCCTCAAGCACTAATACGCCAGCTCCTCCAGCAATTACAAATCCATCTCTGGTCTTATCATAAGCTCTAGAAGCTTTTTCAGGAGTATCATTATATTTTGATGATAATGCTGTCATTGCATCAAACATAGCTGTCATCGCCCAGTGTATTTCTTCACTTCCTCCTGCAAAAACAATATCCTGTTTTCCCATTTGTATAAGTTCCATGGAATTTCCTATACAGTGACCGCTGGTTGCACAAGCAGAACTCATTGTATAATTAGTACCTTTAATTTTAAATGGAACAGCGAGCGTAGCTGAGGCAGTGCTTGCCATAGTTCTAGGAACAATAAATGGTCCCATCAGCTTTGGAGTTTTAGCTCTTGTTTTGTCTGCTGCTAAAATTACATTTTCAATTGATGGACCACCTGAACCCATTACTATACCAGTTTTAAAATTGCTTACATCTTTTTCACTTAAACCAGAATCTTCTATCGCTTCTTTCATAGCAATATAATTATAAGCAGAGCCTGAACCCATAAACCTAATCGTTTTTCTATCAATATGGTCTTCAAGTTTTATGTTAGGTTTGCCATGTACATGACTTTTCAAATTATGTTCTTTATACTCTTCAGAGAATGAAATTCCTGATTTTGAATTTAATAATGATTGTTTGACCTCTTCTTGATTATTCCCCAAACAAGAAACTATACCAAGACCAGTAATAACTACTCTTCTCATTATTTAAATAATCCCACTTTTAAATTATCTGCTGTATAAATTTTTTTTCCATCAGCTAATAATATACCATTTGCTAAACCGACAGTAGTTTCTCCTTTAACAATTATTCTTTTCATATCTATTTCATATGTTGCCATTTTGACCTTTTTAAGGACTTCTCCAGTAAATTTAACGGCGCTCACACCCAAAGCTCTACCTCTTCCTGGATTTCCAAGCCATCCAAGATAAAAACCAACTAGTTGCCACATAGCGTCTAATCCTAAACATCCAGGCATAACTGGATCTTCTTTAAAGTGACAATTAAAAAACCATAAATTTTCTTTAATGTCTAATTCAGCCTTAATTTGTCCCTTTTTATAAGCTCCGTTACTTTCGCTAATTTCAGTTATTCTGTCAAACATCAGCATTGGTGGAAGAGGTAATTTAGCGTTTCCAGGTCCAAATAAACCACCCTCACCACATTTTATTAATTCATTGTAGGTATAGGAACTTTTTTTCATATAATTTTAACCTTAATACTTGATTTACTAAGAATATAATATTATTATAGTTTAGAACTATTATAAACTATGAAAAATTCTGAAGTAAATTATATAGCAAAATTAAGAAATTCTCGTCTTAGACCAACTAAACAAAGAATTAAAATTTGCGAAGTCTTATTCAACAGAGAAAAAACATTTCATTTTTCTATAAGCGACCTCATAAAAATTCTTCAAGATCAGCATAATCTAAAAATATCATTAGCTACAGTTTATAATACAGTTCACGCTTTCCAAAAAAAAGGTTACTTAAAAGAGATACCGGTTAAATCTTCTGAGAGTTATTACGATACAAATGTGTCCCATCATCATCATTTTTTTGACGAAAAAGATGGTAGATTAATTGATATTAATGAAACTGATGTTGGACCAATCGATATTCAAACTAAAATACCGGGAAAAAAAATTAAATCGATTGAAGTTTTTGTAAAGCTTGAGGACCAATAATAATTACATTTTAACGCATATAATCTCAAATTATTGACAAATAAATTAGAATTATTATAAATAGTAGTTTAGAATAATTATAAACTACAGGAGAAAAAATGAGTGCGGAATTTGGAAAATTTAAATCAACAGAATTAGGAAAATGCCCGTTTACGGGAGCTGGAACACCAGCAAAACATACTGCAGGAAAAGGTCAAACTGTCAAAGATTTTTGGCCTAATAGCTTGAATTTAGATATTTTAAGTCAACACTCAAACTTATCCAATCCAATGGATAAAAAATTTAATTATTCTAAAGAATTTAAAAAACTAAATTACAAAGCACTAAAAAAAGATTTAAAAAAACTAATGACTGACTCACAAGATTGGTGGCCAGCTGACTACGGACATTATGGTCCTTTCTTTATAAGATTAGCTTGGCATGCAGCTGGCACATATAGAACAGGTGATGGAAGAGGTGGTGCTGGAACAGGAAATCAAAGATTTGCCCCTCTAAATGCTTGGCCAGATAATGTTAATTTAGATAAAGCAAGATTGCTTTTATGGCCAATCAAAAAAAAATATGGAAAAAAAATATCTTGGGGAGATCTATTTATATTAGTAGGAAACGTAGCATTAGAGTCAATGGGATTTAAAACATTTGGTTTTGGTGCTGGTAGAGTTGATATATGGGAACCTGAAGATGATATTTATTGGGGTTCAGAAAAAGAAATGCTTGGTGTAAATAGATACAGTGGAAAAAGAGATCTTGAACAACCTTTGGGAGCGTCTCATATGGGTTTAATTTACGTAAATCCACAAGGCCCAGATGCCAATCCTGATCCTTTGCTGGCTGCTCATGATATTAGAGAAACATTTGGTAGAATGGCAATGAACGATTATGAGACTGTTGCTTTAGTTGCAGGAGGACATACTTTTGGAAAATCTCATGGAGCTGCATCAGAGTCCTACAAAGGACCAGATCCAGAAGCATCAAAAATACAAGATCAATCAACAGGTTGGAACAGTAAATATAAATCAGGTAAAGGTTATGACACCATTAGTAGTGGTATCGAAGGTGCATGGACGCAGACTCCTACAAAATGGGATATGGGTTACTTTGATTGCTTATTTAATCACGAATGGGAACTTACTAAAAGTCCAGCAGGAGCACACCAATGGACTCCAAAGAAAAATGGACAAAGAATTAAATTTGTTCCCGATGCACATGACAAAAATAAAACCCATCCTCCAATGATGCAAACAACCGACTTGTCGTTAAGAATGGATAAAAGTTATGGACCAATATCAAAACACTTTTATAATAATCCAGATGAATTTGCAGATGCATTTGCTAGAGCTTGGTTTAAGTTAACTCACAGAGATATGGGTCCAAAAGTTTGCTATTTAGGTAGCGAAGTTCCAAAAGAAGAACTTATCTGGCAAGATCCGATTGATAAACCAAAATATAAATTAAAGATAGCAGATATAAATAACTTGAAACAAAGGATTATAAAATCAAAATTGTCTATTTCTGATTTAGTGTCTACAGCTTGGGCATCTGCTTCAACATTTAGAGGTTCTGATAAGAGAGGTGGTGCAAATGGTGCGAGAATATTGTTAGAACCACAAAGAAGTTGGAAAGTTAATAATCCAAAAAAACTTTCAAAAATCACTCAAACTCTAAGAAAAATTAAGAAGTCTTTTGATACAAAAAGTAAGTCAGTATCAATGGCAGATCTTATTGTTTTAGGTGGAAACGTTGGTGTAGAAATTGCAGCAAAAAAAGCAGGTTATAAAATAAATATTCCTTTTTCACCTGGTAGAGGAGATGCAAGGCAAGATCAAACTGACATTCACTCATTTGGATTGTTAGAGCCTCAAGCTGATGGTTTCAGAAATTATTTAAAAAATGGAAAATCAAATGTTTCTGCTGAAGAAAAACTAATTGATAAAGCTCAACTCCTGGGACTTACTGCGCCAGAGATGACAGTTCTAATTGGTGGAATGAGAGTCTTAGATACAAATTACGATAAGTCTAAAAATGGTGTCTTTACTAATAAGCCAGGCACTTTATCAACAGATTACTTTGTTAATTTACTTGATATGAAAACTGCATGGAAAGAAACTGATAAATCTGAGCAATATTTTTTAGGAAAAGACAGAAAAACTAAAAAAAATAAATGGAGAGGATCTAGGGTAGACCTTATTTTTGGTTCAAATTCTCAACTTAGAGCTTTAGCCGAGGTATATGCGTCTGATGATGCATCTGAAAAATTTGTAAATGACTTTACAGCAGCATGGACTAAGGTTATGAATGCTGATCGATTTGATTTACAGAAATAAAAATTAAAATGAATAAACTTATAGCGGAAATGAGTTTTCAAGACTTTTATACAGTACCTGATTTAAAATTTGATATCTCTAGATTAAGAACCGATCTTGATAAAGTATTAAAGAGAAAGAAGTTTAAATCACCAGGAGTATCTCATTTTGGAGCTATCTCACTAAATAGAGTCCCAAATGATAAAAGTTCTATAGAAGGTAATAATGTTAGAGGAAAATATTGGACTATTGCTGATGAGACAGGTAAAGAAGTTTCTAGAGATATAGAGATAGACGAGTCTAAATATACGGAATTAGTACCTGAATTCGAGGACACTTATTTTAAAGAAGTATATGAAACATTAAAAACAAGGTTTAAGTTAGGAAGAGTAAGATTATTATTAAAAGAGCCTAGATCAACATTAAGTTGGCACAAAGATCCAGAGCCTCGATTACACATCCCTATAGTTACAAACAAAGGATGTATGATGGTAATTGAAAATGTTGCAAAGCACATACCTGCTGATGGAAAAGCAACAATTACAAATAATAAAAAATTTCATAATTTCTTTAATGGTGGAGAGCAATCGAGAATACACCTCGTTGCTTGTGTTTTGGAAGACCCATTTAATTAGGCAATTTACCCCAGTAATTATCAAATAATATCCATCCCGACAAATTGTTTTCCTTAATCTTACACCATTTATTTTTACAATTTTTTATTAAAAATAATTTTCCCTTTTCAACAACAGCAATTGGTTTTGAAAATTTTGTAGGTTTTGAGAAAATAACTTGTTTTTTGGTAAGAATTACAGAGGTAGATTTTTTCAATTGTGAAATATGAATCCATCCACTGTTGTGTTTAAAATCAATTATTCTTTTAAAATTTTCTTTTTTGTCTATTACTTTTATTGGTAAATATTTTTTTAAATAAATATATTTGATTGGATATTCGAAACTTGGTCCGTATCTCACATTTACTTTATTATTTTTTAACATAACAAATTCATCTGCAAAAGATATATGGAAATTAAAAAAAAGAAAAATATAAAAAATCAAACTAAATATTAATCGCATATACATTTTCTTATTTTTTTAAATTTAACTATCCTTAATTTTAGATTTAAAGTATCTAAAATTAATATTGAGTTTTTCAGGACATTACTTGATCCTAAAATTAACTTTAACACTTCATTTGCTTGTAAAGAACCAACTATATTAGCTGTTGTTCCTAATATTCCCTCATCATCGCAATTTAAAATTTCATCAGACGGTTTTTCTTGATAAAAACATTTCAAACACGCATTTTCTTTATTTTTAAAATTAAATACAAAGATATGTCCATCATATCTACTTATAGCACCTACTACTAATTTTTTTTTTAATTTAAATGACTTTTCATTTAATAGGAATTTTGTTTGAAAATTATCGGATGCATCAATAATAATATGATATTTAGAGATAAGGTTATTTATATTATCCTCATTAATCCTTTTTTTATATGTATTGACTTTAACTAAAGGGTTAATATTTCTAAGTTTTTTTTTTAATACATCCACTTTATATTTATTAATTTCCCTAGTATTAAATAATGTTTGTCTGTTAAGATTAGATAACGAAATCTTATCATTATCAATCACGCCAATTTCCCCTACCCCCGCTCTACATAATAAATCAGCAATTGGGCATCCAAGACCACCTGCTCCTACAATAAAAACTTTTGATAAAGTAATTTTTTTTTGTCCTAAAATTCCTACATTCTTGAGAACTATTTGTTTGGAGTACCTATCTAAATAACTTTTTTTTAAAATTGTCATTTACCCGTAGAGCCAAAACCACCTTCTCCTCTAATTGTTTTTGGCAAATCTTTTACTTCCTCCAAGTTTGCTTTAATAATAGGAACTAATACCATTTGAGCAATTCTATCTTCATTATTTACTATAAATTCTTCATCACCATGATTATAAAGAATAACTTTCAACTCACCTCGATAGTCACTATCTATTGTTCCTGGTGCATTTAAGACTGAAATATTATTCTTAGCCGCTAGACCAGATCTTGGTCTAATCTGAATTTCAGTACTATTCGGTATAGCTATTGATAGTCCTGTAGGTATGAGTTCTGATTTTTTAGGCTTAATATAAATAGGATCTTTAATATACGCCATAAGATCCATTCCGGAAGAACCATCTGTTTTATATTTAGGCAATTTAACGTCAGAATTTAATTTTTTAATTAGGATTTTAAGCATTTGCTTTTAGTTCGTCAGATATTTTTTCTACTATCTTTTGAGCAATAACTTCTTTGGTATCTAGTAATATATTTTCAGCTTTTGATACATTTCTCTTAAATATTTTAACTTCATTAAAATCACTGTCAAAACCTATTTTTTCATTTGACACATCATTTGCAATTATCCAATCACAGTTTTTTTCATTAAGTTTTTTAATAGAGTTTTGTTCGATATTATTTGTCTCCGCAGCAAAACCAATAACAAGCTTGGGTCTCAATTTGTTATGTTTTGATATATAATTGAGAATATCTTTAGTTTTTTCTAATTCGAGTTTTTCAAAAGTTTCTTTTTTTATTTTATTCAAATTGCTTTGTTTTACCTTAAAATCAGCCACAGCCGCAGAAAATATCGCAATATCCACAGGAAGATTTATAATTGATTTTTCATACATCTCTTCAGCTGTATTGACTTTAATAGTTTTAACACCATCCGGGGATTTAAGGTTTGTTGGTCCAGAAATTAAAGTTGTTTCAAAACCATTGTTTTGAAGTGCGTTTGCTATTGCATAACCTTGTTTACCCGAAGATCTATTTGTAATAAACCTGACAGGATCGATATATTCTCTTGTGGGTCCTGCAGTCACTAGAGCTTTAAATTTCTTATTTTCCTCAATATTTTTGAAATAATTATTTATAGATTTTGAGATATTTAATGGATCAGAAAACTTACCTGATCCATACTCTCCACAAGCCATTTCCCCAATTTCAGGTTCTATAATTTTATATCCACATGAAACAAGTTTTATTAAGTTTTTCTTAGTTATATTATTTTCCCACATCCTTACATTCATGGCTGGTGCAAGAAAAATATCCTTATTTGAAGCAAGCGCTACAGTTGTAGCCAAATCTTCAGCTAGTCCATGACTTAACTGGGCTAATTTGTTCGCGGTTATTGGAGCAAATAAAATAACATCAGCCCATCTTGATAAAGTAATATGATCCATTTCAGCTTCATCTTTGTAATCAAATAAGTCTGTAAAAACTTTTTCACCTGTGAGTGAACTTACTGATAAAGGTGTAACAAATTCTAAAGCACCTTTTGTTAAAATAGTTTTTACATTACACTGATTTTTTTTAAAGATTCTAATTAGTTCTAATGCTTTATATGCAGCAATCCCACCACAAATAATAAGTAATATTTTTTTATTAAACAAATTTTTCATTTTGAAATTAAAATACTATGATAGATAAAATTACAAGAAATAATAAGCTAATAATACTTTGATTTTTAAAAGATCTGAGTTCCAATTTTTTTTCATTTAATGATGAATAGGTATTGGAGTTTTGTGGAATTTGTCCACTAGCAAGAAATGTCAAAGCTTGGTTTGCTTTATCCATAACCTGAGGTAACTCAGGAAGTCTCTTCAAAACCTCTGAAGTATCTTTAAGTATATTGCCTATTTCTTTCACAGGATCTTTGGTTTCTTTAAGCCATTTTTCCAACACAGGTTTAGATATTTCCCAAATATTTGCATCTGGATCAAGTTTTCTTGACACACCCTCAACTACCACCATAGTTTTTTGAAGCAGAAGAAGCTGTGGTTGAGTTTGCATATTAAATTTTTCTGTAATTTCAAACAATTGTTTTAGTAATTTTCCACCCGAGATATCCTTTACAGATTGACCAAATATTGGCTCCCCAATGGATCTTAGAGCTTGCGCAAGCTCCTCTGTATTTACATCTTTTGGAACTAATCCTGCAGCAATGTGCACCTCAGCAACTTTTTTATAATCTCTTTGAATAAATCCATAAAGTATTTCTGCCAAAAATCTTCTATTAATTTTGTCAATCCTACCCATTATACCAAAATCAATAAATATTAATTGACCAGTATTTTCTATGAGTAGGTTACCTTGATGCATATCAGCATGAAAATATCCATCTCTTACCGCGTGACGAAGGAAATGTTGAATAATGTCACTTGCTAAACTTTTACAGTTAATACCAAGCGATTTAATTTTTTCTAACTCTCTTATTGAAATAGCATCGATCCAGTCTAATGTAAGCACGTTTTCACTTGTAAATTTCCAATATATTTTTGGTATTTTGAAACCAACATCATTTCTTGTATTTTCATAAAATTCATTTGCTGCAGCAGCTTCGAATCTTAAGTCCATTTCGTGGTTTGTAATTTCTTTCAATAAAAAAACCACTTCTACAAGTTTAAGTCTTTTTGTTTTTTTAATTAATGACTCGATTATATATGCTAGCAACATTAGAGCCTCTATCTCATCATTAAAAACTTTTTTGATATCTGGCCTCAAAACTTTAATTGCAACTTCTTTTAAAATATTATCTTCCTTTATTTGTGCTTTATGAACTTGAGCAATAGATGCCGCTGCGATTGGTTCTGAAATATTAATAAAGTCATTAAAATTTTCACTTCCTAAACCTTTCTTTATTTCTTGAAGGGCAACATCTTTTGAAAAAGCCGGGACTTTGTCCTGCAGTGTTTGTAACTGATCAGACAATTTTTCTCCGATTATATCTGGTCTAGTTGCGAGAAATTGACCAAGTTTGATAAAGGTTATGCCCATTGCCTCCATCGATCTGCACAATCTTTCTTCCTCGTTAAAATTTTGGTTTAAATTTTTCTTACCAAATAAACCAAGTAAACTAAAAAATATTTTAATTAAAATTGGAATTTTATAAACTTTTGATACGATGTTAAGTGCATCAGAAAGAGCTAGTTTTCTTCCAATTATGATTAGTGTGATAATTTTTTTTATCATCAAATCTTCCAAGCACTGTGTATTGCAACAATACCACCGTTTAAGTTATTATACTTACATTTCACAAAATTATTTTTTTTCATTAGATAGATAAGCTCATCCTGGTTGACAAATTCATTAATACTTTTTACCAAATATTCATAAGGCTCTTTATCACCTACAACAAACTCACCAATAATTGGTATCAATTTTGAGTAATTTTGATAAATAAAATTTAAAGCATCATTATCAATTTTTGAAAATTCTAGACAAAAAAATTTTCCACCCTTTTTTAATACCCGAAAAGCTTCAGATAATGCTTTATTTAAATTTTTTGTATTTCTTAATCCAAAGCTAATTACGTAATAATCAAATTGGGAGTCACGAAATGGTAGTTTTTCAGCAGAAGCAATTTTCCAAGATATATTTTTGAAATTTCCAAGTTTCTTTTTTCCATGAGAAATCATTTTTTTATTAGGGTCAACACAATAGATTTTAGAATTTTGATCTGTAGCTTCCATGAAAAATTTAGCAATATCCCCAGTTCCACATGCCACATCAATTAATTTTTTATTAATTTTTGGCTGCATTGAGTATATTAATTGCTTCTTCCAAGAGTTATGAGTTCCAAGAGACATTAAATTGTTCATAAGGTCATATTTATCTGAAACTTTGTTAAAAACATTCGAAACCAAGTTTTTTGTATTTTGTAGTTTTTGTTGCATTTTTATTTTTTTTTTTAATATTAATATAGTCTGATATGCCAGAATTACCAGAAGTAGAAGTAGTAAAACAGTCACTTGAAAAATATATTCAGAATAAAATTTTAATAAAAATCATAGTTAAAAATAAAAATCTTAGATTTCCAGTTCCAAAAGATTTATCTAAAAAGCTAGTAAACTTAAAAATCATTAAAGTTGAAAGAATATCTAAATACGTAGTAATCGAGTTCAAAAATAAATTATTCTTAACAATTCATTTAGGAATGTCAGGGACTTTGCACTTAATTAAAAATAATAGAAGTTTTAAAAATACAAACCTAAGTTTCTATCAATCTAAAAACCTTCCAAAAAAACATAATCACATTTATTTTAATTTTAAGAATTTTAAAATAATATTTAACGACCCAAGAAGATTTGGATTTATCAAACTATTTAAAAGTGTAAATAGCTTAAATAATTATTTCAGTAAACTTGGTCCAGATCCATTTAAAAACGAGTTCAATTTTAGTTATATAAAAAATTATCTAAGTAAAAAAACCAAAAATATTAAAAATACTTTAATTGACCAAAAATTTGTATCTGGTTTAGGTAATATATATTCAAGTGAAATTTTAAATTTCTCAAAAATAAATCCTTTAAAATCTTCAGCTAATATTAATGATGAAGAAATTTATAAAATCATCTTTTACACAAACAAAGTTTTGAAGCGATCAATTAAAAAAG
This sequence comes from uncultured Pelagibacteraceae bacterium, assembly GCA_902554335.1. Taxonomy (GTDB): domain Bacteria; phylum Pseudomonadota; class Alphaproteobacteria; order Pelagibacterales; family Pelagibacteraceae; genus Pelagibacter. Next base: position 16,263 of record CACDOD010000001.1, read on the forward strand.
GAGGCACTACAATCAGTAATTTTCTTTCAATAAAAGGAAACGAAGGTTTATATCAAAAAGAATTTAGAGTATACGATAGGGAAAATAAAAAGTGTAAAAATAAATTATGCCCAGGGACAATTGTTAAGTTAAATATAACAAATAGATCAACCTACATGTGTAATTTTTGTCAAAAATAATCAAAAAAAATTAATTGACCATACAAAGTATCCAAGCTATACAATCGCGCTAATGGCCAATACTAAATCAGCAATTAAAACAAATAGACGAATTCAAAGACAAACCCTAGTAAATAAGTCTAGAAAAAGCAGATATAAGACTGCAATAAAGAAAATTAACCTTCTAATTGAAAAAAAAGATAAAAAAGCCGCACTAAGTTTTCTTCCTAAACTTAATTCTGAATTGATGAAGATTGCAAAAACTGGAGTAGTAAAAAAGCAAAACGCATCAAGGAATGTTTCAAGAATAACAAAAAGAATAAACTCTTTATAATTGAATCAACCTATTGTATTAGGTGCATCAACCTATTGTATTTTATATAAAACATTAACACTAAATATATAAATAATTAAGTAAACAAACTTGATATAATTTTTATTTATAATTATTTACAACCAAAAATTTTCTATTTTAAATTCAATCTAAGATTTTATTTTTTACAACTTTAAATTTTTCAATTTAGGATTACATTTTTTTTTCAAAAAAAAAATAAATTATTTGCATAAAATAATTATTTAAGATTAAAAAGGTTTCGATGAAAAATTCCTTAAATCAAGATTTAAACCAAGCAAAAACAGAAGCTTTAAATTGGGAATTGATACAAGAAGATTTTAAAATAAAATTTGGTAGAGAAGTTTTTGAAAGTTGGTTAAAAAAAATGGATCTATTGGAAACAAACCTCGATAATTTAATAATATCAGTTCCTACAAGGTTTATTAGAGATTGGATCACTTCTAGATATTTAGATAATGTTCTTCAAATAATAAAATCTCATAATAAAAAAATTAGCAGAATTGAATTCAAAATAAATTCAATTTCAAAAATTGATTATGAGAATCATAACAAGGCTAATTTAAAAAATCAAATACTGCCAAACGATATAGGCTCAAACGTTGCTTTCATTAAAGACTCATTTATTCAATATAACAGGATAGATCCCAATAAAAATTTTGAAAATTTTATTGTTGGACCAAGTAATAGTTTAGCTTATGAGGCTTCTAAAAAAATTACAGATTCATTGTCTGTTTATAATCCTTTATATTTATATTCAGGAGTAGGTATGGGTAAAACCCATTTATTAAACGCAATAGGTTTAAAACTTAAAAAAGAAAAAAAAGTACTGTTCATATCTGCTGAGAGATTTATGTATCATTTTGTTAAATCTATTAAATCTAATGAAATGATAAAATTTAAAGATTACTTTAGGAATACTGACGTATTATTGATAGATGATATTCAATTTATGAATGGAAAAGAGGCATTGCAGGAAGAATTTTTTCATACTTTTAGTGCCTTATTGGATAAAGGTTCTCAAATCGTATTAACAGCTGATAGACCTCCAAGCAAACTTAGTAGAATACAAGAAAGGATTAAATCAAGGTTCTCTGGTGGCTTAGTTGTGGATATTCAGAACCCAGACACTAATTTAAGATCAGAAATAATAAAAAATAAACTTCTAGAATTAAAAGTTTTCAATGGAAGTAATGTTGATATATCTCAGGAAGTACAAAATTTTATCTGTTCTGAAATTAAATCAAGTGTTAGAGAATTAGTTGGAGCATTAAATCGAATAGTTTCGTTTTCTAGAATTTATAATAGAGTTCCAAACTTATCTGAGGCTAGAATAATATTAAAAGATTTATTAAATATTTATGAAAACAAAGTTACAATTGACTCTATACAAACAATCGTTTGTAAATTCTTTAAGATTAGTAAAAATGAAATGCTTTCTTCAAGAAGATCAAGATATTTAGTAAGACCGAGACAGGCAGCAATATATTTGTCAAAAATGCTTACATCAAAGTCCCTACCTGAAATTGGAAGATACTTTTCTAATAGAGATCATACTACAGTCATTCACTCTGTAAAAACTATAGAGAAGCTAAGAAAAGAAGATAATGAATTAAATATTAAAATAGACACTTTAAAAAATAAGATTTTATATAACAAACAAGATGAAATTTAGTGTAAATCAAAAAGATTTGCAAAACTCATTAAATTATTGCCAAGGCGTAATAGAAAAAAGAAGTACCTTACCTATTTTATCGAATGTTCTTCTTGAGGCAAAAAATGATAACCTTAAAATTACAGCAACAGACTTAGACTTAATTTTTATTCAAAATATCTCAAATATAAAAATTTCTGAAGAAGGCGAAACTACCACTTCATGTTCGATTATGTATGATATTGTAAGGAAATTTAATAATGAGAAAAAAATTGAATTTAATTTAGTGAATGAAAACAAAATCAATGTGGAGTCTGATAAATCATCATTTAATTTAAACTGCTTGAAGGCATCAGAGTTTCCCTTAACAGAGTCGAATTTCAGTGAAAATGAGTTTAAACTTAATTCAAAACAATTACTTAAATTGCTTAATAAATGTAAGTTCTCTATATCAAACGATGAGACAAGACATTACTTAAGTGGTATATTTTTACATCTAACTGATAATGAAAACAAAAAGTATCTCACAGCAGTTGCAACAGATAGTCATAGAATGGCTGTTTCTAAAATATTATTAGCAGATGAAATAAATTTTGAACCTATTATTCTTCCAAAAAAAACAATTTTTCAATTATGCTCTTTGCTAGATGATTATAATGGTGATGTAATAATATCAAATTTAAAATCAAAAATAAAATTTGAATTTAATAATATAATATTGATATCTAAATTAATTGATGGAAAGTTTCCAAATTATTTTCAAGTAATTCCGAAAGATAATCAAAAAAAATTGGAAATCGATTTAAAACCTTTCCTTACCTCTGTTGATAGAGTTGCCTCTGTTTCTTTAGACAAAAAAGATGGATTAAGAATGAGTTTAGCAAATGATAACTTAGATTTATCAGTTAACAGTAGCAATAGTGGTGATGGAAATGAAAGTCTTCCAGTTAAATTTGCGCACGAACTAGAAATAAGTTTTAATCCTAGATATTTAATTGACGTTGCTTCAATTTTAGATGGTAATAAAATTGAAATTTATTTAAAAGAATCAGGTTCACCGGCTTTAATTAAAGATCCATCAGATTTTGATAGTATTTATGTGATAATGCCAATGAAAGGCTAACGAATATTTTCTAACTCTTCATACAAATCTAGCTCAATTTTTTTTTGAAAATCATCAACTTTTAAACCAGCTGGTATTTGATTTAGTATACTTATAGTAATTGTTTTGTTAGATTTTAATTTTCCAGATTTGGGCCAAACATCTCCAGAATTTAGCGCCACAGGAACACAAATAAAATTAAGTTTTTCATAAATTTTTGAAACTCCTTTTTTGAAAGGAGTTTTATCATTAATTGGTGTTCTTGAGGCTTGTGGAAAAATAATTACTGGTCTACTTGAATTAGTTGTTGTTGATAAAATTTTGTCATAGAAGCCTAAATTTTCTTTGGTTACCCTGTCTCTGTCTATCGATATTGATCCAATTTTTTTTAAATGCCAACCAAAAATTGGAATTTTCAATAATTCCTTTTTTAATATAAAAACTGGATTTTTAAAAATTGCTTGTAAGAAAAACGTTTCGAACAATGATTGATGAAGAGATGCAATAAAATATGGAGAAGATTTAGGAATATTTTCAATTCCTTTAACTTTAATTTTTACTGATAAAAAAAAATACAAACAAAACTTAATCCAGTGACCTAATAATTTACCACCAAAAAGAGTAATTTTTTGGGGCAAAATAAGTGCAGGCAAGAAAGCTATGCAGACAAAAACCGTTCCAAAATAAAAAAAAAAATTAAAAATTAATGATCTGATCATCTATTAATCAACTTTTTTAAAGTATTATTTTCCCCAATTTTAAAAACTTTTGAATTTTTAATTATAATTTCGTCAGCATTGTTTCTAAGGTTATAATTTGAACTTAGAACTTTTCCGTATGCTCCTACATCACAAATTACAACATTATCCCCCTCGTTTAATTTTTGATAATATTTTGTTGAAAGGAATTTATCAGTAGTTTCGCATATAGGACCTACAAATTCATGTTTTTTAAATATCCTTCCAAACTTTCTTTTGGTAGGTATAATTTTATGAAAAGCTTTATACAATGCAGGCCTTATAAGATCATTCATTCCTGTATCAAGGATAATAAAATTTATTTTAGTAGTTTTTTTTATATAAATTATTTTTGATAATAGATAACCTGCGTTACCAATAATTGATCTTCCAGGCTCAAATATTATTTTTACTTTATTTTTTTCTATAAATTTTTCAATTTGTTTCGAGTATTTTTTGTAATCGAGATTTCTTCTATTTTCCCCATAATTTATACCCATACCACCACCTAGATCCACATACTCAAAATTAAATTTTGTTTTATCTATTATTTTTTGAATAGATTTTAACATATTCAAATATGGAACATGACTTGTTATCTGGCTACCTATGTGAACGCTTAAACATTTTATGCTTAAATATTTTGATGATTTATATTTTTTAATTAATTTGATAGTATCTTTTTCTATAAGACCAAATTTATTTGAATATTTGCCAGTAGTTATTTGTCTTATTGTTTTTGCATCAACATTAGGATTTAGTCTTATTCCTATATCAATACTTTTTTTATTTTTTTTTGCGACTTTTTTAATCGTTTCTATTTCACTTTCTGACTCTACATTTATTAAGAGAATTTTTTTTTTTGCTGCAAATTCTATTTCTTCAAAAGTTTTTCCAACACCAGAAAAAACAATTTTTTTTGGATTAATTTTTGAATTTAAGGCTAAAATTAATTCACCTTTAGACACAACATCAGCTCCTAAATGTAAATTCGACAGTTCTCTTAATATTCTTGAATTGTTATTCGCTTTTACTGAAAAACAAATTATAGGATTAAATTTGTTAAAATTATTTTTAAATTTAACAATATTTTTTTTTAATTGATCATATGAGTAACAATAAACTGGAGTTCCAAATTTCTTAATAATCTTATCTACAGAAATTTTATCAATTAAAAGTTTATTATTTTTGTAAAGCATATAGAATTTTAATTTAAAAACTTAAATATTAACTATTACTTGTTCCATAGACTTTCATTTTAATCAACCCTGATTTTTTCTCATAAACAGGATCACTTTTTTTTCCACATGCGAATATTGAAATTAAAAGAAATGAAATGATGATTATTTTTTTAAGCATTTTTATATTTTTTTATCATTTTCTTGATATTTTCAAAAGATGTTCCACCATAGGATTTTTTGGAATTTACTGAATATTTTAGATCAAATACTTTAATTACCTCATTATTTACATTGGGTTCAATTTTTTTTATTTCTTCTATTGATAAATCAGACAGTTTTATTTTATTTTTTTCGCAATAATTTATTATTTTAGCAGTAATTAGATACGACTTTCTAAATGGATAACTAAAATTTTTTACTAAATAGTCAGCTAGATCAGTTGCAGTTATGTGGCCTTTATTTGCTAAATTTATCATTTCGTTTTTATTAACTGAAAAATTTTTTAAAACCTCATTTAATACTTTAAGTGAGTCCATTAAACCATCAAATGTATTAAAAACAATTTTTTTATCATCTTGAAGATCTTTAAAGTAAGATAAGGGTAAACCTTTCAGAATAGTCATCATGGAAAATAAATTACCATAAGAATTAGAAACTTTTCCTCTTAGATATTCTAAAGGATCAGGATTTTTTTTTTGAGGCATAATTGAAGATCCTGTAACTATATTATCATTTAAATGTATAAGTTTAAATGCATCTGAGTTCCAAATTATAAATTCTTCAGCAAATCTTGATATATGCATTGCACATACGGATGATGTATAAAGGAAGTCTAAAACAAAGTCTCTATCAGAAACAGTATCTATAGAATTTCCAGTAGGAACTCTAAATCCAAGTTTTTTGGTTGTAAAATTTCTATCAATATTAAATGAAGTACCTGATAAAGCACCTGAACCCAAAGGGTTTTCTTGGAGATTATAAAAATTGTTTTTAAACCTTCTTTTATCTCTAATAAACATCTCAACATAGGCTAAAATATAATGTGCAAAAGAAATAGGTTGAGCATTTTTTAAATGCGTAAAACCTGGCATAATTGTATATATATTTTTTTCAGCAATTTTTAAAAAATTATTTTTTGTTTGATCTAATAATTTTATTAATTTTTCATTTGACTCATTCATCCAAATTTTTAAATCAACCAAAACTTGGTCATTTCTTGATCTCGCGGTATGTATGAAGCCAGCATCCTCCCCAATTAGTTCAAAAAGTTTCTTTTCAATGCTCATATGGATATCTTCATCTCTATAATCAAATATATATTTTTTTTTAATAATCTGATTTTGTATCTTTTTTAATCCCCAAATTAACTTATTTTTAACTTTGAGATTAATCAATTTTTGTCTATTCAACATTTCTACATGAGCGATAGATGCCCTTATATCTTCTCTAAATAATCTTTTATCGAAATAAATTGAGCTAGAAACTTTTTGAAAATTTGGAGCTATTTTGCCCTTAATTCTTGTGCTCCAGAAAGGTTTTTTATTCTTATTCATAATTATTATTTATATTTACTTGATTTAACTTATTTTTATCAATTGATTAAGTTTTAATTCTTAAAAAAATACGCAAAAGCAACTAAAGCAATTATGGCGATAAATTGCAAAATCACTCTTAATTGCATCAATTTATTGGACGCTTTTTTTGACCCACCTTTAAATAAATTAGCTATACCTAAAAGAAGAACTATAGCTACTAAAAGTAACAAAACAACAGAGACGATTTTGATTAAAGTTCCTGATATCATAATGTGATATATATATTAAAAGTATAAATTATAAATCATTATTATTATGACATTTTGCCTTGATACAACAATCATCTCTCCTGAAAATAATGAACAAATTAAAAATGCAGTCATATTATTGCATGGATATGGTGGAGATGGAAAAGACATAAGTGTATTAACACTTAATTGGAAAAGATTTCTAAAAAATACAGTTTTTTTGTGTCCAAATGGACATGAGATATGTGATATTAATCCACAAGGTTATCAGTGGTTTGATTTATCATCGAACAACGAAGAGTACATTTTAAAAAAGTCTTTAAATGCAGAGATCATTATTAATAAATTTATTGAAGAGGTAAAAATTAAATATAACTTGTCAAATAATAATGTTGTATTGGGGGGGTTCAGTCAAGGATGCATGTTGTCGATCAATGTCGGTGTTACATCAGAAGATGAATTTAATTGTATAGTTGGATTTTCAGGTAAAATAATTAATAAAGAAAACCTTCAATCGAGAATAAAAAATAAAAGCAAAATACTTTTAACACATGGTGATCAAGATGAAATTGTAAGCTCTAGTTTTCTACTCGAATCAAAAGATTTTTTTGAAAGAAACAAGTTTGAAATAAAAACAAAAATATTTAAAAATTGTGGTCATCATATACCAATTGACGCATCAAGCATGGCTTTAAATTTTATAAAAAAAAATTTATTTCTTTAAGTGACAACTTAAAATTTAATTTGTTTTGTTGATTTTAAAAAATATATAAGTTAGAATTTCACTTATGTTTAATCAAAATGTTTCTTTAGAAAAATGCCCTGCTTTAGTATTAAATGCTGATTATAGACCATTGAGTTATTATCCATTGTCATTATGGAGCTGGCAAGATTCGATTAAGTCAGTTTTTTTAAATAGAGTTTCTATAGTAAGTTACTATGATAGAGTAGTTAGAAGCCCATCATTTAGTATGAAACTGCCAAGTGTAATAGCGCTTAAAGATTATATTAAACCACTAAGAAATCCAAATTTCACCAGATTTAATGTTTTTCTAAGAGATAAGTTTTCATGTCAATATTGTGGAAGTAAAAATGAACTTACATTTGATCATTTGCTACCAAGATCTAAAGGAGGTAAGACAAATTGGGAAAATGTTGTTACAGCTTGTTCAAATTGTAATGTTCAAAAAGGTGGGAGATTATTAGAAAAATCAGGAATGAAATTGTCATCCTTACCTTTCGCACCAACAACTGAGGATCTTCATAAAAATGGTAAGAATTTTCCACCAAATTTCTTACATGAGAGTTGGATGGACTATTTGTATTGGGACGTAGAGCTTGAAAACTAGTTTAATATTTTTCAGAAATTTTAATTGCAATTCTGGAGCCTGTTTTTATTATACCGTCTAAGACTTTGTAAAAGCCATCTTTAGAGGCGCCTTCTTCAAACGCTATATCTTTATGATGCAATTCGTCTTGCCTAAATTTAATGATTTTATTTTTAAGTTCTATTTCATCCTCACCAATATTATCAATTTGATTTTGATAGTGTTTGTCTATAACCTCCTCTACAGATGCTGTGCATAGCATAGCAGCTTTTTTACCAAGTAAAGTAGATCCAAATCCAAGTCCAATACCTAATAAATCCCATAATTTTAAAAATCTAGTTGGTTTAATGTTTCTTTTGTTAATTTCATTTTCGAAATATTCAGAGTGCTCTTCTTCATGTACTTTCATATCTTCTATAAGTTTCTTTAATTTTTCATCTTTATTAAAAGTACTTAAAGCTAATAGTTGACCTTCATAAATTTTTATTGCACCTCTTTCACCTGCATGGTCTACACGAATAAATTCTTCTAATTTTTTTTTATCTGTTTTTTTCATAAAAAAAGTATTTAATACTAATAAATATTAAAGCAATCGATAATATAAAATTTATAGTCGCAAGCGATATACCAAAAATTTTAAAGTTTACATTCTTGCAGTTGGGCAAAAAACTGTTCAAACTTTGTAATAATTCAGTCTTATCAATTGTATTTACATTTTCATTAACACATCCAGAAAATTCTGTAAAAATACTATTTTCTATACCAATATGGTACCCAGAAATAATTACACTAGAAAAAAAGGTTAAAATAATTAGATAAATAAATATATTTTTTTTTGGAAAAAAATAACCCAAAAAACATATTATTATTGAAAATATGTAAGGAATTCTCTGGTAAAGACATAACTTACAAGCAGGCACAGATAAAATATATTCAATGTAAAGAGCAGATAGAACAGTAAAGAGACAGATAGAAAAAATAATAGGATAAAATAATTTATAAATTTTTTCCAACATCTAAGTAATAAAATTTACTAAAAATTTATAAACTAGAAAACCCACCAAAATTACAATGACTGAAAATATTATCGAAAGAGTAATTAATTTTTTCTCAATAATTTTCTTCATTGTAGGTCCAAAGTTTCCTATTAGAAAGGCTATTATAAAAAACCTGGATCCTCTTGTTAAAAGAGAGATAAAAATAAAATAAAAAAGATTAAAATTAACAAACCCACTAGTAATAGTAAGTAGTTTAAATGGTACTGGTGTGAACCCAGCAATAGCAAGAAGTGTCATCCATGCAATTACGCCTCCACCTGAGGAGACTTTATCTTTTAAGAATGATGTATTATCCACTCCATAAAGCTCAAATATTTTTATACCTATTTCATTGAAAAAAATGTAACCAATAAAATATCCTAAAACAGCTCCTAGAACAGATCCTATTGTAGCTATTAGAGCAATTTTTATCCACTTTTTTGGTTTTGCAATTGTCATAGGTATAATAAAAACATCAGGAGGAATTGGAAAAATAAAACTTTCAATAAAAGATACAAAGCCTAAAAAGAATTTTGAGTTCTTATTTCCTGCAAGATTAATAGTTTTATTATAAAGTTTTTGGAACATATTTACTTTTATTATATTAATAATTTTTATACTATTAATAATTAATAAATATTTTAAAGGGCGAATGGCGGAACTGGTAGACGCGCACGACTCAAAATCGTGTTTCGCAAGAAGTGAGAGTTCGATTCTCTCTTCGCCCACCAGTTAATTATGAATTTAAAAAAATATAATAACCTTGTTGAATTATTTTTTGAGCAATGTGTAAAGCAAAATAAAGATCAAATATTTTTGACTAGTCTTAAAGAGCCAAAAAAAAGCTTTTCTTGGAAAGAAGTTGAGTCTATCGTTTTAAAACTTGCAAGTGAAATATCAAAATTAATTCAAAAAGGTGACAGATGTTTGCTTATTTCTGAAAATAGACCTGAATGGATGATTTCTGATTTGGCTATAATGTTAGCAGGAGGAATATCTGTACCTGCATATACTACATATGTGGCTAGAGACTATGAATATATTATAAATGATTGTTCCCCAAGTGTAGTTATTGTATCTAATGATGAACAATTTAACAAAGTCAAAAAAATTTGTGAAAAAACTTCTTTTATAAAAAAAATATTTTCATTTGAAAAATTGAGCGCATTCGATCAAAATAATTATATTAATTTGCAAAATTTAATTAATTCTAAAATTAAAAATGATTTAATCAATTTTAAAAATAATTCAAACAGATCAGATCCAGCATGTATTATTTATACCTCAGGAACACAAGGTGATCCAAAAGGGGTAATTTTAAGTCATGGAGGTATATTAAGTAATTGTGAGGGAGGTTATGAATTATTAAAACCAATTTTAAACAAAAAAACTAGATTTCTAACCTGGCTACCTTTATCTCATTCTTATGAACATGCAGTACAATTTATTCAAATAGCAGTAGGTGCAGAAGTATATTATGCAGAAAGCATAGATAAATTAATCAAAAATATGTCTGATTGTTCACCGCACATTATGACAGCTGTACCCAGATTTTATCAAAATCTTCACCAAAAAATTAACGCAACTTTTAATAAAGCGACAGGTTTTAAGAAAATTTTGGTAAACAATACTCTAAGGTTAGGTGCTAAAAAATTGAAAAAAGAAAATATGTCAATTTCAGAAAGATTTATGAATTTCATTGTTGAAAAATTAGTAAGAAGTAAAATCAAAAATCAATTTGGAGGAAGCTTAAAGACCTTTGTATCTGGAGGCGGTGCACTTGATAAAGAAATTGGTACTTTTTTAAATGCAATAGGCCTGCCAACTTTACAAGGATATGGTCTTACCGAAACTTCGCCGGTTGTAAGCTGCAATCCTATAGACGATATAAGAATAGAAACTGTAGGGATTCCTTTTAAATGTAATGAAGTTAAAATAGCAGATGATGGAGAAATTTTAGTTAAAGGAGAAAATGTCATGCTAGGGTATTGGAATAATCAGAAAGAGACAGAAAAAGTTTTAAAAAATGGATGGTTACATACTGGTGATATAGGAAAATTTGAAAATAATTATTTAAAAATAACTGACAGAAAAAAAAATATATTAATTACCCCAGGAGGAGACAATATTTCACCATTGAAAATTGAAAATATTTTAACAAGTTGCGAAATGATAGATCAAGCGATTGTATATGGGGATTATAAACCATACTTAGTTGCTCTAATAATTCTAAATAAACAATTTGAAAATAAAAAAGAAAATTTAGACAGAGAATTAGAAAAAATAAATAATAATCTTACAAAAGTAGAAAAAATAAAAAAATATTTTATTATTAAAGAAAATTTTACAATTGAAAATGGAATGATGACACCAACATTAAAGTTAAAAAGATTTAAAATTATTAACAAGTACAAAAAAGAATTTCAAAATTTATATTAAAAAAAAACTTAAATTAATCGCTAATTACTTAACTTTTTTAATTATGCTTAAAATTTTTTTAAAAATAAAAATTTTTAAATTTTTTTTAAAAAATTAATGTTTGACATCACCAATCAAAAAAAATAAAAAAGATATTAACAAACGAATCAATAAAGATTCGTTAATTAAAGGGAGCTAAAAATGGCTAAAAGAAGAAAAAAAGCTGCTAAAAAGAAAACTAAGAAAAAAGCTAAGAAAAAAGCTAGAAGAAGAAGAAGATAATTTAGTATTCTTTTTAACTGATAACGCTTCTCATGGCGTATGCGTGAGAAGCGTTTTTTTTTAGTCTATTTGTTCTGAATCTATAGGAGGTTCTCCTATATCCTCTGCTTCAATTTGATTTTCATTATCTTGAATATTGCTAGTTTTTTCCATTTTAGTTTTTTGCGCTTCTAAATTTCTTTTTAGGGCTTTATCCAATTTTTTTTGCGTTTCCTCTAGAGAAGTTCCAAGTACAATATTAAATTCTGATAGCAGACGATCGTATGCTTTTTCAAATAATTGTCTTTCGCTGTAAGACTGATCAATCATCAGATCGTCACCCTTATTCAAATCTCTTACAACTTCTGCTAACTCATATATTTTTCCTGAAGAAATTTTACTTTCATATTCTTGTGCTCTTCTACTCCACATTGATCTTTTAATTTTAGGTTTACCCTTAAGAATACTAATACATTTATTTATTTGATTAACTGTAGCCAGAGGTCTTAAGTGTGATTGTTTATTAACAGGGACCATACCTGTTGCTTTATCTTTTTCGAATTTAAGTAAATAACTTTCCACTTCTATTCCTCCAATGCTAATTTTTTTAAATTCAGTTATTTGACCTACGCCATGTTTTGGATACACAACATACTCTTTAAGCTTATAAATTTTTTTTTCACTATCTTGTTTTTTAATTTTTTTTATTTCAGGTTTTTGCTCATTTAATTTACTTATCCTAAGTGGCTGATTTTTTTGAGTTTCATTTTTAACAGCGTTTTGAATATTTTTTTTTAAGTAAGTTTTTTGCTTTATAGAAGTTTTTTTTAATGATTTTATTTTATTATTTTTTTTTAATTTAAGATTTTTTTTATTATCTTTTTTCTTTGTCTTTGTCTTTGTCTTTGTCTTTTTCTTATTAAAGGTTTTCTTTAAAATATTTTTCAAATTTATTTTCTTCATTTCTATACTTTTCGTTATCTTTTGGTGGATCTTTTTTTTGAGATATGTTTGGCCATATTTCTGAATACTTTTTGTTTAATTCCAACCATTCCTCACTACCTTTTTCTGTATCTGGAACTATAGCATTAATAGGACACTCTGGTTCACAAACGCCACAATCTATACACTCATCTGGTTTAATTACAAGCATATTTTTTCCCTCATAAAAACAGTCTACCGGACAAACCTCAACGCAATCCATTAATTTACATTTAATACATTTGTCGTTAACCAGATACGTCATAGATTTTTTTTGATTTTTTCTTTAATAGCACCAACAATTTTATTGTCTAGATATATTAAGCCCGCAAGTCTTCTCATTAAGCTGGCTTCATACATGTCAGCATTGTTATCCGAATAAATTATGCTCCACAATGCTTCTATTAGTATTATTTTATCATCTTGTTTTAAATTTTTTGCTTCTTTTGTAAAATCTAAAATCTGATTTGAATTTTTTTCTAAGATCTCTGCTTCATTCATAATATCCAAAATTTTTTTTTCATCTACTCCTAGCTTGACAAGTGTTTCTTCAATTATCTTTTTTTCTTTAGTAGAATAATTTTCATCAATTTTTGCCGCATGTATTAATAAACATGCTAATGAGGTAACAGACAAAGTATTATTTGACTCATCTTGATTTTTCTTAAAAAAATTTAACATTATTTTAAATTTAACTCAGCTAGTTTATTAAAAGGATTATCATTTAAGTTAATCTTATTTCTATTTTTTTTATAGCTTTTTCTCAATGGGGCATATTTAAAGAATATATCGTCGTTTTTTTCAAATATTTTGTAATCCATATGTTTTAACAGTTTTACAAAACTTTCTTTGTTACAGCCAAGTAAGTTTAGCATTTCAGGAATAAGTTTTATATCTTGATTTTTATTTCGGTTATCTTTATTAGAATTTAAAATCATTATAAACAATCTTTCAAGTATATCAATTCTTACAAAGATATTGTTAAATTTTTCGAAACCACATAAAAGCATAAAATCTTTATTTAAACTCTTATTATTATCTAAAAAATTTAATCCAAAAATCGGTGGTTCCAACTCATAATACTTTTGATAAAAATTTTTCCATAACATTATCCTAAGAGATACGCAGCTTGGCTTAAAAAGCTTATACAAAAAGATATGATATCTTCCAAATTTGACCCCGTTATCTCTTAAAATTTTTCTTTGATCCTGCCCTAATTTTTCTAATATAGTTTTTACTTTCTCTCTTTTAACAACACCGTTGTTTTCATATAAATTATAAGCCAAGGCTCTGGTTTCAGAATTGTTATCTTTTATGTATTTTAATTGAATTAAATTATCTAGCTCAAGTTTAATTTTATTTATTATCCATTTTTCTAAAAATAACTTTAATTTATTTCTGTCATTGACCTCAATCATGTCATCTATTATCAAATCTATTTCAGGAGATAAATAATCCTTTCCCTTTTGAAGTTTTGCTATTGGTGAGTTGCTCCAATAAATTTTAAAATCTTTTCTAATTTCGATTAAATTAGTAGTTATAATTTGATTAATTCTACTTAAAATTTCGGGCATAACAGTTTGTCTTGCTGCTTTTTTTAGGGATTTAATATCTGCGTCTAAAGCATCAACTTTAAGGTCCAATTCCAACTTCAATCCGATTAAATTTCCTATAAACTGATCATTAATTTTGACTTTCTTGTTTTCAATGATTTCAGTCTTGAAAGCAATATCTTGTTTCAATCCTTTTGCTAAAACACTAGCTCTTTTATCAATAAATGTTTTGGTTAATTCTTCATGAAGTCTATCCGAAAGTTTATCTTCTAAAAGTTTAGTTCTTTCTATCCAATAATCGCTATTTTCAACCCACCTAGACTTGTTTGCGACATACGACCATGTTCTAACATTAGCTATTCTGTTTGATATTGAGTCTACGTTTCCCTCTATTTTATTTAAAGATTTAAGTTGCTCTTTAAAATATATACTAGGTATTTTGCCATTATTTCTAGATAAAAAACTAAAAACCTTTTTTACAATTTCCAAATGCTTGCCATAACTTTTCTTTACAAAATCAGGAATTTGACAACACTCCCACAATAATTTCAGATTTTTTTCATCATCTTTAATTATAATTTCACTTTCGTTGTTTATTAAATATTTAAGTACTTTTTCATCTTCACATTCATTAATTCTTCTTAACCAACCTTTGCTCGGTTTTTCGTCTAAAGTTGCAATTAAACTTTTTGTATTTCTAAAATCTAGATCTGAATTTCTCCAAAATATTAAATTTATTTCCTCAAATTTATGATTTTCAATTAATTCTATATCGTCAGGGTTTATACTTTTTACTTCACCTGTTACACCAAAACTACCGTCATTCAAATATCTACCAGCTCTACCAGCAATTTGTCCAATTTCAGCCAGACTCAGTCTTCTTAATTTTTTTCCATCAAATTTTTTAAGATTTGAAAAATATACATTTTCTAAATCCATATTTATTCCCATTCCTATCGCATCTGTCGCAACTAAGTAATCAACATCACCAGATTGATAAAGTTCTACTTGAGAATTTCTAGTTTTTGGGCTTAGCGATCCCATAACGATTGCACAACCACCTTTTTGTCTTCTTAGTAATTCAGCAATTGCATAAACTTCTTCAGTTGAAAAACCAATTATTGCACTCTTTCTCTCTATTCTAGAAATTTTTTTGTGTCCCGAAAATGATAGTTTTGAAAATCTCTCTTTATTAATAAACTCTATTTTTTCCTTTAAATTAGTTAATATATTTTTCATCGTGTGAGAGCCCATAAACATTGTTTGTCTCTCTCCTCTTAAATTTAGAAGTCTGTCAGTAAATATATGACCTCTCTCATGATCATTACACATTTGTATCTCATCAATAGCTACAAATTCTAACCTCTTATCAATTGGCATGGACTCTACAGTGCATAAAAAATATTTGGCATTAGTGGGTATTATTTTTTCTTCACCAGTGATTAGTGCTACCGAGGATGGATCGACTTTATTTATTACTTTATCGTATACTTCTCGTGCTAATAACCTCAATGGAAAACCTATCATTCCAGATTTAAAAGAAAGCATAGTTTCAATCGCTAAGTAAGTTTTACCTGTATTTGTTGGCCCAAGTACCGCTGTAATCATTTTTATTTTCTATTTCAACTTTTTGTGTCTATTTTTTTTCTATAACTATATCTAGTATCTCCAAAAGAACAAAAATGGGATAAAAGGTGTCCGAATCACAATTATAAATGTTCTCATTTAAAATTTTTTTTAATAATAACACTAAAATTAAGAAACCGAAATATTTTTATCTATCCTCCGAAACCTGCACCTGAGATATTATAATTAAGTATTTTCCAGATGCCAGAGGCAGATGATACTATTTTATTATTTGATTTTAGAATGCAACTTAAAAATACTAAAGAATTTGTTTTTTTATCAATTTTAACTGATCCTATTATTTCATCATTTAATTTAGTGGGACTTATAAATTTAATATTAAGGGATATAGTTACACAAGGATTTTTATTTGCAGAATAATGAGCAGCAGTACCTGCCCCTGCGTCAATGACTGAACAAATATATCCACCGTGTGTAATTTTTGCTTTATTCAAGTGAATTTTTTTTATTTTTGTTTTAAATTCATACAAATTATTTTTAACTCTACGAAATAAAAGTCCACCGTTATTTTTTAAAAATCCTGGATTTTTACTAATCTGTTTAAATCTTTTCATTATAAAATTAACGTTAAAGTTATTATTAATAAAATTATAATTATAAAAAAATAAACAACTGATTTTTGTAAAGATACTTTCACTTAATTCCTTTCTGGTGCGCCTGCTAGGATTTGAACCCAGAACCTCCTGGTCCGTAGCCAAGCGCTCTATCCAGTTGAGCTACAGGCGCTCTTTTATTACCAAAGTAGCTTTTAATGTAATTTTTTTATTTATCAATTACTCTTATTTGAAGATTTAAGGTAATTTTTTAGCAAAATATTTTGTATCCAATTTTTCGCATCAAGATCATTTTTTGATCTTTTTTGATCCTGAGATATTAAATAGCACCTTATTTTGTTTAAAATATATCTAATTTGCATATCTAATGTGCATATAAATTATTTAGATTGTTCAAAATTTGTATTAAATATGGCCAAAAAAATACTTATTTTCTAAAAAGAGCGTATAATAAGAATTTATTGATTCAATGAGCAAACAAATAACAGTCCCTGATATTGGTGATTTCGAAAATGTAGAGATAATAGAGATTTTGGTAAAACAGGGCGATCAAATAAAAAAAAATGATCCAATAATTACACTTGAGAGTGATAAATCAAGCGTGGAGGTCCCATCAACCGAGGAAGGCATAGTAGAAAAAATAAATGTAAAAGTGGGAGACAAAGTTTCAAAAGGAGATGCAATTTTAATCATTAATTCTAAAATAGAAGATACAAAATCTGACTTACCTCCTACAACAGAAAAAATAATCCAAGAGGCTGAAAAAAGTCTGGAAGTAGAAAATAATATAGAACAGCCCAACATTTCATATCAATCAAAAATAAAAAAAGATGTTGATAGAATTACTATAAATCATACTAATGATATAGATCCTCTAGAAACTAAAGAGTGGTTAGAGTCTTTAAATGCGGTTGTTGACAATGCAGGTAATGAAAGGGCGCATTTTCTTTTACGACAATTGATTGATCAGTCATATAGGAAAGGATCAAGAATTCCGTTCATACAAAACACACCATATATAAATACCATTCCACCCAATGAAGAAGAAAAATCATCAGGAGATCAAAATATTGAAAGAAAAATAAGATCTTTAATTAGATGGAATGCTGCGGCAATGGTAGTAAGGGCAAACAAAAAATTTCCCGAACTTGGTGGACACATAGGAACATTCGCATCAGCAGCAACATTATATGATGTGGGAATGAATCATTTTTGGAGAGCAAAAAATCATCAATTTGGAGGAGATCTTATTTATTTCCAAGGTCATTCTGCTCCTGGAGTATATTCAAGGGCTTTCTTAGAGGGAAGACTTTCAAAAGAGCAATTGGATAATTTTAGACAAGAGGTAGGACCTAACGGTTTATCTTCATATCCTCATCCATGGTTAATGCATAAATTTTGGCAATTCCCAACTGTATCAATGGGCCTTGGTCCTATGTTAGCGATATACCAAGCAAGATTTATGAAATATTTAATTAACAGAGGTTTAATTAAAGATGAAAATAGAAAAGTTTGGGCTTTCCTAGGTGATGGAGAAATGGATGAACCTGAGTCTTTAGGAGCAATTGCATTAGCATCAAGAGAAAATTTAGATAATTTAATATTTGTAATTAATTGTAATTTACAAAGATTAGATGGTCCTGTCCGTGGTAATGGAAAGATAATTCAAGAGTTAGAGGGAAGTTTTAGAGGTGCAGGGTGGAATGTGCTCAAAGTAATTTGGGGATCATATTGGGATCCACTGTTAGCAAATGACAAAACCGGATTGTTGATAAAAAGAATGAATGAGGCAGTTGATGGAGAATATCAAGCATTTAAAGCAAAAGGTGGTGCTTACGTAAGAGAAAAGTTCTTTGGAAAATATCCAGAATTATCAAAATTAGTTTCATCATATAGTGATAAAGATATTTGGAGACTAAATAGAGGTGGGCATGATCCACATAAAGTATATGCAGCCTATCATAGCGCAATGGAAAATATTGGAAGTCCAACAGTAATAATAACCAAAACTATTAAAGGTTATGGAATGGGCAAATCTGGAGAAAGTATAAATACTACCCATCAACAAAAAAAGCTAGATGTAGATGATTTAATGTATTACAGAGATAGGTTTGATGTACCTTTGACAGATGATCAGGTTAAAAATATAGAATATTACAGGCCAAAAGAAAATTCCGAAGAAATTAAATATTTAAAAGAAAGAAGATTAAAATTAGGGGGCTTTCTTCCGGAAAGATCTACGTTTGCAAAACCAATTAAAGCACCTCCCGAAGATATTTTTGACGTGATGTTAAAATCAACCGGTGATAAGGAGATGTCAACGACCATGGCTTTAGTAAGAATGTTGACTAATCTTTTAAGAGATAAAAATGTAGCATCGAGATTGGTACCCATAATTCCTGATGAAGCTAGAACTTTTGGAATGGAAGGTTTTTTTCAAAAGATTGGTATATATGCCCACGAAGGCCAAAAGTATGAACCCGTAGACTCAGAACAATTAAGTTCGTACAGGGAGGATAAAAAAGGACAAGTTTTAGAGGAAGGAATTACAGAAGCAGGATCAATGTCTTCATGGATAGCAGCTGGAACATCTTATACAAACCATGACATAGAAATGATTCCTATTTACCTATTTTATTCAATGTTTGGATTTCAAAGAGTTGGCGATTTTGCTTGGGCTGCTGGAGATAGTCAGGCAAGAGGTTTTTTAATAGGAGCCACTTCCGGCAGAACAACTCTAGCTGGAGAAGGTTTACAACATCAAGATGGACACAGTCATTTATTATCATCAACAATTCCAAATTGTGTTTCTTATGATCCAACATTTGCTTATGAATTAGCAGTAATCTTTAGAGACGGTTTAAAAAGAATGCATGAGAAAAAAGAAAATATTTTTTATTACATTACTACAATGAATGAAAATTATACCCATCCAGAAATGCCTAAAGATAGTGAGCAAGGAATACTTAAGGGGATGTATAAAATAAAAGAATTTAAAAAACATAAAAAAACAAAAATTCAATTACTCGGTTCAGGAACAATTCTGAGAGAAATGATGAGTGCTGCAGAAATGCTTCAAGAGGAATATCAAATTGATAGTGAAGTGTGGAGCGTTACAAGTTTTAGTGAGTTGAGAAAAAATGGAATGGAGACAGAAAGATACAATTTACTGCATCCAGATAAAAAGAGGAAAAAGTCTTATATTGAAGAATGTTTGGGAGGATCCGAAGGTCCTATTTTGGCGGCTTCAGATTATATGAGATTAAATTCAGATCAAATAAGATCTTATATTAACAAAAGTTTTTACTCTTTAGGTACAGACGGTTATGGCAGGAGTGATACAAGAAAAAATTTAAGGAAATTTTTTGAAGTAGATAAA
The DNA here is from genome assembly GCA_902554335.1 of uncultured Pelagibacteraceae bacterium. Classification (GTDB taxonomy): domain Bacteria; phylum Pseudomonadota; class Alphaproteobacteria; order Pelagibacterales; family Pelagibacteraceae; genus Pelagibacter. The sequence continues at coordinate 36,388 of CACDOD010000001.1, forward strand.
AATTATATAACAACATATGCATTGAGTGTTTTAGCAAATGAACAATTGTTATCTTCAAAACATGCTGTTGATGCGATTAAAAAATATAAAATTGATACTGAAAAACCAATACCTACTAAAGTTTAATGTCTACAATTGATATAAAAGTACCAAATATAGGTGATTTCAAAGATGTAGAAATCATAGAAATACTTGTAAAAAATGGCCAAGAAATTAATAAAGGTGACTCAATCATTACTCTAGAGAGCGATAAATCGAGTGTAGAAGTGCCATCAGATCATTCAGGTAAAATATCAAATATAAATGTAAAAGTAGGTGACAAGGTTTCTGAGGGAGATCTAATTCTTAAGATAGAGTTATTTAAAAAAGAAGATATAAAAATAGATAACGAAGAAATCAATAATACAAAAAAAATTAACGAACAAATTGAACCTTTAGAAAAAAAAGAAATGAGTGCTAATTTACAGAATATTAACAAATCAGATAAATTAGCACTAGCCAGTCCAAGAGTGAGAAAATTTGCAAGAGAACTTGGTGCTGATATAAATAGAATTCCTGGGTCTGAAAAATTTGGAAGAGTTTCAGAAGATGATGTAAAAAGCTTTGTTAAACTTGATATAAATCAAAAACAACCATCAAACATTAACGATGGGAATCAAAAGCAAAAATTTAAAATTGAATATGACCACGCTGATTTTGGTGAGATTGATGTAAAGGATATACCAAGAATAAAAAAATTAGCAGCGCCACATCTTGTTAATTCTTTTAACACAATTCCGCATGTTACCCATCATGATGAAATTGATATAACAGAAATGGAAGAATTTAGAAATTCATTAACAGATCATTATAATGGCGAAAAGTTAAAAATTACTCCATTAGCTTTTATTATGAAAGCTTTAGTAGCAGCTTTAAAAGAATTCCCATCCTTTAACTCTTCAATTGAAGATATGAGTAGTGGAAAAATTACTTTTAAAAAATATTTCCATATCGGCATAGCTGTAGACACTCCTAATGGTTTGATGGTTCCAAAAATAAGACAAGTAGACAAAAAAAACATTCAACATTTATCAACCGAATTAAGAGAGGTCGCTCAAAAATGTAGAGATTTAAAAATTGATAAGAAGGAATTTTATGGTGGATCAATGACAATTTCTAGTCTTGGAGGCATTGGAGGAAGTTTCTTCACACCAATTATAAATTATCCCGAGGTAGCAATATTAGGAGTGAGTAAATCAAATAAAAAACAAATTTTATATGGAGATCGATTTACATCAAGAACTATACTACCAATTTCTTTGTCCTATGATCATAGAATTATTGACGGTGCAGAAGCTGCTAGATTTTGTAATGAGATTAGAGATAATTTAGGTAAAAATTTTGCTTTTAAATTAGCCATATAATTATAAGTTGCGTCCTAAATGTCAAAATCAATTTCTATTTTAAGCGCACTAGGATGTACCTTTATATGGGGTACTACATTTATAGCCCAAGATACTGGCATGGAGTTTATTGGTCCATATTTGTTTAATGGAGTAAGATTTTTTGTTGGATTTTTAGTTTTATTACCTTTTTTTTTATATTTTGAAAAAAAAAATATAAAGAAAGAGCTAGTAAATAATAGTAATGAATTTTTTAAATATTCTTTTTTTATAGGGGTATTTTTATTCTTGGGGTCTGCTTTACAGCAAATATCACTTCAATACACTGATGTTGCCAACGCAGCTTTTTTTACGATTTTTTATGTTCCCATGGTTCCAATTATAGTTTTTTTTCTATTCAAAGAAAAAATTCATTGGAGTAATTGGCCTTCAGTAATTTTGTGTCTTCTTGGTGGTTACTTACTTACAAATTTTTACGATGCAACTATAAGAAAAGGTGATGCGCTTGTTGTATTATGTGCTGTATTTTGGGCTCTTCATATTATTTATGTTGGAAAGGTAATAAAAAATTTCAACTTACCAATATTAATTGGTTTGATACAAACCTTAGTTGTCTCTATTCTTTCAATCATAGGTGCAATCGTATTTGAGGAAATAAAAATTGATGGAATATTTAAACAAACATATCAAATACTTTATGCTGGGATATTGTCTGGAGGATTTGCTTTTGTCTTACAAATTTACGCACAAAAAAATATTACTCCAACCCCAGCAGCAATAATATTTTCTTTAGAAGGGGTTATTGCAACCATTGCAGCATGGTTTTTATTAGATCAAATACTTAACCTAAACAATATTATTGGATGCGTATTTATAATTTTAGGAGTTCTTATATCTCAAATAGTACCTGAGTTAAAAATAAATAAAGTAAAACAAAATCAAGGATAACAATACTCTGTATATAACAAAAATATTCATCGAAAAATTCTTTGTATAAATTAAAAAATACTTAATAGTGAGATATGAAAATACATAAGAAAAAATTATTCCTAATATTATATTAGAATTTATCATTTCCTCTTTAACAAATGAGTCTTTTAAAGTTAGCACACTTGCTCCCAACAAAGCAGGTATAGATAAAATAAAAGATATTTTAGCAGCATCATATCTATTAAAATTTAGAAACCTTGAGCCAGTTATTACAATACCTGCTCTACTAGCTCCTGGTATTAAAGCTATGATCTGTACCAAACCTATTGTAAATATATTTTTTAAATTTAAATCTTTTTCGAATGACTTAGATATAACAATTTTATCTGAAAAATATAATAAAACTCCAAAAAATAATGTAGACCATGCTATGATTTCAATGTTACGTAAATTTTCATAAATATTATATTCATAAAAAAAATAACCCGCTATAATTAATGGCAGCGAACCAACAAACAGTAAATTTAATATTTTCTTATTGTTAGAAAAGTTAATTAGGTCTCTTAAGAAATAGTGTATGATTGCTATTAGCGAACCTAAATGTAAACTAGCATCCATTAAAACCGAACTTTTGTAACCGTTAAAAATTTCTGAAAAAAGAACTAAATGTGCAGATGAGCTAACAGGAATAAATTCTGAGATCCCTTGAATTAATGACAAAATAAGAGTTTGAAGATAAATCAGTGACATCAATTTTTTATTGGTAAACTATATATTTTGAAATTAAAGCAATACGTTTAATGCATATTACATATGCATTTAAGTAAAAAATACTGATAAAAGGGTATTTTTTTCAAAATAAGGTAAATAATACTTACCTTTATAAGCTTTTTACCTTTTATTTTATGTTATATAAGGCCACCATTATGTCAGATAAAATGCTTAAATTTGTAAATATAGGTCAGCAAAACCCACCTAAAAGACCTAGAGATGAGAGAAATAAGGACTTTAATGAGATTTATAAAGAATTTATAGATGAAAAAGCCAAAACTCAATCAAGCAGATGTTCCCAATGTGGAGTTCCATTTTGCCAAGTCCATTGCCCATTAAGCAATAATATACCCGATTGGTTAAAATTAACCGCAGAAGGTAGATTAGAAGAGGCCTATAGATTATCCCAAAGTACAAATAACATGCCCGAAGTTTGTGGAAGAATATGCCCACAAGATCGGCTTTGTGAAGGCAATTGCGTGATTGAACAGTCAGGTCACGGAACAGTCACTATAGGATCTGTAGAGAAATTTTTAACAGAAACTGCCTGGGAAAATAATTGGATTCAACCTATCGAGGTTAAAAACGAAATTAATCAAAGCATAGGAATAATAGGCGCAGGTCCAGCAGGATTGGCGTGTGCTGAAGAATTAAGAAAAAAAAATTACAAAGTCACTGTTTACGATAGATATGATAGAGCAGGTGGCTTATTAATTTATGGAATTCCTAATTTTAAGTTAGAAAAGCATGTAGTCTTAAGAAGAATTAAATATTTAACAGATAGTGGGATAGAATTTGTAAATAATTTTGAGGTAGGTAAAGATAAATCATTTCAAGAGTTGAAAGAAAAACATGATGCAATTTTAATTGCAACAGGGGTATATAAATCAAGAGAAATTGATCTTCCAGGTAGTGATTTAGGAAATATTTTCCCAGCTATGGAATTTTTAACTGCATCAAATAAGAAAGGATTAGGAGATAAAGTTGAATTATTTGATAGTGGAGTTTTAAATGCTGAAGGAAAAGATGTAGTTGTAATTGGTGGTGGTGATACTGCTATGGATTGTGTAAGAACTTCAATAAGACAAAACGCTAATTCTGTCAAATGTTTATATAGAAGAAACAAAGAAAATATGCCCGGATCAGCACGTGAAGTAAAAAATGCAGAAGAAGAGGGTGTAGAATTTGTTTGGCTTTCAAGTCCAAAAGAATTCACAGGTATAAATAAAGTTGAAACAGTTAAGGCTTCAAAAATGAAGTTAGGTGAACCAGATGAAAGTGGAAGAAGAAAACCTATTGAGGAAAAGGATTCTGATTTTGAGATTAAAGCTGATCTAGTTATAAAAGCACTTGGTTTTGACCCTGAAAATTTACCTAAATTATTTGGTGAGAATAATTTACAGGTCTCTAGATGGGGAACAATTAAAGCAGATTTTGAAACAATGGAAACTTCAATATCAGGTGTATTTGCAGCTGGTGATATTGTTAGAGGTGCTTCGTTAGTTGTTTGGGCAATAAAAGACGGAAGAGATGCTTCAGATAATATTGATAAATTTTTAAAAAATAAAATTCAATTAAAGCAAAAGGTTGCATGATAAATTTAAGAGCAAAAAACCTAAAAAAATTAAAAGAGAATTATGTTTATCACGAAAACATGGAGCATGATGCTTGCGGTGTTGGTCTTATAGTTTCAACCGAAGGAAAAAAATCAAGAAAGGTAGTAGAATCTGGAATAGAAGCTTTAAAAGCTGTTTGGCATAGAGGTGCAATAGATGCTGACGGCAAAACTGGCGATGGGGCAGGAATTCATATAGAAATTCCAACAGACTTTTTCATAGAAAAAATAGAAGTTACAGGACACTCTCACGATAATTCTGAACTTTGTATTGGGATGATTTTTTTACCAAGAAATGATTATAGTGCTCAAGAGGCATGTCGAACTATTGTAGAAAGTGAACTAACTAAAAATAATTTCAATATATACGGATGGAGACAAGTACCCGTTAACCCTTCTGTGTTAGGTGAGAAAGCTGAGCAAACAAGACCAGAAATAACCCAAATCCTCTTTAAACATAATAACAAAAAAATTAAGGACAAAGAACTTAATAGATCGCTCTATGAAACAAGGAGAATTATTGAAAAGCAAGCCTCAAGTAATCAACTAAATGGCTTCTATATATGTTCATTTAGTTCTAAATCTATAATCTATAAAGGAATGTTCTTAGCTGAGGCTATAGATGACTTTTATCCAGATCTTAAAGACGAGAGGTTTGTATCTAGATACTCAATTTTTCATCAAAGATTTTCTACTAATACTGCACCCAGTTGGGATTTAGCCCAACCGTTTAGATCTTTAGCTCATAATGGGGAAATAAATACTTTAAAAGGAAATATAAATTGGATGAAAGTACACGAACAGGAAATGCATTCCCCGCTGTTCCAAAATATAGAAAATTTAAAGCCAGTTATACCATCAGGAAATTCAGACTCAGCTTCATTGGACAATGTTTTTGAGTTACTTACTACATCAGGACACTCCGCACCTTTAGCTAAATTAATGCTAATTCCAGATGCATGGTCAAAAAAAAGCAAAGTGCTTCCAAAAGAACATTTACAATTATTTAATTTTTTAAATAGTTCTATGGAACCCTGGGATGGACCAGCAGCCATTGCAGGAACAGATAATGAATGGGCGATAGTTGCTTCTGATCGTAATGGATTAAGGCCAATGAGATATACGGTAACAAATGATAAACTTTTATTTGCAGGTTCAGAAACAGGAATGATTAACATTAACGAAAAAAAAATAATTGAAAAAGGTAGATTGGGTCCTGGTGAAATTTTAGGAGTAAGAATTGAGAAAGGTAAAATTTTTAGAAATACTGAAATCAAAAGTTATTTAGCAAAAGAGTACAAGCATTTTAATAATCAAATAATTGATCTAGATAAAAAATTTCCTATACAAAATGAAAAAAACTTATTTGAAGGTAATGATCTAAGAGAAAGACAATATTTATTTGGTTATAGCTTGGAAGATCTAGAGCTAATTTTACATCCAATGGCTCAAGACGCAAAAGAGGCAACAGGATCAATGGGAGATGATACTCCTTTGGCAGTATTATCGGATAAATACAGACCATTATACCATTATTTTAGACAAAACTTTAGTCAGGTTACAAACCCTCCAATAGACTCTTTAAGAGAAAACAAAGTAATGAGTTTAAAAACTAGATTTGGTAATCTTGGAAATATTTTAGACTTTAACACCTTAACAGAAGATAACATATATGTTTTAGAAAGCCCGATACTTTCAAATACTCAATTTGATAAATTCACAAATTACTTTAAAGAAAATGTGATAAAAATAGATTGCACATTTTCGGTGGATCAAAGTTTAGAGGAAGCTTTAGATAAAATTAAGAGAGAAGCTGAAATTGCAGTAAGGCAAGGTTTTACGCAAATTGTTTTGACGGATAAAAATGTTTCAGATGATAAATTGCCAATCCCAATATTACTTGCAGTCGGTGCAGTAAACACTTATTTAGTAAAACTCAAATTAAGAGGATATGCATCAATTAACGTTCAAACTGGTGATGCAATGGATACCCATTCTTTTGCTACTATAATAGGTGTAGGAGCGACAACAGTTAACCCATATCTTGCATTTGATAGTTTATATCAACGTTTTAATAAAAAATTATTCGGCAATTTTGAATTTGATGAATGTGTAAGCAGATATATTAAATCGGTTAATTTAGGCCTGCTTAAAATAATGTCAAAGATGGGAATTTCTGTAATTAGTTCTTATAGGGGTGGATGTAATTTTGAAACAGTTGGGCTAAGCAGGACAATTGTAAATAATTTTTTCCCTGGAGTACTTTCTAAAATATCTGGAATAGGACTTACTGGTATAGAAAAAAAAATAAGGAACATTCATAAACAAGCCTTTTCAAAAAACAATAATGTTCTCCCAATTGGAGGAATCTATAGATATAGAAAAACTGGTGAAACTCATCAATATCAAGGCAGATTAATACACATGTTGCAAACAGCAGTTACAAAAGGATCTTACGACATATACAAGAAATATGCTGAAGGGATTTATGATCTACCCCCAATAAGTTTGAGAGATCTAATTGGATTTAACAAAAAAAATTCTATTAATCTAGATCAAGTTGAGCCTATAGACGAAATTTTAAAAAGATTTGGAAGTGGAAGCATGTCTCACGGTGCATTATCAAAAGAAGCCCATGAAACACTAGCTATTGGCATGAATAGAATCAAAGGTGCTTCTTGTAGTGGGGAAGGTGGAGAAGATAAATCTAGGTTTAAAATTTTAGATAATGGAGATACAGCAAATTCAAGAGTTAAACAAATTGCTTCTGCAAGATTTGGGGTAACAATAGATTACTTAAACAACTGTAATGAGATTGAAATTAAAATCGCACAAGGAGCAAAACCAGGAGAAGGGGGACAGCTGCCAGGTTTTAAAGTTACTGATGAAATAGCAAAACTTCGACACTCAACACCGGGGGTTACATTAATTTCCCCTCCGCCCCACCATGATATTTACTCAATAGAGGATCTTGCTCAGTTAATATATGACTTAAAACAAATTAATCCAAATGCAAGAGTAGGTGTAAAATTAGTTGCATCATCTGGTATTGGAACAATTGCAGCTGGAGTTGCTAAAGCAAAAGCAGACATTATTTTAATTTCTGGACATTCTGGAGGAACCGGAGCTACACCACAAACTAGCGTTAAGTATGTTGGTATTCCATGGGAAATGGGTCTCACAGAAGCAAATCAAGTTTTAACGTTAAATAACTTAAGACATAAAGTTACATTAAGAACCGATGGAGGAATAAAGACAGGTAGAGATGTAGTTATAGCAGCAATGATGGGAGCAGAAGAGTTTGGTGTCGCAACAACAGCACTGGTTGCTATGGGATGTATAATGGTTAGACAGTGTCATTCAAATACTTGTCCAGTAGGAGTTTGCACTCAAGATGAAAAATTAAGAGAAAAATTTGTTGGCACTCCTGAAAAAGTTGTAAATTTATTTAAATTTATAGCAACAGAGGTAAGGGAAATTTTAGCTGAGCTTGGCTTTAAAAATCTTAATGAAATAATTGGGCGCACAGACTTATTAAGACAAATTAGCAAAGGTTCACCCAATCTTGACGATTTAGACTTAAATCCACTTTTTGTTCAAGCTGATCCAGGCAAAAATAAAAGATATTGTGAAAATCAAATTATAAATAGTGTTCCTGATACTTTAGATCAAAAAATTTGGACTGAAATAGAAAATAATATCGAGCATAAGAAAGATATAGAAAAAGAATTTAATATTGAAAACACAAATAGAGCTGTGGGTACTAGAATTTCTTATCATTTATATAAAAAATATGGAGAGGATAAGATTGAACCCGAGAGTATAAAATTAATTTTTAAAGGTTCAGCGGGACAATCTTTTGGAGCTTTTGCAATAAAAGGTTTAAAACTTGTACTCAAAGGTGACGCTAACGATTATGTAGCGAAGGGGTTGTCTGGTGCAACAATTTCTATTAAGCTTCAAAATGAAAGTAATATTATTTCTAAAGATAATACAATTATAGGTAACACAGTCCTCTATGGAGCAACATCTGGATATTTATTTGCAGCTGGTCAAGCTGGAGAAAGATTTGCGGTAAGAAATTCTGGAGCTACAGCAGTTGTAGAAGGTTGTGGTTCTAATGGATGTGAATATATGACCGGAGGAACAATTGTTGTCTTAGGTGAAGTTGGAGACAATTTTGGTGCAGGAATGACGGGAGGCATGGGCTTTGTATACGATCCAGAAAATATATTTCAAAACAAAGTTAATCCAGAAACAATAATTTGGCAAAAACTAGAGACTAAATTTTGGAAAAATGAATTAAAAAAACTATTACAAAAGCACTTTGAGGAGACCAATTCAGAAGTTTCAAAGAAAATTATAGAGAATTTTGATCAAGAAATTATTAAGTTTTATCAAGTATGCCCCAAAGAAATGCTAGATAAACTTGAAAATCCAATTACAAATCAACATACAAATTTAGCAAGTTAATAATAGAAATTGATTTAATTAATTGAAGTTGATGTTCGAAATATACTATAGATTTTTTCTATTTCTTTAGTTAGCCTTTTTAAATTTTTTTTCTTTGAAAGACTATGATCTCCGTTTTTAACTATAATCAACTTCTTTTTTGCATTTTTAAATGCTTTCATGATTTTCTTTGAAATAGAAATTGGAACTACATCATCTTTTTTACCATGAAGAATCGTAAGGAATATTTTGTTATTATATTTTTTATTAAATATTTTATTTTTTCTTCCATCTTTAATTAGATTATAGGATATATTATATTCAAATCCTCCATGACTAAAGATATAAAATTTTTCATTTATTAATTGTTTTTTTATTTTTTTACTAAATTTTTTCCACATTAGCCTATCTAAAAATTCGGGGGCTGGTGCAATTCCAACTAAAGCAAAAATTTTTTTATTCATATATTTTAATAGATTTAAAGCTAACCAGCCACCCATACTAGAACCAACTAAAATTAATTTTTTTCCCTGCAATTTTTTCTTAATAACTTTTTTTGCATCATCAGTCCAACTCGAGATTGTACCATCTTCAAATCTTCCGTATGATTTCCCATGTCCAGAATATTCCATGGCTAGAAATCCTATCCTATTTGTTTTGCAAAATTTATATAAAGCCTTTGGCTTATCCCCTTCCAAATCTGATTTGAAACCATGTAAAAAAACTACATAAATATCGCCAGATGAAGAGTTATACAAATATCTAATTTTTTTTTTATTAGAAATTTTAATAAATTTAAATTTTGCCATAAATTTTACAGATAACTTATGATATTATTATAAGTATATAAATGCCATCAAAAATAAAAGTTTTACAAGTTATACCTAAGCTTGGATATGGAGGTGCAGAAACAGGTTGTTATGATATTGCACATTATCTTTATGAGAAAGACTGCATATCTTATATAGTTACCAGTGGAGGTGATCTTCTTAAATTTGTCGATAAAAAAAAAGTAAAAGTAATAAGATTACCCGTACAAAGTAAAAATCCATTAATTATTATTTTGAATTCTTTAATTTTAACATTTCTAATATTGTTTCTTAATATAGACATTGTTCATGCTAGAAGTAGAGCTCCAGCGTGGTCATGTTATCTAGCAACAAAAGTAACAAGACGAAAATTTGTTACAACTTTTCATGGTACTTATAATTTCAATAATAAATTAAAAAAATTCTATAATTCTGTCATGTTAAGGTCGAAACTCATAATTGCTGGATCTAATTTTATTTTTTCTCATATCAAAGATAATTATTCAGAATTCTTAGATTTAAAAAAAAGGTTATTGGTAATTTTTAGAGGTATTAATGTCGATTATTTTGATCCAACTACTATAATTGAAGACGAGGAAAGAAAATTGAAAAATGATTGGGGATTAGTAGAAAACAAAAAAATAATTTTAATGCCAGGGAGACTCACTCCTTGGAAGGGTCAAGAAATGTTTATTGAGGCAATAAATTTAATAAATATTGAACTTGGTTATGAAGCATTTTACGTGGTTATATTAGGAAGTGAACAAGGTAGAGATTTATACAAAAAAAAACTTGCTAGGTTAAGTGAACAATTTAGAATGACCAAGCAACTAAAGTTTATTGATAATTATAAAAATATGGCATTGGCTTATAAGATTTCAGACATAATCATTTCAGCCTCTGTCGAACCAGAGGCTTTTGGAAGAGTCGCTGTTGAGGCTCAAGCAATGAAAAAAATTATAATAGCTAGTAATATTGGAGGTTCGAATGAAACTATTATTGATGAAAAAACTGGTTTTTTATTTGAATCTGGAAATGCAAAATCTTTAAGTAAAAAAATTATGAAAGTATTAAGTATGGATGAGTCTTTATTAGAAAATATACGTATAGAGGGTAGAAAAAACGTAATAAAAAAATTTAATGTTGAAAAAATGTGTTTTTCTACTTATTCAGAGTATAAAAAAATTTTAAATTAATGTTAAATATAACACTACCAGATGGAAATAAGCTTAACTTTGAAAAAAAAGTTACTGGCTTTGAGATTGCTGAAAAAATAAGTAAATCTCTATCAAAAAGTGCTTTGTTAATAAGTATTGATGGTAAATTAAAAGATTTAAACACAGTAATAGACAAAGATTGTTCAGTAAAAATATTTACTTCAAAAGATAAAGAAGGACTTGAAACTATAAGGCACGACACAGCGCATATTTTGGCAATGGCTGTACAAGAATTGTTTCCAGGAACTCAAGTAACCATTGGCCCTGTTATAGAGGATGGTTTTTACTATGATTTTGCAAGAAAAGAGCCTTTTACAGATGAAGATCTGAACAAAATTGAGAACAAAATGAGAGAAATAGTTGAAAGAGACGAACAAACAACCAGAGAAGTTTGGCCTAGAAAAAAAGCTATCGATCATTTTAAAAAAATTGGAGAAATTTATAAAGCAGAAATTATTAAAAATATTCCTGAGGAGGAAGAGGTTTCGATTTATTTTCATGGAAAATGGCATGATCTATGCAGAGGTCCTCATTTAACATCTACTGGAAAAATTGGAAAATATTTTAAATTAACTAAAGTATCAGGAGCATATTGGAGAGGAGACTCGAAAAATGAGATGCTTCAAAGAGTATATGGAACAAGTTGGTCGACACAAAAAGAATTAGATGATTATCTTGAAAAAATAGAAGAAGCTGAGAAACGTGATCATAGAAAATTAGGCAAACTTATGAACCTTTTTCATTTTCGTGAAGAAAGTCCAGGAGCTGTTTTTTGGCATGAAAAAGGATGGGCATTATTCCAAAAACTTATATCGTATATGAGATATAAGCAAGAAGATGCGGGTTACAAAGAGATTAATACTCCTGAAATTTTAGATAGATCTCTTTGGGAAAAATCTGGACACTGGGAAAAATTTGGAGCCAATATGTATACTTCAGAAACGCCTGACAAAAAAATTTTTGCTATTAAACCGATGAATTGTCCAGGATGTGTTCAGGTTTTTAATCAAGGTTTGAAAAGTTATAGAGATCTTCCATTTAAAATGTCAGAATTTGGAAAAGTTCACAGATATGAACCATCTGGTGCTTTACATGGACTTTTACGAGTTAGGGCATTTACACAAGATGACGCTCACATTTTTTGTACTGAGGATCAAATAACTGAAGAATGTTTATCAGTCACAAATTTGATATTAGAAATTTATAAAGATTTAGGATTTGAGGATGTTATTTTAAAATACTCAGACAGACCAGATCTAAGGGTTGGTGAAGATGGTGTATGGGATAAATCTGAAGCAGCATTACTAAAGGCTATTAAAGCTTCAAAACTTGAGTACAGTGTAAATAAGGGCGAAGGTGCTTTTTATGGTCCTAAAATTGAATTTGTTTTAAGAGATGCGATTGGTAGAGATTGGCAATGTGGAACTTTACAAGTTGACTTAAATTTACCTGGAAGATTAGGAGCAAGTTATGTCGATAAAGATGGATCAAAAAAAATACCAGTTATGCTTCATAGAGCTTTATTCGGATCACTTGAAAGATTCATAGGAATACTAATAGAAAATTATGCTGGCAAACTTCCATTTTGGATTTCACCTTTACAAACTATGGTAATCCCCATATCAGAAGATTTTAATGAATATGCTGTGTTGATTCAAAAAAAAATCAAAAACTCAGGAATCACATGTAGCGTAGATTTAAAAAATCATAACTTAAATTATAAAATACGTGAACATTCTAATGCAAAGGTCCCAATACTATTAATTTGTGGAAAAAAAGAAGTTGACTCTAATGCTGTAACTATTAGAAAGTTGGACTCAAATAAACAAGAAAATATGTCAATAGACGAATTTATCAAAAAATACAGCGCTTTAAATAAAGCTCCTTCAATTTAGTGCCAGATTTCAAACAAAACTATTTTCATAAAAAAAATAAATCTTTTGGACCAAGATATAATAACAGAATAAATTCTTCAGAAGTTCAAGTAATAGATAGCGATGGTGAAAATTTAGGGGTTTTAAATACCCAAGAAGCAATTAATAAAGCAAAGAGTGAAGGGCTTGATTTAATTGAGATTGCACCAAATGCAAAACCTCCAGTATGTAAAATTATGGATATTGGTAAGTATAAATATGATCAACAAAAAAAAGCAAGCAAAGCAAAAAAAAATCAAAAAAAAGTAGAATTAAAAGAAATTAAGTTAAGACCGGTTACAGAAGTTCATGATTACACATTCAAAATTAAAAATGCACAAAAATTTCTTTCAAAAGGAGATAAAGTAAAGTTTACAATAAAGTTTAAAGGTAGAGAGTTACAACATATTAACCTAGGGAACGAATTAATGGATAAGATTAAAGTAGATATGGAAAATGTGGGAAAAATAGAACTCCAGCCTAAATTTGATGGAAAACAAATGATTATGGTGGTGCAACCAGTATAATTATTCTGGTTGTAAAAAGTTTGTATTTTGTATAAACCCTAAAAAAATATGCCTAAATTAAAAACAAAAAGCTCTGCAAAAAAAAGATTTAAAATTACTTCCAAAGGCAAAGTTGTAATGCCACAAGCTGGAAAAAGACATGGCATGATTAAAAGAACAAATTCACAAATAAGGAAACAAAGAGGCACAACTATAATGTCTAAGCAAGACAGCAAGATAGTAAAATCTTACATGCCTTATAGCTTGAGAGGATAATATGGCGAGAGTAAAAAGAGGAGTAACAAGCAAAGCTAAACATAAAAAAATTTTAAAGGCTGTAAAAGGTCAGTATGGAAGAAGAAAAAATACTATTAGAGTTGCAAAACAAGCTTTCGAAAAAGCTATGCAATATGCATATAGAGATAGAAGAAATAAAAAAAGAGATTTTAAATCTTTATGGATCCAAAGAATTAATGCAGGAGTTAGAAGCGAAGGCCTTACTTACTCAAAGTTTATAAATGGATTGAGTAAATCAGGAATTAAACTAGATAGAAAAATTTTAGCTGAAATTGCTTATGAAAACCCACAAGCCTTTAAAACAATAGTAAAAAAAGCTCAATCAGCATTGAACTAATCTTTCTATTGTTTTTCTATTCTTAACAAATATTCTATAAAAATGTCTGAATTTGAAAAAAAAATCGCTCAATACAAGGAAAAGATTAATAATTCTAAAAATTTGAGAGAGTTAGTTGTTATTAATTCTGAAATTTTTGGAAAAAATGGAATACTTAATTTAGAATTTAAAAAATTAGGATCTTTACCTGTAGATGAAAAAAAAAGATTTGCTGAGACTATTAATAAGATTAAACAAGAATTATCTCGAATTTATAAAGTTAAAAATAATGAGATATTAGATAAAGATATAATTGAAAAAGTCCAAAAAGAAAAAATTGATGTAACTTTACCTGAAAAAGAATTCAAAATTGGAAAAGTTCATCCTGTTTCACAAGTAATTGACGAAATTTCATGTATTTTTTCAGAAATTGGTTTTTCTGTTGAGGAGGGTCCTGATGTCGAAAATGAATATAATAACTTTACAGCTCTTAACACGCCTGAAAATCATCCCGCAAAAGATATGCATGATACTTTTTATCTAGATAAGGATATGAAAACTTTGTTGAGGACTCATACCTCTCCAGTTCAAGTGCGTACAATGTTAAAAGGCAGACCACCATTTAAAATTATTGCTCCAGGCAGAACTTATCGAAGTGATAGTGACCAAACTCATACCCCAATGTTTCATCAATTAGAAGGACTTCATATCGATAAAGATATTAATATGGGTCACCTTAAAGGATGTCTCAATTATTTTATCAAAGAATTTTTTGAAGTAGATAAAATTAAAATGAGATTCAGGCCAAGCCATTTTCCGTTCACAGAGCCGTCAGCTGAAGTAGATATTGGCTATAGAATTGAAAATAATAAAATAGTAATTGGCGAGGGAGACCAATGGCTTGAAATACTTGGATGCGGAATGGTTCACCCAAACGTTTTAAAAAATTGCAAAGTTGATCCAGCAAAATTTCAAGGGTTCGCTTTTGGAATAGGTATAGACAGATTAGCCATGTTAAAATATGGCATAAATGATTTAAGATCTTTTTTTGAATGTGATTATAGATGGTTAAATCATTATGGTTTTGATCCTTTAGACGTTCCAACTAACTATAGAGGATTAAGTAGATGAAGTTTACAAAAAATTGGTTAAATGATCACTTAAAGACTAAAAAAAGTGAGCAACAAATTATCGAGAAACTTAATGCAATTGGTCTAGAGGTTGAAAAAGTTGAGCCAATTAAGAACGAATTAAGTGATTTTATAGTTGCAAAAATAATTAAAGCAAACAAGCATCCAAATGCTGACAGATTAAAGTTATGTGATGTCGATATAGGAGGAAAAGAAAATATAAAAGTTGTATGTGGAGCTCCTAATGCTAAAGACGGTTTAATAACTGTGTATGCACCACCTGGTTCAACAATTCCTAAAAATGGAATGAAATTAGAAATATCAAAAATTAGAGGAGAGACTTCTTATGGAATGCTTTGCTCTGGGTCAGAACTAAATTTATCGAAAGATACTGATGGAATTATAGAATTAGGTCAAAAGTTTAATAATAGTATCGGAAAGAAGTATTTTAAGAATAAAGATAGTAACAATGTTATAGAATTATCTATTACACCAAATAGACCTGATTGTTTGGGTATAAGGGGTATTGCCAGAGATTTATTCGCATGCGGTTATGGAGATTTAAAAGAGATTAAAAATACAAAGTTTAAAAAAACTTTAAAACATAATTTAAAAGTAAAAATAGAAAAAAACAAAAACCAAGCTTGCTCAATCTTTGGCAGCTGTTTAATTAAAAATATATCAAATAAAGAAAGTCCAAGTTGGCTTAAGGAGAGAATTTTAGCATTAGGCTTAAGGCCAATCTCTGCTGTCGTTGATATTACAAATTACGTAATGTTTGACCTTAATAGACCACTTCATGCATATGATTTAGATAAAATAAAAAATTCAATTCTTGTAAGAAATTCAAAAAAAGGTGAAACACTCAAGGCTCTTGATAATAAAAGTTATACACTTACAGAAAATATGTGTGTAATAGCAGATGATGAAGGACCTTTAGGTCTAGGAGGTATAATTGGTGGAGTAAGATCTGGAACTGAATTAGATACTAAAAATCTATTAATTGAATCTGCTTATTTTGATCCAACTATTACGAGAAAAACTGCAAAAGCACTAGAGATAAACAGTGATGCAAAATTTAGATTTGAAAGAGGAATTGATCCTCAATCAGTTAAAGATGGATTATTGATGGCCACAAAATTAATTGTTGATATATGTGGTGGCGAAGTTTCAAATTTCGATATACAAGAAACAAAAAAATTCAAAAAAAAAATAATTAAATTTAATCCAAAATTAGTTTCAAGGACAATTGGTATTAATGTTAAAGATAAAGACATTAACAATATTCTAAATAAGCTTGGTTTTGAAACCAAAACAAAAGTTAAAAATATTGAAGTAAAAATTCCATTATGGAGACCGGATATATATGGTGAGATTGACTTAGTAGAGGAAATAATAAGAATTTTAGGATTCGAAAATGTTAAATCTATTGAGCCAGAAAAAGTTAGAACAAAATCAACATTGAATTTTTACCAAAAACATTTTCATTTAGCCCAACGTTCAGTAGCTTCTAAAGGGTATTACGAAACCATAACTTGGTCTTTTAGTGATGAAAAAAAAAATGATAAGTTTAAAGAAGATTTAGAGACAATAAGAATTATTAATCCTATTAGTTCAGATTTGGGAGTATTAAGAAACTCCTTGTATCCAAATTTAATCTATTATGTAGAAAAAAATTTAAATAGAGGCTTTAGTGATCAATCTTTATTTGAGATCGGCCCTGTTTTTACAGGCAATAGACCTGGAGACCAGATTACAGTTATATGTGGAATTAAAAAACAACTTTATGATGAGCAATATTACAAAAAAGTTGGTCATTTAGATATATTTGAGATTAAGAGAGATATTATCCAAACACTTGTTGAACTAGGTATAAATAAAGATGAAATTTTAGTCGACGATAAATCACCCACTTATTATCATCCTGGAATTTCAGGTTCCATTTCATCAAAAGATGGCAAATATCTATTTGGATATTTTGGACAGATCCATCCAAAAATAACACTTGATACATATGGTTTTGAAATTTATTTGGAAAATGTTGTAAGTTTTAAAAGTCACAATAAAAAAAATAAAGAGAGCTTATTATTATCAGATTTTCAAAAGTCAGATAGAGATTTTGCTTTTTTAGCAAATAAAGAAATAAAGGCTTCACTTCTCGTGGAGGCTATAAAAAAAGTAGACAAATCACTTATCAAAAAAATAAAAATATTTGATGTTTATGAGGGAAAAAATATTCCTTTGGATAAAAAATCTATTGCAATTAAAGTAACAATTCAATCTGATCACAAAACTTTAAATGAAAGTGACTTATCTGATATTTCGAATAGGATTATAAAATCAGTTGAAGAGCAAACTGGTGCAAAACTAAGATCATAATGGACAATATCGATAATATTAGAAATTTTGCGATAATAGCACACATAGACCACGGGAAATCAACAATAGCGGATAGAATAATTCATAAGTGTGGGGGTTTAACAGATAGAGAAATGAAAGCTCAGGTTCTAGATTCTATGGATATCGAACGTGAGAGAGGAATAACAATTAAGGCACAAACAGTTAAATTAAATTACAAAGCAAAAAACGGTAAAGAATATGTCTTAAATATTATCGATACACCCGGACATGTTGATTTTAGCTATGAAGTAAGTAGATCTCTTTATGCATGCGAAGGATCTATTCTTATAGTTGATAGCACTCAAGGAGTTGAGGCACAAACGCTCGCAAATGTATATCAAGCACTTGATATGAATCATGAAATTATACCGGTGCTAAATAAAATTGACCTTCCAGCATCTGATTTGGATAGAACCTCAAAACAAATTGAAGATGTAATTGGAATTGAGACAAATAATGCAATTCCTTGCTCAGGAAAAACTGGAGAAGGAATAGATGATATATTAGAGACAATAGTTAATTATCTACCATCACCAAAAGGTAAAAAAGAAAATATTCTTAAATGTTTGTTAGTAGATAGTTGGTATGATACATATTTAGGCGTTGTTATCCTAGTAAGAGTAATTGATGGAAAAATTAATAAAAATATGAAAATTAAAATGATGTCAACAAACCAAGATTATACTGTAGAAAAAGTTGGTGTTTTTACGCCAAAAGCAAAAGATATAAATGAACTAAATTCGGGTGAAATCGGTTTTATCATTACTGGAATTAAAAATTTATCTGACACAAAAGTTGGAGATACAATTTGTGATGCAAATAATCCGTTAACTATAGCCTTACCTGGTTTCAAACCCAGTAAACCCGTAGTGTTTTGTGGCTTATTCCCAGTAGACAGCTCTGACTATCAAAAATTAAAGGATGGACTCGCAAAACTCCAATTAAATGATGCTAGTTTTTCATATGATCCAGAATCTTCGTCTGCTTTAGGCTTAGGTTTTAGATGTGGTTTTTTAGGTTTATTGCATCTGGAGATAATTACTGAGAGATTAGAGAGAGAATTTGATATTAACTTAATTACAACAACACCTGGAGTTGTATACAAAGTTTATCTTAACAACGAAAAAATTTTAGATTTGCAAAATCCATCAAGTTTACCCGATCCAACATTAATTAAATTTATAGAAGAGCCATGGATAAAAGCTACAATAATTACCCCTGATGAATATTTGGGATCTATAATCAAACTTTGTCAAAATAAAAGGGGTATTCAGACTAATTTAAGCTATTCAGGAAATAGAGCAGTACTTAACTATGAAATACCTTTAAATGAGGTGGTATTTGATTTTAACGATAGGTTAAAATCAATGACTAGTGGTTATGCAAGTTTTGACTATGAAATTATTGAACACAGACAAGGGGATCTTGTTAAATTATCAATACTTGTAAATGCTGAACCCGTAGATGCATTAGCAATGATGGTGCATAAAGATTTTGCTCAAACAATTGGAAGAGAAGTTTGTGAAAAGTTAAAAGATTTGATCCCAAGACATAACTTTATGATACCAATTCAAGCCGCAATAGGTGGAAAAATTATTGCAAGGGAGACAATAAAAGGATTTAAAAAAGATGTTTTAACTAAAATTCATGGTGGTGGAGCATTAGACAGAAAGAGGAAATTATTAGAAAAACAAAAAAAAGGAAAAGCAAGAGCAAAACAATTTGGGAAAGTAGAAATACCACAAGAAGCCTTCATAGGGGTTCTAAAAATAAATAAAGATTAGATGTCAATAATTAATTGGGGCATTATTGGACTAGGAAATATCGCATATAAGTTTGCATCTGCTTTTGAAGATGTAAGTAATTCAAAAATAGTTTCAGTGGCAAGCAATGACCCAAAAAAACTATCAACTTTTCAAAAACAATTCAAAATTAATCCTGGGAATTGTTACGATAATTATGAAAAAGTTATATTAAACAATGAAGTTGATATTGTTTATATAGCTTTACCTCATAATTTTCATTTTGAATGGATAATGAGATGTATAAATTTAAAAAAAAGTGTTTTAACTGAAAAGCCCGCAACAATTAATTATGAACAGATAACTAAAATTAATGAATATTTAAATAAAACTAAAATTTTTTTTTCAGAAGGTTTTATGTATAGGTTTCACCCACAAACTCAGGAGCTTATAAATATTATTAAACAAAATGAGATTGGAGAATTGCTTAATATGCAGTCGTATTTTGGAGTAAACATAGTTGAGAAAAAGAATATATTTGGAATTAAAAGGTTAAAAATAAACAAAAAAAGTAGATTATTTGATAAAAAATTGGGAGGAGGCTCGATTTTAGATTTAGGATGTTATCCCTCTTCTTTAAGTATATTAATTGCTAGCTTAAAATCTGATGACTATAAAAAAAAATTTATTCTTACTGATATAAAAAAAACTATTGGTTCGTCAGATGTAGATCTTGAAGCTTTTTCAAAAATTAATTTTTATAATGAATTTACCTCTAATATAGGATCCTCATTTAAAAGAAATCTAGGTAAGAGCTCAATAATTATAGGTTCAAAAGGTAAAATTATTTTACCAGATAGTTGGCACTGCGAAACTTTAAATATTATAGTTAATGGAAATGATTATAAAATAAATCAAAAATATAAAAATATTTTTTCATATGAAATAGAAAATATTAGTAATTCATTATTAAATAATGAAATAGAACCTAAATATCCAGCAATTAAAAGAGATGAAACAGAAATGAATATGAATATTTTAACAAGATGGCTTAATGAAAATAACAAATAAAATTATCGATTGTATAACCTTTTATAGTGAAAACTTTATTTTTGATTTTAGATATAATGTAATAAAAGATCATGTAGATTTTTTAGTTGTCTGTGAGTCCAAATTTGATCATAGAGGAAACCCTAAACAATTAAACTTTGATATTGAGAAATATTCTAATGATAAAAAAATTAAATATATTATACTAGAAGATAAATTCCCAAATAATAGTGACCCATGGAATAATCAAGCTTTACAACGTGATTATATCTTAAAAAATTTAACTTTTGCAGATGATGAAGATTATATTTTTTTTTCAGATCCTGATGAAATTCCTAATACTAAATTATATAGTAATTTTAAACTAAAAAAAAAATATGGAATTTTTTTGCAAAAATCATTTAATTATAAATTCAATCTTTTTAATAAGTATGAAACTCCCTGGGATGGTACTAGAGTTTGCAAAAAAAAAAACTTAAAATCAATTAATTATATGAGGCAAAAAACTTTTGCTAAAAATCTTAAATATAAATTTTTTAGAATTGACAAAGAAAGAGACATAGAAATTTTTTTAGATGGTGGATGGCATTTTAATAATATTATGTTACCACATCAAATTTCAAAAAAATTAAAATCATTTGCACATTCAGAATATAGTGGTAGTGAATTTTCTTCTCCTGAAATTATATCTAGAAAAATAGAACAAAAAAAAGATTTATTTAATAGAGGTTATGAATTTGAAAAAGTAAAACTTGATAGTTCATTTCCTGAATACTTATTAAATAATAAGAATTTTTATAAAGATTTTATACTTTGATAGGAGAGATGGCCGAGTGGTTTAAGGCGCACGCTTGGAGAGCGTGTATAGGGGCAACTCTATCGTGGGTTCGAATCCCACTCTCTCCGCCAAGATTTAATTAAAAATTCAAATTTATTGAGGTATTTTTAAAAGCATATTAATTTTTTTTTTTTCATTAAATTATTGTTGATTTTCAATGTAAATAGAAGCTATCTCCCCTGATCAATTTGTCAAAAATAGAAAAGATGCTATAAAAAATTCTTATATTAATGCAATCTCATAATAATAAAAACTATCAGGCCGACTCCATCAAAGTACTTAAAGGATTAGAAGCTGTCAGAAAAAGACCAGGTATGTATATCGGGGATACTGATGATGGCACAGGACTCCATCACATGGTTTATGAAGTTGTTGATAACTCAATTGATGAGGCTTTGGCTGGATTTTGTAAAAATATTGAAGTAAGCATTAATTCTGATGGCTCAGTAACAGTTAAGGATGATGGCCGAGGTATACCAGTAGATTTACATAAAGGTGAAAAAAAATCAGCCGCGGAAGTAATAATGACACAATTACACGCAGGAGGAAAATTTGACCACGACTCGTATAAAGTATCTGGTGGGTTACATGGAGTCGGAGTATCTGTAGTTAACGCACTTTCTGCAAAATTAAAATTAAATATTAATAGAGATGGAAAAAAATATTTTATAGAATTTCAAAATGGAGATGCTAAATCGCCATTAAAACAAGTTGGTAAATCAAAAGATAATGGAACAGAAATTAATTTTACTCCATCAAAAGAAATTTTTTCTTCCATTAAATTTAGCTTTTCAATTTTAGAAAAAAGACTTAGAGAATTAGCTTTTTTAAACAAGGGAATTAAAATTACTCTAAATGATTATTCTTTAAAAAAAATAAAAACTTTAGATTTTAAATATGATGGCGGAATATTAGAATTTGTAGAATATTTAGATAAAAAAAGAGAAAGCTTAAAAAACAAAAGTGATAATGACTTATTCAGAAAACCTATCTACATGGAAGGTTCAAAAAATAATTTAGATATTCAATGTTCCCTCAAGTGGAATGCTGGTTATAGTGAAGATGTATATCCATTCACAAATAATATTTATCAGAAAGATGGCGGAACTCATTTGCTTGGATTTAGGAGTGCATTAACAAGAGTTATAAATAAATACGCAAATGATCAAAATTTACTTAAAAAAAATAAAGTAAGTTTATCTGGAGATGACGTTAAAGAGGGCCTAACATGTGTTTTGTCAATTAAAATACCTGACCCTAAATTTTCCTCACAAACGAAAGATAAACTTGTATCCTCAGAAGTAAGAAATATTGTAGAAAATTTTGTAAATGAGAAGTTATCTATATGGTTTGACCAAAATCCATCAATATCAAAAGTAATTTTAGCTAAAATAATCCAAGCGGCAGTTGCGAGAGATGTTGCAAGAAAAGCTAGAGAAAGTGTTAGAAGAAAAGGTGCACTTGAGCTAACAGGATTACCAGGAAAATTAGCAGATTGTCAAAATTCAAAACAAGAGGGCACAGAATTGTTTATTGTTGAAGGGGACTCTGCAGGTGGATCAGCAAAACAAGGTAGAAATAGGGAAAATCAGGCCGTGCTACCTTTAAGAGGAAAGATATTAAACACATTTACAGAAATGAACGGTAAAAATGGAAAGACTTTGGATTATAAAACTAAATCTTTGTCTAAAATGATGTCCTCTAATGAAATTGTAACATTAATAAACGCTTTGGGATTAGACCCTAAAGCAGAGGAAATTGACATTGATGATCTTAGATATGGAAAAATAATAATCATGACTGATGCAGATGTAGACGGTTCCCATATTCGTGCTTTACTTTTAACTTTTTTTAATAATAAACCTTTCAATAAATTAATTGAAAATGGAAATATATATTTAGCTCAGCCGCCTTTATTTAAAATTAGTAAGGGCTCAAAAAGTATTTATATTAAAGATGAATTAGATTTAGAGAAATATTTATTAAAAAATTCGGATCAACTAAATAAATTAAATAAAAAAAGCCAAAATTATCAAAAAATTTTAACAGAAGAAAAATCAAAATTAAGTATTCAAAGATTTAAAGGATTAGGTGAAATGAACCCAATTGAATTATGGAACACTACTTTAAACCCAGAAACTAGAACTTTACTTCAGGTTCAATACTCTAAAAATCTCAAAAAAGACCAAGACCTGATATACACACTAATGGGCAACGACGTTTCCCTAAGAAAGGATTTTATTGTAGATAACGCAATAAATGTATTAAATTTAGATATTTAGATGGAATTTTTAAATAATTCTAAAAATTATTCACTTAACAGAAAAACTTATACCAATCTAAGATGGATTGCAATTATCGGTCAGTTAGTAGCTATAAATGTTGCTGCTTTCATTTTCAAATTTGAATTTCCATTCATTAAGGCAAATATTATTGTATTAATTGGTGCAGTCAGTAATATTTATTTGTTAAGTTTTTATGTAAAAAATTTATTATCAAACAGAACTGCATTCAATTTTTTAATTATCGATATATTACAGTTAACTTTTCTATTATTTATAACAGGTGGAATATTAAATCCATTTATATTTTTTTTGATTATTCCAAGTGTATTTGCATCCCTGAGTTTAGAAAAAAAAACAAATTATATATTAATTTTGGTTACTTTAATAAGCATTGTTTTTCTAACTTTTTTCCATCAGGAAACTAATCTCCCATTTCCCAAAAAATTGTTGATAAGTGAATATTTTTATTATTCAATACCTGTATCTCTAATTATAGCTTTATTTTTTCTTAATTATTTTGCAATTACTTTTGGTGAAGAGGCTAGCCTTAGAAAAGACGCTTTAAACAAAATTCAACAGTTAATAGCTAAAGAGCACGAGCTAGTGTCGCTGGGTGGACAAGCGGCTGCTGCAGCGCACTCTCTTGCAACTCCACTATCTACAATTAAAGTAATTACACAAGAATTATCAAAATTATTAAAAGGAAATCAAGATATCGAAAGCGACATGATACTCCTTACAGAACAAGTTGAAAGATGCAATCAAATATTGAAAAAACTTACTCTTAATCCAGATATAGAGGATGAGTTTATTGACTACGAATTAACATTATCAAATTACATTAATGAGATAATTAAATCTTTTCAAAGTATAAGTAAAAAAAAATTTTTTTTTCAAAACAGACAAGATACTAATCCAATTAAATTTAAAAGATCAATCGAAATAATTTATGGTTTAAGAAATTTTATAGGAAATGCAAATAAGTTTGCCAAAGAAAAAATTTTTTTAACAATTAATTCTGACAGCCAAATCACGGAATTGATCATTGAAGATGATGGAGATGGCTTTCCAAAGGATATTTTAGATAAAATCGGAGAGCCATATATAAGAACTAAAGAAAAAAATTCTGGAACAAAGTCAGGTTTAGGTTTAGGTATTTTTATAGGAGGTACACTTTTAGAGAGAAACTATGCTAAAGTAATTTGCAGAAACTCTATAACTAGAAATGGTGCAGAAGTAATAATTAGATGGAGAAACAAAGATCTGATTAATTTCTAATTTAAATGTTTATTATTTTTAAACAAATTACTTAATTCTCCGATCATTACATCTCCTAATTCCTGAACATCTGTTATTTTTATAGCTCTCTTATAATATCTTGAAACATCATGCCCTATTCCTATAGCTAAGATTTCTATATCATCTTTGCTTTCAACAAATTTAACTACTTTTTTTAAATGTTTCTCTAAGTAATCACCGGAATTGACTGATAAAGTCGAATCATCTACTGGTGCACCATCTGATATTATCATTAAAATCTTTCTTTCTTCTTTTCTTTTTTTAAGTCGGCTGTATGCCCACATAATTGCCTCTCCATCTATATTTTCTTTAAGTATTCCTTCTTTTAGCATAAGGCCTAAATTTTTTTTTGATTGCCTCCATTGACTATCTGCACTTTTATAAATTATATGTCTCAAATCGTTTAATCGACCTGGATTTTTGAGTTTGCCATTTTTATTCCAACTTTCTCTTGATTTCCCTCCCTTCCAATTTTTTGTTGTAAAGCCAAGTATTTCAACTTTAACTGAACATCTTTCTAATGTCCTAGACAATATATCTGCACAAAGTGCAGCAATAGTTATTGGTCTACCTCTCATTGACCCTGAATTATCAATTAAAAGGCTTACTATTGTATCCTTAAATTCTTGATCTTTTTCTTTCTTAAAAGACAAAGAGTTGTATGGATCAATAATTATTCTTGGTAATTTAGCGCTATCTAACAATCCTTCTTCTAAGTCGAAATCCCAAGACCGATTTTGTTTAGCCATTAGTTGCCTTTGTAATTTGTTTGCTAACTTGATAATCAAATCTTTAAAATGTATTAATTGTTGATCTAAATTCTTTCTTAATTTAAGTATTTCTTCTATTGTTTCTAGATTTTCAGCTTTTTCAATTTCATCAAATTCTCTAGTAAAAATTTTGTAATCGGTTTCACTTCTAGTATTATTTAATTTTTGAATTATATTTTCTGAACTTTGCTGATCACTTTCTGTATCAAAAAGTTGCTCTTCCATTCTAAATTCATTAACATCTAAATCTGCATCAGACAAAGATTGATTTTCGGTTTCATTTTGAGATTGTTTTTCATCAGTTTCATTATTTGCCTCTCCGTTTTGCTGGTTATTTTGATCGTTTTCCTTTTCATTATTCTCGTTTTTATCTTCTTCATCTTTCTCTAAAAAATCTAAATCATTTAATATTTCAACAAATTTTGAGCTATATAACTCTTGATTTTCCAGGTTTTTTTTAAGGTAATTAATATGCTTGCCAAAACTATTCCTAAAATCATCATCCCAAAAGCTTAAAATTTTTTGATTTAAATCATTAATTTTAATATTAAAAAAATTCTTAAGCATATAAATTTCAAAGGCTTCTGAAACAGAGGTATCATCTTTTGATTTAAGTTGATCTTTTCTTTTTAAATTAAGTTTATAATTGTAGTTATCAATTAAATTTTTACTTATACCTTGCAACATTTTTGAGCCAAGAATTTCAAATCTGATTTTTTCAGAAACATTATATAATGACTTTAAAGTTGGTTTTGTGGGTGCGTTTTTTAAATAGATTTCTTTATTTGAAAATTTTCTTTTGAGAGCCTCAGAATCTGTTTCTGCTCTTAATCTTAAAAAATCATATTTATTGTTTAAATTATCTAATTCAAAAAAATTATAATTTTTTGAGCTGCTATTTTTCTCTTTCAAATTCGATTTTAATTTATAATCATCTGATATTGCCTTAACTGTTGAAATAAGTGCTTGTTTGAATTTTTCTTTTAAATTTTCGTCTTTTTTCATCTATATTTGAATATTTATTAGGGACTCTGGCAAATCTTCTCCAAAACATCTCTGATAATACTCTGCTATAGTATTCTTCTCAACATCATCACACTTATTTAAAAATGTTACCCTAAATGAATAACCTATATCTTTAAAAATTTGACTATTTTCTGCCCAGTGAATAACAGTTCTTGGACTCATAACAGTAGAAATATCTCCCGCGATGAATCCTTTTCTAGTTAATGCTGCAACCTTGATCATATTTGCAATTATTTCTTTTCCTTTAGAATTATTCATATTTTTATTTTTAGATAAAACAATCTCCATTTCTTTTTCAAGCTCTAAATAATTTAAAGTAGTTACAATATTCCATCTATCCATCTGTCCCTGATTTATTTGTTGGGTCCCATGATAAAGTCCACTCGTATCACCTAATCCAATTGTATTAGAAGTAGCAAATAATCTGAAGTATTTATTTTGTTTTAAAACTTTATTTTTATCTAATAATGTAAAGCTTCCCTCTGCCTCTAAAACTCTTTGTATTACAAACATAACATCTGGTCTTCCCGCATCATATTCATCAAAAACTAGAGCAACAGGGTTTTGGATTGACCAAGGCAAAATTCCTTCTTTAAATTCTGTTACTTGTTTGCCATCTTGAATTACAATTGCATCTTTTCCAATCAAATCAATTCTACTTATGTGGCTATCTAAATTTACTCTTATACACGGCCAATTTAATCTTGCAGCGATTTGTTCTATGTGTGTGGATTTCCCAGTTCCATGATATCCTTGGATCAAAACTCTTTTGTTAAATGCAAAACCAGATAAAATTGCTAAAGTGGTATCTCTATCAAATTTATAACCTTTGTCTATTTCTGGAACAAATTCATTTTTTTTTGAAAATCCTTCAATTTCCATATCACTTTCAATACCAAATGTCTGTTTAACTGAAAGTTTAATATCTGGTTCTAAATTAATATTTGGTGTCAATTTTTCCTCTATAAGTGTTTTTAAGCTGAGTGTAAGCTAGAGTAATAATTTTTAGCTTTTCCTCAAATTTTTTGTTACCAGAATTCATATCAGGGTGAAATTTTTTAACAAGCTTTTTAAATTTTTCTCGTATTTTTTTCCACTCTATACCTACTGGAATTTCAAGAATATTAAAGGCCTGAAAATCTTGGCTACTGTATCTAAATCTTTTCATGTGATCTATTTCCTCAAAATTTTTAAACTTTTTTGTCTCATCTTTAAGAGCATTATTCCAAAGTATTTTAAAAAAGTTATCCGAAGAACTGAAACTTTGAGTAGGTTTATGCCATATCATATCAGATTTTATAAATTCCATAATTTGTTGATCGTTCATTCCTGAGAAGTAATTCCAATTTTTATTAAATTCTTTAATGTGGTCTATACAAAGCATTCTATACTTTTTGCTATTATCTTTTTCAACTGGAGCTTTAAACTCGCCTGAATTATTACAGTTTTTCCACTCGCAAATTGTTTTCATAATTATATAATTTACAATATTTGTTATGGATATAGAAAATTTATCAAAAAATATCAAAACAAAATTATTAAAAAATTCTTCAATAAATAACGTTGAAATTGAAGATAAAACATATCTTCATCTTAAGCATACCTCTCACGAAAAAAATAAGTTTCATATAAAATTAATTATTTTTTCAGAAGAGCTAAAGCAAATAAATAAATTAAACTCAACCAAAAAGATTTATAAAATTTTGGATGAAGAAATTAAAAAATATTTACACTCTATTCAAATTCTAATTAAGTAAGAACAAATTAATAAACTTTTTTACATAATCAGTGTTTAGCTGATTGTTAATGTTTACAACACCAATTTTTTTTAAGGTTATAAAATTGATTTTTTTCGAGGTGTTTTTCTTATCAGTAACCATAAAACTTAAAATTTTATTCAAATCTTTTTTATTAAAAAATTTATTTAAATCATCAAAATGTAATTTAGCTAAGTGGGAGGAAATCAATTGGTAATCTTTATTACTTATTGTTTTCAATCTTTTACTTAAGTTTATTGAAGAATATATGCCATATAATACAGCTTCCCCATGATTTAACTTTTTTGAGTAGTTCAAGGTCGCCTCGTAAGCATGTCCAAAAGTATGACCTAAATTTAAACTTTTTCTAATATTTTTCTCTCTTTCATCTTTTTCAACTATCTGTTTTTTTATTTTACAACTCTCTAAAATTGCTTTTTCAATAATTTTTTTTTCTAATTTCAAAATTTTTTTCAGATTCTTATCCAGAAATAAAAAAAATTTTTTACTTTTTATTAGAGAATGCTTTAAAATTTCTGCATATCCACAAATAATTTCTCTTTTAGGCAAACTATTTAACAACATAGTATCTGAAATCACTATGTCTGGTTGATAAAATGAACCAATCAAATTTTTTCCTAACCTGCTATTGACACCAGTTTTACCTCCAATTGAAGAGTCCACTTGTGATAAAAGAGTTGAGGGAATATTTATAAATTTCAAACCTCTTTTGTAAATGCTTGCAGCAAACCCAGAAATATCACCTACAATTCCTCCACCAAGACAAATAATTACATCATTCCTTGTAAAATTGTTTTTTAATAAAAATTCAAGAATTAAATTCACATTTAAAATATTTTTATTTCTTTCAGATGCATTAAAAAAATAAATTAATTTTTTTTCTGAATTAATTTTAGATTTTATTCTTTTGATGAAATATTTAGGAATTTTTCTATCAACCACTAATAATGCTTTTTTAAATTTAATCTTTTCTTTATTAATTATTTTGTTGAGCTGAGAAATAACATTATATCCGATATAAATATTGTAATGTTTACTCTTTGTTTTAACTGGTAGAATTTTCATTTTTTATAATTTCAATTATTTGATTTGTAATTTCATTTTTATTTTTATTTTCACAGTTTACTTTATAATCAGATAATTTATAGAATTTAACTCTTTTTCTATAAAGATTAGCTAAATCTCTTTCATTTAATTTTAAAGCTAAAGGTCGTCTAGTATTTCTTGTTATTCTTGTCAAAATTGTCTTTAATTTCCAATTTAACCATATTGAATAACTATTTTTTTTTATCTTTTTTCTGACCTTATCGTTTAAAAATGTACCACCTCCTAATGAAATTACTCTTTTATTTTTTTCCAAAAAAGATAAAGAAATCTTTTCTTCAATTTTTCTAAAAAATCCTTCACCCTTATTTTGAAAAATATCTATAATTTTTTCATTTTCTGAATTTTCAATCTCAGTATCAATATCAATAAATTGATATCCTAATTTTTTAGCTAGTTTAAAACCAATAGTGGTTTTTCCAGCCCCCATCATACCAATTAATACTATATTTTTTTTTAACATTTAATAATATTGAAAAAACACAAATATGTCTTATTTCTAAACTAATTAATCATTTATGGAATTTCAAAGAAAAAATAATTCAATTTTTGGCAAGTTGAAAGGCCCAATATTTAAATTTTCTTTTATAATTCTAATTTTAATAGGGTTAATTTACGTTATTGGCTCAATAGACTTTCCTGCGCCTAATAAGAAAATTGAAAAAATCATACCTAATGAAAATTTCAAAATTATTAAATAAAAAAAGACTTTTATCCATTTTATTTTTTGTATTCATTAGTAATTCGATGGCTAATGAACCAGTTGATATTTGGAATATAGATAAGAATAAAGAAGAGACAGACCAAATAAGTGAAAATGTATTATTAGATGAGGAGAAAATAACAGAAGAAAATATATCTGTTTATAACTTAAATAATCAAAAAAATGAAAATAGTCAAAATAAAGTATTTTCAGAAAGTAATCTTGAAAATAATTTATCTTTATTTGGACTTTATGATCCCGATAAAAATAATTTAACAATTGATATGTGGAATGAATCGAATGGTGAAGAAATTAAAAAAATATTTAGAAAAATTTTTTCACAAGAGTTATCTAGCGATGCTTTAGATATACTTGAAATAGCATTATTAACTAACTCAAATACTCCAATAAAAAATATTACTAAAAAGGAGTTTTATAATTTTCAAAAGAACTTTTTGATTAAAAATAATAATATGGAACTAATAAAATCATTTATAGAAAATAATCAAAATTTTTATTTTATAGATGAGTTGATAAACTATTACGCAAACTATTACCTTGCAGAGGCAAATTTAGAAAAGAGTTGTGAATTATTTGATACAATTGGAGAAGTAACTTTAAATAATGATTACTCTTCAAAATTAAAAATATACTGTTTAATAAATGCCAACAAAATAGATCAAGCTTTACTTATTTTTGATCTAAAAAAAGAGTTAGGATTTAATGATAATTTTTTTGAAAAAAAAATATTTAAATTAATTGGATTTGAGGATGAAAGTAACCAAATTTCTGATAAAAGTCTATTAGATCTTCACCTATCGCATAGAGTTGTGGAAAACTTTAAATATATACCAAGCGATAAAACTTCAAAAGATATATGGAAATATTTGGCATCTGCAAATCTCTTAGAAAAAGTAGAAAATATAGATTTAGAGGATATTGAAAAAATCAATTTAATAGAAAAAGCAGTCCACAACGGAAATTATAGCGAATATGATCTTTTTAGTTTGTATACAAGGTTTCAATTTAATTTTAATCAACTTCTATCTGCAAAAGAAAATTATAAAACTTTAGATAATTCAAGTCAAAGAGCTCTAATATATCAAAAAATGCTACTAACTATTGATCCAACTGAAAAATTAAGATTAGCAAGATTATTAAAAAATTTATTTGAAGCAGATGAAATAGGAGATGCTTTTTATACAGAGCTATCAAAAATATTATCGTCTGTAGATGATACTAAAATTTCCGCAGATTTAGCAACGTTTTATAATGAAAATATTATTAATGAGGAAGTAGAAATTAAAAAAATAAAATTTAATAATAAAATTATTCATCAATCAAAATTGTTAAATTATTTTGTTGAAAAAAATGATATTTCAAAAGTTGAAAAAGAAACAAATGATTTACTCAAAAATATTTTGAAAGATAAAAAATATATAATTACAACAAATGACGAGATATTATTAGAATCACTTAAATATGACGGTGTTAAAATCTTAAAAAAATATTCAGATAAATATAAATCAACGGTAAATATACCTCCTGACATACAATCTAAAATTAATAATAGAGATTTAGGGTTAATTTTACTGAGAATCGTTGAGATTATTGGTGAAGATAAATTAGAAAAGCTTGGATCTGAAACTCTTAATTTCATATTAATTACACTAAATCAACTTGACCTTGATACAATTAGAAATAAAATTATTTTAAAAACTTTACCAATCAGGGTATAAATCAATTAAATTATGGCTATTAAAGAAATATTAACAGAACCGAATAAAATTTTACGACAAATATCAAAATCTGTTGATAAGGTAACAAAAGAGGAGCAAATGTTAATGGATGATATGCTTGAGACTATGTATCAAGCAAATGGAATTGGGTTAGCCGCAATCCAAATTGGAGTTCCAAAAAGAATAATTGTTATGGATATTGCCAAAAAAGATGAAAAAAAAAATCCAATGTATTTTGTAAACCCAATAATTAAAAATAAAACAAAAGACCTATCAACATATGAGGAAGGCTGCTTATCAGTTCCTAATCAATTTGCTGAAGTAGATAGACCTGCCACTTGTGAGGTCGAATATTTAGATTACAACGGAGAGAAAAAAATTCTAAAAGCAACCGGATTGTTAGCAACCTGCATTCAGCACGAGATGGATCATTTACAGGGAATATTATTTATTGATTATCTTTCAAAATTAAAAAAATCAATGATAATTAAAAAACTATCTAAACAGAAAAAGAGTTCTGAAGCCATAGTAATTTAAATCATGCAAAAAAAAATTGGTTTTATGGGAACACCAAATTTTGCTGTTCCAATTCTAAAAAATATTTACCAAAATGGTTATGAAGTAACTGTAGTTTATTCTCAACCGCCAAGAAAATCAAATAGAGGACAAAAATTTGAAAAATCTCCAATCCATTCATTTGCTGAAACGATAAGTCTTGAAGTAAGAACGCCCGATCAATTAAAAAATAACAAAACTGAATATGAGTACTTTAAAAATCTAAATTTAGATTTAGTTATTATAGTAGCTTATGGGATGATTATTCCTAAAGAATTTTTATCATTAAGCAAAGAGGGTTTTATTAATCTTCATGCATCGATACTTCCAAAATGGAGAGGTGCAGCACCAATTCAGAGATCAATAATGAACAAGGACAAAGAAACTGGGATTAGTGTGATGAAAATAAATGAAAAACTAGATGAGGGTGGTATATCACATATTTTTAAAATTAATATTGAGAAAAATGAAAACTCCCAAACATTGTCTGATAAACTTTCAAATCTTGCGTCTAAAAAAATTTCGGAAATCATCGACAGCATTATGGATAAAGAAGTTAAATTTAAACCCCAAGATCACTCCCAAGCAACATATGCAAAAAAAATAAAAAAAACAGAGGGATTAATCGATTGGAATGAGAAAGCGGAGGATATTATTGGAAAAATAAATGGATTATATCCATATCCTGGTGTTTTTTTTATTTTTAGGGGAGAAAGATATAAAATCTTAAAAGCACAAATATCTTTTAGTAAAAATCAACCAGGCAAAGTGCTTTCTAACGATCTAGAAATCAGCTGTGGTGAAAATTCAATTAAAGTTTTAAATATTCAACGTGAAGGCAAAAAACCCCAAAAAATAAATGAATTTATGCTCGGTTCTCAAATTCAAACGGGGACTTATTTACTTGATGTTTAGGTATCAAATTATAATAGAATACGATGGAACCAACCATTCTGGCTGGCAAGCACAAAAAAATGGAAAATCAATTCAAAAAGACGTAGAGAAAACTTTTTCCAAGATTTTAAAAAAAAAAATTAAAATCAGCGGTTCAGGTAGAACTGATGCTGGAGTTCACTCCAAAAATCAATCTGCTCATTTTGATCATGAGAATTTAATATTAAACAAAAATAAATTAATTTCTTCAGTAAATCATTTTTTAAATAAAAAAAATATTTCAATAAAAAAAATTGTTAGAAAAAAAAAGGATTTCCATGCGAGATATTCTGCAAAGGAGAGAATATATGAATATATTATTCTAAATAGAGATGCGCCTCCCATATTATATAAAAATAAAGTTTGGCATTTAAGATCTAAACTAGACATTAAACTCTTAAAAAAAGGAGCAAAGAAATTAATTGGGACTCATAATTTTAATGCATTTAGATCTTCTAATTGTCAGGCTAAATCTCCAATAAGAACTTTAAAAACAATTAAGATTACGAAGAAAAAAGAAAAAATAATTTTTGTTTTGAGGTCAAAATCATTTCTTAAAAACCAAGTAAGATCAATAATAGGTTGCTTAAAATATGTTGGTGAAAATAAATGGACTATTAAAGATCTCGAAGAAGTTCTTAAGTCAAAAAATAGAAATAGTTGCGCTCCTCCAGCACCTGCACAGGGATTGTATTTATCTAAAATTATTTACTAAGCCTGAGTGATTTTTTAATTCTCCATCGTGAAGTTTGTTTTACAATATATCCACAACAGTTCTTTGAATTACATTTACATGGGTAATCTTTAAAATCTTCATCAAAACTGAAGCCATAGTCATACGAGAGTTCCTCGCCTTTTTTAATATCTTTAATTGACTCGATCCACAATTTTAAACCTTTACCAACAACTTCACAATTTGGATTACAAGAATGATTTATAAGTCTCGCTGTATTAAAATTGTAATCTCCATCTAGGTCATATCTTTTATTTATTTCAAAAAGGTAAATTCTCTTTGAGTTATCGAATTTAGGATTAACTTCACTCTCTTTCTTAGATATTAATTTTCCTTTATAATAAATTATTTTTGTACCCTTTTTAATATCTTTAGCAGCGACTAATCCTTTATTATCAATATTTGATTTTTGAATTCTATATAATGCCATTAAGTCTATTTATGATAATTTTTCGGAAACTCAATTGAATTCTAGAAGTGCGTTAACATGTTCATTCGCACTATCAGCAAGAGCTTTAAGGTCATAGCCACCCTCAAGAATAGATACAACTTTTCCGTTACAGAATTGTTTTGTAGTTTGCAAAACTCTTTTGGTTATTTCATAATAGTCCCTAGATTCTAAATTTAACTGACATAAAGGATCATCCTTATGAGCGTCAAATCCTGCAGACATTAATATGAATTCAGGCTGAAATGCTTTTAATCTTTTGAGCATATGTTCGTAAGCATCTAAATATTCTCTCGAAGTCGTACCAGCAGACAAAGGAATATTAAGCGCATTATTATGATCCCCCTTTTCATGTTCTGTTCCTCCCCCTGGATAGTATGGATATTGATGTAGGCTTGAGAAAAAAACGTTCTTATTTGATTTGAGAATATCATAAGTTCCATTTCCAAAATGGCAATCCCAATCAATTACTGCAACTTTTTTATATTTATATTTTGAAATTAAATAATTTGCGGCAACACCGATATTATTTATCACACAAAAACCCATAGCTTTATTTTTTTCGGCATGATGACCTGGAGGTCTAGTAACACAATGAGCAGCTTCAAATTCTTTATTTTCAACTCCATCAATTGCAGAAATTATTGAACCAACTGCATCAAAGGTTGCATCTTTGCTACCTGGTGAAACCACTGTATCTCCATCTAAAAAAACTAAACCTTTTTCAGGAAAAGCTTTTTCAACTGTATCAAGATAATTGGAAGTATGAGTTTGCTTTATAATGTCTTTATTAAAACTCACTGGACTTTTCCAAATTAACTTTTTATTTTTTTTTAATGTATCAATTATCGATGTAATTCTTGAGATGCTTTCGGGATGTCCAGAACCAGTATTGTGATTTAAAGAAGATTTAGATGTGATTATTGCTGTTTTCATTTAAAATAATTTTCCAAAATATTATAATATATTTTAGTCAATTTTTTCAAATCTGAAATTGGCGATCTTTCATCAACCATGTGAATAGTTGTATTTCTTAATCCTAGTTCTAGTCTTGGAATTGATCCTAAAAATCTACTATCACTTGTACCACCTCTACAATTTAATTTAGCTGAATTGCCTGTAACTTTTTTAACAATTTTTTTAACCATATAAATCTCTTTATTAGGTTTTGTATAGAAAGCTTCACCACTTACTCTATATTCTATGCTGGTTTTACATTTTTCTTTTTTTGCAACCATATTGATGATTTTACTTAATTTCTTTCTTAAAGAAGATGATTTATGCTTAGAATTAAATCTAACATTAAATTTTGCACTCGCCGTTTGAGGAACTACATTTTCAGACAAATTATCTACATTCATTTTGGTAAACTCCAAATTAGATGGTGGCATAAATTTAGTCCCATTATCAAGTGTTAAACTTTTTAATTTTGCTATTATTTTAGCCAAGGCTGTACATGGATTGATATAAGACCCTGCAAATGCTGAGTGACCACTTTTTCCGTATACAGTTATAATTCCATTCATAGAACCGCGTCTTCCAATTCTTATTTCGTCCCCAACCGATCTATTTGAAGATGGTTCTCCTACTACAGAAAAATCTATTTTCTCACCTTTTTTTTTAAGATATTTCATAACTGCTGGACATCCATAACCTGTTGTTTCTTCGTCTGCTGAAATAATAATTGAAATTGATCCTTTAAACTTATTTTTTTTGATAAAATTACTTACAGCACTTATCCAGCAAGCTACACCACCTTTCATATCTTGGGATCCTCTACCATTTAAGTATCCATTTTTAACAACAGCTTTAAAAGGAGAAATTTTCCAATTATTAAGGTTGGTAACCACATCTGTATGTCCTAAAAAATTTATATGAGGTTTTGATTTGCCAAATCTTGCATATAAATTCAGGGCTGGTTTTGATCCAGTTCCTTTTGATTTAATAATTGTACATTTAAAACCAATATAAGTAAGTTTTTTTGATAAGAATTTCATTATACCCTTATCTTCAGTCTTGACTGTTGGAAATCTTATTAGCTCTTGAGCTAATTTTATTTCGTTGTAAGTTTTCATTAATTTATTCTCTTAAAAGGTCGTTTATTGAAGTTTTTGATCTAGTTTTTTCATCTACTTGCTTAATTATTACTGCGCAGCTGAGTGATGGACCAGATGGATTTTTTTTGTCTGGTAAAGTGCCTGGCACAACTACAGAATAGGGCGGAATTTTTCCATAAGATATTTCACCAGTTGATCTGTTCACAATTTTTGTTGATTGACCAATATACATTCCCATACTCAATACAGATCCTTCACCTACTATCACGCCTTCAACGACCTCTGACATAGCTCCTAAAAAAACATTATCCTCAATAATTGTTGGTAATGCCTGTGCTGGTTCAAGTACTCCGCCTACGCCACTCCCAGCTGATATATGGCAATTTTTTCCAATTTGACTGCAGCTACCAGCTCTTGCAAATGTATCAATCATTGTACCGGAATCAATATATGCTCCAATATTAATATAGCATGGCATTAAAACTGCATTTTTTCCTATGTAACTACCTTTTCGAACTGGTGAGTTGGGTACCATTCTAAAACCTGCTTTTTCATGATCTTGTTTTGACCATCCAGCTGTTTTTCCTTTTAATAAGTGAGCCTTATCATACCAACTGCTGTAAGGACCGTTTAAATTCTCCATTGGATAAATTCTAAAGCTTAGCATTATCGCTTTTTTTAAATGTTGATGTGTTACCCAATCACCATCAATTTTTTCAGCAACTCTAGATTTACCACTATCTAAATCTTCAATAACCTGATTTATCGCATCTTTTATGGATTTGTCAGAATTTTGGTTAATTTTGTCTTTTATTTCCCATGCATCATTTATAATTTTTTTTATATCGCTCATAACTTTATTGTTCTTTTAATAACCTTATTTTTTTCAAAAATAAAGCGAGATTATTAATTCTATAATCTACTACATCTTTATATTTTTCAATATCATTTATTGGCTCATCATTACTAAACCAAACCTTGATCATATTTGTTGCGGTTTTGGACGTAAGGTTTTTACAAATATCCTCAACATAAACAGTTTCTTCGTTTGTGGGTATCTTAAACTTATCACATAACAGCTTAAGAGACTCAGGATTTGGTTTTGGTTTGAATTTAAAATCTACAATATCCATGATTTTTCCTTCAAACAAATCATCTATTCCTATTTTTTTCATGCAGTTTACCGCATGTTCTCTACTGCCATTTGTTGCACAATATGCCTTTAAATTAAGTTTTAACAATTCCTCTCTTAGCTCTAAATCTTTCTCTAGACAGTCGTAATTTATTGTATGTACAAATTTTAAAAATTCTTGAGCATCTATTTTATCTGGATGATTAATGAGAAGTCCATTTAATGAAGTATCGTGTTTATAAAAATAGTCTGATTGAATTACTTTTGCTTTAATTTTATCTATACCAAGCTTAAGCGCTATAAATTCTGTCATTCTAGCTGATACTTGACCAAATAACGTTTTTAGGTATTTAGGGTGATATACACAGCCGTCCATATCTAGAATTAAGTATTTTACTTTTTTCAGATCTTTCATTTTCTGATCAAAGTTCCTGCACCTTTATCGGAAAAAATCTCAAATAAAATTGAATGAGGTTTTCTTCCATCAACAATTACTACTCCTGTAACTCCGTTATTTACAGCATCAAGGCATGTATTAATTTTAGGGATCATGCCCCCAGTTATAGTCTCATCTTTAATCATTTGTAAGATTTCTGAGGATGTGACTTCTTCTATTAGTTTTTCATCTTTATCTAGTACACCTTCTATATTTGTCATTAAAATTAATCTTCTTGCTTTTAATGATTTTGCAACAGCGCCTGCAGCTGTATCCCCGTTTATATTGTATGTCTGACTATCTTTTAAGCCCAAAGGAGAGATAATAGGTACCATTTTTTTTTTGATAATATTTTGGATTACATCCTTGTCAATTTCAGATGGTTTTCCAACAAATCCAAGTTCTTTAGATTCTGGAATTATTTTTATAACACTGTTCTTTTTAGTATGAATTGAAATCCCTTCTGTATTCTTTTTTTTTAAAGAATCTACAATGTCATTATTAAAATCTATTAGAACGTCTTCAACTATTTTAATAATTTTTTTGTCAGTAACTCTTAAACCTCTAATAAATTTTGATTGGATATTTGACTTATCTAATTCTCTTTTAATTCTGGGTCCACCGCCATGAATTACTGCAATTGAAAGACCTAATTTATTTAAAACACTTATATCTTCGATAAAATTATTAAATATATTTCTATCAATAAAAACATTTCCTCCATATTTTATAACGATTAAATCATTTTTATATTTATCAATATATTTTTGGACCTCATCGATGGATGGGCCATCTATTGGCAGCAATTTTTCAATTTTCATTTTTATACTTGAGTTTTAACAGTTGTCTTTCTCATGATAACAACCTGCTGCATCATTGTGAAAATGTTGTTAAATGTCCAATAAATAACTAATCCACTTGGGAATGGTGCTAATATCACCGTTAAAAATAGTGGAAAGAACATAAAGATTTTAGCCTGTATAGGATCTGGGGGAGCTGGATTTAATTTTTGTTGAAGATACATCGTAAGGCCCATCAAACACGGCCATGCTCCAATAATTAAAAAATTCGGCACATCAAACGGCAATAATCCAAAAGCATTAAATATACTTGTGGGATCTCTTTCACTTAAGTCATTAATCCATCCAAAGAATGGTTGATGCCTCATCTCGATTGTTACAAATAACATTTTATAAATAGCAAAGAAAAAAGGAATCTGTAGTAAAATGGGAAAACAACCACTCAAAGGATTTACTTTTTCTCTTCTATATAAAGCCATCATTTCTTGTTGTAGTTTTACTTTATCTTCTTTATGAAGCTCTTTTAGTCTAGCCATTTCAGGCTGCAGCAGTTTCATACGTGCCATAGATTTAAAAGACATGTTTGCAAGTGGAAAGAATGCAATTCTTATACAAACAGTAATTAGTATTATTGCAATTCCAAAATTACCTGTAAGTTTATAAAAATAATCTATTGCAAAGAATAGATTTTTTACAAGCCAGTAAAACCAGCCCCAATCAATTACCAAATCAAATTTACTGATATTTTGGTTTTCTGCATATCCATCAATAATGTCAACCTCTTTTGCGGCAACAATAACTTTGAAGTTATTTGATTTAGTTTCGTTTGCACCAACAACTGTTGGCTTATTTTCTATAAAACTTGCTTTAAATTTATTTTTGTAATCAAAATCGGCTCTAAATGATTTGTTTTTTTCTGGCACAATGCTAGCAACCCAATATTTATCTACTATTGCCACATATCCTTCCTCCGCATTTTTTGAATATGATTTTTCTTCAATGTCGTCATAGTCTTCCTCAACTAAATTACCATCAAATACACCAAGTAAACCCTCATGGAGAATATAAAAATTGGTAACTTCTGGTGCAGTGTTTCTTATTACTTGTCCATAAGGATAAAAATTATAGGTTTTTTCAGAATTGTTGGTAATTTTTTGCTCAATGTTGAATAAAAATTTATCATCTAATTTAATTATTTTTTCAAACGTTATATTATTTTTAGTCCACTTTAATGTAACATTAGAATTCGGAGTAAGTTTATTGTTTCCTTCAACTTTCCAAACAGTTTTATTATTTGGAGTCTCAATTTCATTATTATTAATCGCCCAACCTGAATCTATGTAATAACCTGTTTTAATTTCTTTTGGATTTAGTAAAGTAACTCTTTCATCACTATCAACTGCTGTAGTATAATTTTTAAAAGTTAGATCATCTATTACTGCACCAGTTAAAGAAATTGAACCAATTATATTATCATTCTCAAATATTATCCTATCTGTTTCATTTAACGCATTCTCTCTTGTTATTAATTTTATTTCTTCATTTTCAATTAATTTAGGGGCATCTTCGTTTTGTATAAGCTCATTTTTTTCTTTTTCTAACTGTTCTTGTTTAATTTCTTGTGGAGAAGGAGCAAAGAAGAGGCCATAGAGAACAATGACAGCGGCACTTAATGAGACAGCGGCTAGAGTATTTTTTAAATCCATTAATTCTTACCTTTCTTAACTGGATCATATCCATGACCACCTAAGGGATGACAGGATAAAATTCTTTTTGTTCCTTTTATAGTTCCTTTAATAACGCCATATTCATTTAAACAATCTATAAAATACTCAGAACAAGTAGGTAGGTATCTACAACTTGGACATATAATTGGAGATAAGATTAACTTATAAATTTTTATTATTTTAATTAGAATAGTTTTAATCATCTTACTTTTATTAAATCCTTAAATATTGAGTCTTTTATCATTTTATAATTAGCATCATAGATATTTTTTTTTGCAATAAACAAATATGAATAATTTAAGTTCATAGTTATATTTTTTATTGCATCATTCATTATATTTCTTAATCTTCTTTTAATTTTATTGCGTTTAACCGCATTTCCAATTTTTTTCTTTGTAACAATACTAACATTTAAAAGCTTATTACTTTTAGAGGGAATTTTTTTAAAAAAGATTGTTGAGTAAGGATTAGAAATTTTTTTACCTTTCAGTAAACTTTTAAAATCTTCACTCTTAGAAAGGCTTGAGATTTTACTTCTCATTAAACTGAAAGTTTTTTTCTACCTTTTTTTCTACGATTTTTTAGCACCTTCTGTCTTTTTTTCGTAGACATTCTAGATCTAAAACCGTGTTTTCTTTTTCTTTTTACTCTACTTGGATGCCAGGTTCTTTTCATAGGTCAATAAATTGTTGTTAAAATTTCGTTCTTATAGAAAATAAAACTATATAAGTACAGGTAATTTTAATAAATTATCCCTATGAACAAGACAAAAAATATCAAAATAATTCTAGGAATTACATACTTGCTGATAATTTCTATTTTTTTGTGGGTTTTTTTTAATAATTTTTCAATCCAGGACTTCACAAGTTATGAATTGATTAAAAATAACAGAGAGACTTTAGAGGAAATTAAAAATAACAATATTATTTTATCAAGTATATTATTTTTTTTAGGTACAATTATTTGGGTTCTTTTATTAGGTTTTGGTTCACCTGTTTTTTTAGTTGGAGGTTTTATATTTGGCAAATGGCTTGGATCATTCCTTGTAATTTTTGGTTTATCAACTGGCGCAACATTTCTCTATATTTTTGCAAACTTTTTTTTAAAAAATATTGTCAAAGAAAAATTTTCAAATCGATTTATTAACCTAACAGATAAATTTAAAAAAAATGAATTTATATTTTTTTTAATTTACAGGTTTGTTGGAGGAATTCCTTTTTTTATCTCAAATATTTTACCAACTTTATTTAACATCAAAAAAAGAAATTTCTTTTTTGGCACAATTATCGGAATGGCACCACAACTTTTTGTTGGTGTTTCTTTGGGAGCAGGTTTAAGTAAAGTTTTAGAGGAAAATAAAGAACCTCCAACTATTTTTGAATTAATCTTGACACCTGATATATATTTGCCAATACTTGGAATAACAATTCTAGTATTAATTGCTATTTATTTAAGAAAATATTTTTTGAAATAATGGTGCCCTGACCCAGAATCGAACTGGGAACTGACCCTTACCAAGGGCCTGTTTTAACCATTAGAAACTATCAGGGCTTTTTTTACAATATTGCATAAAACTCAATTTGACAAACTTCTACCTTAATTTATAAGTAATTTAGACATAGGTAATTATCATGAAAATTTACACAAAAATCATTTTAGATAAAAATAATAATATAATTGAAGAAGAATATTTTAATTATAAAGGACCAATTTCTTATGCTGGAATACACTATGATTTTAAGAGTACTCGGGGAGCAAAGGCAATGGAAAAGCAGGCAAAAAGAGAAAAGAAACTTGCAGAGAGACGTGCAAAAAAACAAGCTAAAGCTTTAGAGAAAGGTGTTGATTTAAATAAAAAACAAGAGGATCAAACTATTCCATTAAATGAAACAATTAC
This sequence comes from uncultured Pelagibacteraceae bacterium, assembly GCA_902554335.1. GTDB lineage: Bacteria > Pseudomonadota > Alphaproteobacteria > Pelagibacterales > Pelagibacteraceae > Pelagibacter. The sequence goes on from CACDOD010000001.1 coordinate 79,178, forward strand.
ACTTGCGCACCTAACAGATCCAGAAAATAATAAAAAATAAATATCACATGGTAAAAAAAAAGAAGCCTTCAAAGCTTGATCTTGAGAGTGCTTTAAGAAAAAATTTAAAAAAAAGAAAACATTTCCAAAAAAAAATCCCAAAAAAAAATGATACTAAACGATAAGCAAATAAAAAAATTAGCTGAAGAGGAGGAAATGATCAAACCGTTTGTCGGTGAAAGTGTATCAAAAGGTATTAGTCATGGACTTAATTCTTTTGGTTATGACTTAAGGTGTGGATCAGAATTCAAAATATTTACTAATATAAAAGGAGCTACAGCTGATCCAAAAAATTTTAGTGAAGACAATTTTATTACTGTAAAAGATGAAGAATCAATATTAATTCCACCTAATTCTTTTGCACTTGCCTCAAGTCTTGAATATTTTAAGATGCCAAGAAATGTTACGGGGTTAGTCACTGCAAAGTCAACTTATGCCAGGTGTGGCTTAGGTGTTCCGCCAACAGTTCTCGAAGGAGGTTGGAATGGAGTGCTGGTGCTTGAATTTTCAAACCATACAAGCAATTCAATAAGATTATATGCAAATAGTGGTGCTGCACAAATTCTTTTTTTTCAAGGTGAGCAACCAGATGTTTCTTACGCTGATAGAAATGGAAAGTATCAAGGGCAAACTGGTATTACATTAGCTAAATCAAAATAAATAAATGCAGAAATTTATAATAAAAGGCCCTAATAAAGCTGTAAAGGGTGAGATAGATATAAGTGGAGCTAAAAATTCATGCCTTCCTTTGATGGCTGCATCTATACTATTTAAGAAAAAAGTAACTCTAAGAAACGTCCCATTTGTAAAAGATGTTCACACTATGAGAAATCTATTAGTATCTCTAGGATCAAAAATAGAATTTTCCGAGTCAAAAAAAACAATGACAATTACTAACAATAAAAATCATAATTTGACGGTTCCTTATCATTTAGTTTCAACAATGAGAGCTGGAGTACTAACAATGGGTCCACTTTTAGCAAGATATCCACAAAAAAAAATTAAAGTTGCTTTAGGCGGAGGTTGTGCATTGGGAGTAAGAGATACAAATTGGCACTTAGCAGGTTTTAGAAGTTTAGGGGCAAGAAATAATTTAGATAAAGGCTATGTAAATATCTCAACAAAAAAAGGATTAATCGGAGGTGTATATAAATTTCCAAAGGTCACAGTTACTGGTACTTCAAACTTAATTATGGCATCTATTTTTGTTAAAGGTTCACATTTCGTAAAAAATATATCAATTGAACCTGAGGTAATTGATTTAATAAATTTTTTAAATAATTCAGGAGCAAAAATAAAATTTATCGGCAAAAGGTCAATAAAAATTATTGGTATAAAGGAATTGATTAATGGAACGCACAATATCATTGGTGACAGAATAGAAGCTTTTAGTTACTTGTGTGCTGGTGTAATAACAAGTGGTAAGGTCAAAGTAAAAAATATTAATCCCAATCACCTAAGAACAGAAATAAATGTTTTAAAAAAGATGGGTTGTAAAATTTTAGCTAAAGAAAATTCAATAATATTGACCTCAGCAAAAAAATTAAAACCTATTAAAATAAAAACTGGTCCGTGGCCATCATTTGCAACAGATAATATGCCAATGATACTTGCTGTACTAACAAAAGTTTCTGGCAGGAGTCAAATTGAAGAGACAATTTTTTCTAATCGGTTTATGGCAGCACCCGAATTAAATAGGATGGGTGCCTTGATTAAGATTAAAAAAAATAAAGCAATTGTTGTAGGTCAAAACCAATTAACAGCCGCAGATTGTATTTCATCAGATTTAAGAACTACATTTTCGATTATTTTAGGTGCTATGGCAGCAAAAGGCCAAAGCAAAATCAATCGAGTTTACCATGGTTTGCGCGGTTATTATAAACTAGAAACAAAACTTAGAAAAATAGGAATTAAAATAAAATCAAAAAACTAGATGGCTGAGAAATTTTTAAAGAAAATAATTACTCAAAATAAAGATGACCTCAGAATAATTTCAGCATTATGTTCTGAAGCAAAAATAAAGCAATCAGACATCAAGTTTTTAAAAGAAAATAAAATTTTTTTATTATCTTTGCAAAGACAAAATAAAGAAATAAGCAATAGTAAAGAAAAAATAAACAGCATTCTAAAATTTGAATTTATTGATAAGTCTATGTCAAAAAATATAAATCAAAAAAACAAAGAAAATATTTTAGAGCTACTAGCAATAGAAACGTATAAAAAAGAAAATAATTATGAAATAATACTGTTATTTTCAAATAATGGAATTATAACCCTTTTTTGTGAGATAATTGAATGTACATTAGAAGATGTAAAAGTAATTAATGATAAAAACTTTAAACTGTAAGAATAAAAATTATAAAAAAAAACTAATTGATTTTCTAGAAATAAGAAGGTCTCGAAAGTCTGTTGATAGATCTGTTGTGTCTAGAATTTTAAATGATGTCAAAAAAAATAAAAATAAAGCAATAATTAAGTATGAAAAAAGGTTTTCAAAAAACAAAAAAATTCACACTTCAAAAAAAGAGATAAATTTAGCAATTAGAAAATTAGATCCAAAAATTAGAAAAGCTATTGATTTTTCATACTCTAGAATTTTTAAATTTCACAAACTTCAAATTCCCGATGATATTAAATATATTGATCAATATAACAATAAAATTTATTATAAGAATGTACCATTGCAATCAGTTGGGATCTACGTACCTGCAAATCTACCAAGCACTCTTCTAATGTGCGCTATACCTGCACAAATTTCTAAAGTGAAAAATATAATTGTTGCAAATCCTAGAACAAATGGAAAATTAAATTCTGCAGTTATGTATGCGGCAAAAAAATGTGGAGTATCGAAAGTAATTACATGTGGAGGAGCACAAGCTATTGCTGATTTAGTTTATGTTCAAAAAGTAAACAAAGTAGTTGGCCCAGGTTCAGATATAACTGCAGAGGCTAAACGTCAAGTTTTCGGTTCAGTTGGAATTGATGGCATTGCTGGTCCAAGTGAAATTCTTGTTCTTGCTGACAAAAAAACTAATATTAATGAAATTAGTACGTCTTTGGTTGGACAGTCGGAGCATGGTCCAGAAAGTCAATGTATTCTTGTAACCAAAAATAAAGAAATAATAAAAAAAGTAAAAAAAAATATAATTTTAAATATAAAAAAATTACCCAGAAAAAAAATTGCCATTAAAAGTTTAAAAAACCACGGACTAATTATTTTATGTCAAAATGATAGACAAATTATTGATGTAATTAATGAAATTGCTCCTGAACATCTTGAGCTAAATGTATCAAATTATAAAAAATATCTAAATCGTATTTTCAATGTGGGCTCAGTTTGTATTGGTAAATATACACCAATGGCCGTTACTGATTATAATTCAGGGAGCCAACACACTCTTCCAACTTTAGGAAGTGCAAAGTTTTCTTCTGGATTAAACGTAAACGATTTTTTTAAAAAAATTAGCTATGTAAATCTTTCAAAAAAAGGTGTTGCAAAAATTGGGAAATTTGCGATACAGATGAGTGATTTTGAGGAACTAAAAGCCCACTCTGAATCAATTAAATCAAGAATAAGGAGAAATTAAATTTGGCAAAGCAGGACACTTTAACTTTTGATGGTATAGTAAAAGATTTACTTCCTAATGCGATGTTTAGAGTCGAGCTTTCAAATGGACACATGATAACTGCACATACTGCAGGCAAATTAAGAAAAAATCGTATAAGAGTCCTACAAGGGGACAAAGTTACTGTTGAAATGACTCCTTATGATTTAACAAAAGGCCGAATAATATTTCGGTCGTAGATAATGGAACCCTGGTGTAGCTGGTGCGCACGAACGCCTGAAAAGCGTTAGGACCTGGTTCGTTTCCAGGGGGTTCCACCACTCAAAATAACTTCTTGAATAAATTTTAAAAATCTATTAACAAGCGTTCAAGCTAAAGTTTAGCTTAAATAATAATAATGAAGAAAGAGTATAAATGAGTCTAAAAGGTAAAATAAAATGGTACAATAGCAAAAAAGGCTATGGTTTCATTGAACGTGAAGATAAAGAAAAAGATGTGTTCGTTCATGCGAGCGCAGTTAGAGAAGCAGGTTTAAAATTCTTGAATGAAGGTGATGAGCTTACTTTTGATGTAGAGGATGCAGAAAAAGGACCTGCGGCTGTTAACTTACAAAAAACGTCGTAAATCTTAATCATCAACATATTGTATAGGGATAACTCAGCAAAATATTGCTATTAGTATTCCTATACAATTACCCCTTGAATTTAAAAATTTAGGTGCTATTTAATCTGCGATGATTAAAAACATAAATTTATTTAAATCTACTCACAGACATCATTTTCATGCTGGCTGCACGCTAGCTATTTAATCATTTTAAAAATTTAAATTTAACAATTATTAGTATAAAACAGTGAAAGGAAGCTGCCGTCGTATAATAGTTATTACTCCCGCCTGTGGAGCGGGCTATCTTGGTGCAATTCCAAGCGGCAGTACCAAAAATGAAAAAAGAAAACAATTTAATACCCAGTCTTCCCAAAGGATTTAAAGATAGATGGGGAAAAGAATTAGCTTTAAAGAAAAAGTTATTAAAAATTATTGAGGCTAATTTTACAAAATATGGATTTTTACCATTGGAAACTTCTCCAATGGAAATCAGTGAAAACATAGGATCATTTCTTGCAGATGATGATGCTAATCCTATGTCTGATGTATTTACATTTAAGGATGATAAAGAAACTTTAACTCTTAGGTATGATATGAGTGCACCTCTGGCACGGTTCGTTGCACAAAATTATAGAGATTTAACTTTTCCTTATAAAAGATATACTTTTGGCGATGTATTCAGGAGAGAAAAACCAGACAGCGCGAGGTACAGATCATTTACGCAGTTTGACGCAGATATTATCGGAAATGTAAATGAATCACAGGCAGATGCAGAAATTTGTGAAATTATTGGTGAAACCTTTTTAAGTTGTGGTCTTAAATCAGATCAATTTACAATAAATGTTTCTAATAGAAAGATTGTTCAAGGGCTTATTTCTAAACTTAAAATAACAAGTGAGCAAGAGCTAAAAGTAATAAGAGCAATTGACAAGCTTGAAAGAATTGGAATGGATGGTGTTAAGGACCTTCTTCAAAAAGAAAGAAAAGATGAGAGTGGAGCTATAACTAAAGGTGCAAATCTAACAAATGATCAAGCATCTCAAATAATTGAATTCCTAAAAATAAAAGACATAAAATCTTTAAAATCAAATATAAAAAATAACATCTCTCAAGAGGGGATTAAAGAAATAGAAGATTTATTTAATATATTATCCAAAGGAAAATTTTCAAATATGGTTAAAACCAATTTTAATATTGTCAGGGGACTAGCTTATTATTCTGGTTTCTGTGTTGAGACTAATTTAAATTTTAAAGGAAAAAATGTAAAAGGGAAAGAAATAGATATAGGGTCTTGCGCATCAGGCGGAAGGTACAATTCTCTTATTAAAAGATTTAAAGGTGTTGATTTTAAAGGCACAGGAATGTCTATTGGTGTGGATAGATTAGTATTTGCACTAAATCAATTAGATCAGTTCAAAGAAGATGACGGTAACAATATTCTAGTTTGTGTTTTAGATCCAAGCTATATGGATCAATATTATAAAATAGTAAACGAACTGAGAGAAAATAATATTAATTCTGAAATATATCTAGACTCTACCAAAAATCTTAAAAAACAATTAACTTATGCGGATAAAAAAGGTTGCTCTCTTGCAATTATTTGTGGCCAAGAAGAAATTGAGCAGGGCAGATTAACAATTAAGAAATTAAAATCTAAAAAAGAAAACGATCAAATATCAATATCTTCAAAAAATTTAATAAATGAAATCAAGAAACTTATTTAAAATTCTTAAATCCAAAGGTTTTAAGAATATTGAGTTAGACAATATTATAGAGTCAAAATATGTTCTTAAAAGATCAGGAGGAAGTTATAGACAATTTCTATTTTCTTTTTATGATCAGAACTTAAAAGAATGGTCATTAGTACCTGATTTATCTGTTAGCAGTGTTGTTAAGTTTATTCAGAATAAAATTAAGTCAAAAACAAAATGGTTTTATACCGGAGAGGCTTACCGTAAACAAAATAAAAATAATAATTCTCCTATAATCAACCAAACTGGTTTCGAAATCTTTGCTTCTAATAATAAGATAAAAGATGACAAAGAAATAATACAAACATCTATTGAAATATTTAAAAAATCAAATTTTAAAAAAGGTCAATTAAATATCAGTAACATTGAAATATTTAATGCATTAGTAGAAAGGCTTACCTTAGCAAGGCGTTGGAAGGACAGAATAAAAAGACATTTTTGTAGAGAAGCATATTTTAATCAATTATTAAAAAAACTTTCGAGCAGTACAGACATAGATCCAATCGCGGTAGAGAAAGATAAAAAAATTGCTGAAAAACTAAGAAAGCAAAATCTTAGCACTTTATATTCCGGTAGAACTCTTAAAGATATTTTAGAACGTTTTGATTTAAAAAATTATAAAGAACCAAGATCTGGAACAGATAAAAAAAATGTTAGAGTTATAAAAGAATATCTTAAAATTTCTTGTCCAATAGACAAAGCTCCAGATACATTAAACAAGTTTTTTAAAAAATATAAATTAAATTTATTCATTAGTGACGACTATTTTCCTGTAGGTTCAAACAACAATATAAGAATAAAATTTTCAGCAAATATAAATCGATCTCTCGAATATTATTCAGGAATGGTTTTTAATATTTCAGTTAACAAAAAGGGTAAAAAAAGTGTGCTAGTATCCGGTGGCCGTTACGATGGATTACTAAAAAATCTTGGTAGTAAAAAAGATACATCAGCGGTTGGTGCAGCTATAGATATGAGTTTATTATGAAAAATGAAATAATTAACATTGCTACTTTATCTAAAGGTCGTCTAAAGGATCAGGCTGAAAAAGTTTTTAAAAAAAATGGTTTAAAAATTATTTCAAAATCAGAAAGATCATTAATTGGATCGATCAAAGGATTTCCCAATGTTCGTGTAATGTATATGAATGCAACAGAAATTATAGAAGCCTTAGGAAAAGGTGTTTGTGCGATTGGGATTAGCGGAAAAGATCTATGGAGAGAAAGTGAGCCTAGCATTCAATCCAAAGTATCTTTAGTAAAAGAGTTTGAATGGGGAAAGTCCGATCTAGTAGTTGCTGTTCCAACTACTTGGATTGATTGTATAAATTCTGCAGATTTAGAGGAAATATCTTTTGAGTTTTATAAGAAAAAGAAAAGACTAATGAGAGTTGCAACAAAATTTAAGAACCTTAGTAGAGATTGGTTTAATGAAAAAGGAATTACTCAATATGAACTTATCTCGTCTCTTGGGGCAACTGAAAATTCACATATAATTGGAAAATCAGATCTTATCGTTGATTTGAGCTCAACAGGTGAAACATTACGTCAAAATAACTTAAAAACTATTGAGGTTATTTTAAAGTCATCTGCATGTCTTTTTACTTCTAAAAAGTTAAAAAATAAAAAAGAGGTAAAAAAAATTGTAAAATTACTTTCTAAATAAATTTATTTTTTACTTGTTTACTTTAAATAAAAGAGGAATATCTACATTAGTATTATGCAAGATTCGTTATTATATATAATTTTAGTCTTAATAGGGATTATAATATATCTTTTGATTTCTCAAAGGAAAAACAAGGTTGAGCCTAAGGATCATTCTCAAGAAATTAACAATTTAAAAGATAGTATTAATACATCTTTTAATAGCATGACTTCTTCTTTCAACACTCTTTCCAAAGATGTGACCAGAGATATGACTTCAACTTTGACTTCAGTTAATGAGAAAGTATCAGCATTTAATACTCAAGTTGAAAATTTAAATGAAAGCCAAAAGGGAATTAATAAAATTTTGGCCGGCGTTAAAAAATATGGAACTTTAGCTGAATTCAGTTTAGGATCTTTAATAAACGATCTCCTTCCTTCTTCGCAATATATTTCAAATGCAAGAATGAAAGAAGATACTAATGAAAACGTTGAATTTGCAATTAAACTTCAAGACGGAGTTTTAGTTCCAGTTGATAGTCACTTTCCGGTAGAAAAATTTAAAGCCATTCAAGACGCTCATCAGGAAGATGATAAAAAATCAATTGCAGAAGCAAGATTGAAACTTGCAAGAGCTTTTAGAGACAAGGCAAAAAGTGTAAATGAAAAATATATAGTTCCACCAAAATCAACTGATTTTGCAATAGTTTATGCTCCAACAGAAAGCTTATTTTTAGAATTAACTAATTACCAAGACCCAACTACCAAAGAATTATTAACACAAGAATTAATGAAGAAGCACAAAGTAACAATTATGGGACCCAATAACTTATCCGGTTACTTACAATCTCTTCATATGGGTTTTCAAACACTTAAAGTTCAAAAACATGCAACTCAAATCTATGATGATTTAAAAACAATCACTACTAGATTTAATAAACATTTTGACAATATCTATGGTCTTAGAAAGAAATTAGAAGAGGCTATGAGTGTTGTTGATAGCTTCGGTAAAGATGCAAGATCCATATCAAGAACTTTAGAAAATATAAAAGATCCTGACCAAATAGAAACAGCTGTTCAGACGGAAAACGTGGAGAAATTTGTTAATAACCAAAAACAGCTTAAAAATTAATTTCAATTTCAATCCAATAACACCTATAAGTAACTTAATGGAGTGGAACAAAAAATATTCATACCCGTCCTCAGCAAGAGCAATTGTAAATGGTTCGAGACATTATTCAATGGATGGTTTTAATTTACCATCAGTGACTACAATTCTCGCAGCAACTAAGAGCGAAGAGGATAAAGCTGCTATTGCTGCCTGGAAAGAAAGAGTAGGGCACAGAGAAGCTGAGAGGATTAAAAATGAAGCCTCAAGTAGAGGAAACTCAATGCATTCCTATATAGAGCAATTTTTATTAGGAAAAATGAATTTAGATCTACTTGAAGAGGATAATCACTCAAAAAGAATGGCTGAGGAAATTATAGATAGTGGATTAAAAAATAAACTTAGTGAAATTTGGGGTGCAGAGGCGACGGTTTATTATCCAGGAAAATATGCAGGGACTGCTGACTGCATCGGAGTTTATGAGGGTAAAAATTCTCTTCTAGATTTTAAGCAAAGCAATAAACCAAAAAGGGAAGAATATATTGAGGATTACTTTTTACAACTTGGAGCATATTCATTGGCGCACAATACAGTTTATAATTCGAATATAACACAAGGCGTAATTCTTCTATGCACAGTGGATAGATTGTTTCAAGATTTTAAGATTGAGGGCAATGAATTAATAAATTTTCAAAACAAGTTTCTTGAGAGAGTTGAACAATTTTATTATCAATTAAACAAATAGGTTTGACTTTAGAAAAAAATTATATATTTAATAAATTGAACTTTGCTACTTGTTTAGATGCATTTTTATTCTTCAAACTTCCATTACAATTAGCAAAAAATAAAAAGGAAAAAAATTGAATTTAGTAATTTGGGATATCGAGTCCTCTAATGCTAACACTGATTTTGGTAGCATAATTGAAATTGGAGGCATACTCGTTGATGAAAATTTAAAAGAAAAAGAACGGTTTAATTTAAGATGTAGATTACCAGAGGGTGAAATTCCTCAGGCAATGGCTTTAATAGTAAATAAGACGGGTGTTAATTTGTTGACTAAAGCTAATCTAAGCCATTATCAAATGTTGGCAGAAGTAGAAAAAATATTCAAAAAATGGAGCCCAGCAATATTTTTAGGATGGTCAAACATAGGATTTGATGATGAGATGATAAGGAAAGAGTTTTTTAAAGGTATAAGGTATCCTTATATTACTAATGCATCACCAAATAAAAGAACGGATGGTCTAAATATTGCACGAGCAGCCTACGCTGTTGATCCGACTGTATTGGAAACAGAAACTAACGAAAAAGGTAACGCAGTAATGAAACTAGAGTCACTAGCTAGAATGAATGGGTTTGAGTCAGGCGGTGCTCATTCAGCCTTATTTGATGCTGAGCTTACTGTAAAAGTTTTAGGTTTAATTAAAAACAAACAGAAAAATACTTGGAATAGTTTTTTAAAAACATCCAGTAGAGTAGATGCAGAAACAGTATTCAAAAAAGAAAAAATTATTACCTTAAATGAATATTTTTATGGAAAATCTAGGCTTTATTTATGCGCACCTTTAAACCCAAAATATTGTATTCATCCTGTTTATCAGTGGGGGCAGGTGGTTGATTTAAGAGTTGATGTTGAACCTCTATTAAATTTATCAGTTAATGAAATTAAGTCTGAATTAAAAAAAACACCTAAGTTCTTAAGAACTATAAGATCAAATAAAGCTCCTATGATATTAGACGAAAGTTACGGAATGAAGGCAGAGCCTTATAACGCGATGGATAAAGAATTAATCTATAACAGAGCAAAGCTTGTAAGAGAAAATGAAAAATTTTCTCAAAATGTTATTATAGCTTTAAGAGAAATTGCCGAAGAAAAGGAACAATCTAAATCACAAGAAGATATATTGGCTGAAGAAAGTATTTATCAAAAATTCACACCAAATAAAGATACAGCACTATTTCCAAAATGGCATAGTGCTAGCTGGAAAGATAAACTAATAATGCTTGATAAGTTTGAAGATGAAAGATTAGTTGGATTTGGAAAAAAAATAATTTATCAAGAGTCGCCAGAAACACTTCCTAAAGAAATTTATAATGAGGTTAAGAGGGAAATAGCAAAAAGAATATTAAGTGAAAAGAAAGAAAAATGGTGGACTTGTAAAGAATTTTATTTCGAATGTGACAATTTAAGAGAAAAATATTCCAATGAAAATGATCAATCAAAGCTAAAATTTTTAGATGAATTAAATGAGTTTGTAATGAGTATCCAAAAAAAATATGAAAATGCTTGATGTGGATAAATTTAAAATTTAAATATTATTACTTGAAACTTTATTTCCAAAATATATATAGATAATATGGCAACAGTAAGTGTTACAGATGATAATTTTGAAGCAGAGGTCATTAAAGCTGGGAAACCAGTCATTGTAGATTTTTGGGCTGAATGGTGTGGACCATGTAAGATGATAGGACCTATTCTTGAGGAACTTTCAAATGAAATGTCAGCACAAGTAACTATAGCGAAACATAACATTGATAATGAACCAAATACACCAACGAAATATGGTGTGAGAGGAATTCCTACAATGTTATTATTTAAAGATGGAGAGCTTAAAGCTACAAAAGTTGGAGCAACTACTAAATCAGATTTAAAATCTTGGATAGAACAGAATATCTAATTAAGATTTAAAATTTCTCCAACCATATATAGTGAACCTGTAAATAGACATATAGAGTCTTGATGTTTAGAGTTTATTTTAATTGCCTCTTGAATGGATGAACATAAATTTATATCTATTTTTAAATTATTTAATTTATCTTTAAATTCTTCCTTTGAAATTGATCCTTGTTGATTTGGTATATCAATTAAAGTTATTGATTTTACCACATCTTTGAAATTCTTCATAAATTCATAATGTTCTTTATCTTTCATCATTCCACATATTAAATGAACATCTTGATTTTGTTGTTTAATCCAACTTGAAATACACATACTTGAGCTTTCATTGTGACCACCGTCTATAATTAATCTATTATAACCAGAAATTTCCTTTAATTTACCAGAGGTCAATTCCTGCAGTCGCCCTTTCAATTCAATTTTAGTTATACCTTTTTTGATATGTTCATCTTTAATATTAAATATCTTTCTCGAAGCTGCTATTGATGTGCTCACATTATAAAGTTGGTGGTCTCCTAATAGATTTGGTTCAGGTAGTATTATTTCCCCTATTTCATCTTGATAATGAACGAAACTGTTTTCTTGCCTTGAAATATTAAAATGTTTCCCATAAAAATATTTATTAGATTTATTATTTATAAGAGCTTTTTCAATTTTACCTCTTATTTCCTCGTTGATCTGTCTATTAATAAAGATATTTGAATTAAGTAATTTAGATGTTTTTTCAAATATAATTCCATCTATAGTTTTATTTGCTAGCCATTGCAAATGATCCTTATGTATCACTCCGATCATACTCATAAGGTTATCTTTAAAGACATTTGTGCTATCAAATTGAAAAAAAAGGCCTGCCTCTATAATATTTATATTATACCTAAAATTTTCTGCGTATTTTAAAAATGCACAAGTTAAAATCTCGAAAAGACTTGCATTATCTTCTCCTAGTACTTTTTCGACATCATTTAATAGCTCAACAAGTTCATCCTCTTTGATTTGTCCATCATTAAAAATAAATCTTTCAGAAAAAGATTGAAGATGAGGCGAGGTATATAAATTACATTTATAACCTGCAGAGTTTAAAATGGATTTTAGGCTATAAGCCATACTTGCTTTAGAATTTGTGCCAACAATATTTACTACATTATTAAGTTTATCTTGAGGATTGCCTAATTTTTTTAAAAGTTTAAATGTTCTATTTAATGTAAGGTCAATCTTTTTTTTATGATGCTTCTCTAGCTTCGATATCAGTTTCTGAAGTTTGTTCATTATTTTCTGAATTTACTCCAGAATATTTGTTTAGCAATATTGATAATAATGAAGAGATTTCTATAGAAAGTTTTTTTCTTTCAACAATACGGTCTACAAATCCGTGTTTTAATAAGAATTCAGCGGTTTGAAAATCAGGAGGTAATTCCTCTTTTACTGTTGCTTGCACAACTCTTCTTCCAGCAAATGCTATTAAAGCTCCAGGCTCAGAAAATTGTATATCTCCAAGCATAGCAAAACTTGCTGTTATTCCACCAGCAGTTGGGTCTGTAAAACAAACTAAATACGGCAATTTATTTTTTTTTAATTCATTTATAGCCAGTGTAGTTTTAGTCATTCCAGCAAGAGCAATTGGACTTTCAAACATTCTCTGCCCACCTCCACATGGAAAAAAAACAAAAGGTGTTTTATTGTCGATTGCATGCTGCACTGCATAAATTATAGCCTCCGTTTCTGCTGCACCACTAGATCCTCCAATAAAATCAAAATTAGTAGCACCAGCTGTTAATTTTATTCCATTCAAATTTCCCTTAACAACTATTACAGCACAGTCTTGTTTAGTTTTTTTACGTGCATCTTTAAGTCTGTTTATATAAGATTTTGTATCTTTCCATTCTAGTGGATCATCCATGGGTATCGGAGTTTTTAATATTTCATAATTATTTTTTCCAAAAATTATATCAAATCTTTTGATTGGGCTTATTCTATGGTGTTTGTTACAATGAGGACAAACAAACAAATTTTCCTCTAGCTCTGTTTTTAATATTGGACCTTTACAACAACTTGTCCAAGCACTTGATTCTCTTTCTAATTTAGTAGGAAATTTTTTATCAATATTTTTTTTTATGCTTTCACCTAGTTTTTTTATTTTATTTATCCAATTCATGAAATTAAATTTTTTAATTCTATCACAGATTTACTCACATTTGTGACAGGATTTTGTCTTTTTGCGATACTTTTCGTAATTTCCTTACAAATTGCACTTCCAACAACTAAACCATCAGCCAATTTCAATTTTTTGATAGTTTTTTTAGTTATACCGAAACCAATTACACAATTTTTTTTTTTATTTATTTGTTTTATTTTTTTATAATTGGCTAATATTTTCTTTGAAGAAACCTTCAATTTACCTCCAGTTGTAGATAGCATTGAGATATAATATATCATTTCATGTGAGTCTCTTATAATTTGTCTGGCTCTTTTGTGAGGAGTTGTTGGAGAAATAAGCTGAACGAAACAAATATTTTTCTTCTTACACTTTTTTGAAAATTTTTTATTTTCAGGCCAAGGCAAGTCCACTACTATTAAACCATCAACCTTTGATTTTTTGCACTCAATCAAAAATTTATTTTCACCTAACTGGTAAATCATATTATAGTATCCCATTAGGATTATTGGCTTAGAGGATTTAGTTCTTTTATACTCTCTTACGATTTTAAATACGTCATTTATTTTAATACCTTTTTTAATTGCTCTGTATGCACTAGTTTGAATTTGGCCACCATCTGCAATTGGAGTATTGTGTGGAAATCCAAGTTCACAAATATCAGCTGAGCTAGATAAAGCCTCTAAAATTTTTTGAGATATCTTTTTTGTACTATCTCCTGCAACAGTATATGTTAATAAAGCTGGTCTATTTTGTTTTTTAGTATTTTTAAAGGCTAAACTAATTAAACTTGTCATATTTTTTACCTAGTTTTGAAATTAAAATATTTTTATCTTTATGAGCATCACCACAACTATTAACAACAATAATAGTATTTTTGCTTAATTCTTTTGCATCTTTTATTGCGACTGAAAATGCATGGCTTGGTTCAAGAGAAGGTTTTAAGTTTTCAAATTTTGTAACAAGTTTATAAGCATTTAAGGCATCCTCATCACTAGCAGCAGTGTACCTTGCCCTTTTAATATCTTTTAAAAAACAGTGAAGAGGTGAAACTCCCGGATAATCTAAGCCAGCTGAAATGGAGTCGGTTTCCTCAATTTGTCCCTCTATGTTTTGATTAACATATTGTGCTGCACCATGTAAAATTCCTAATTTCGATCCATAAGTAAGTGGAGCTGCGTGTTTTTTACCAGCTTTGGGCCCACCAGCCTCAACCCCAATAAATTCAACTTGTTTTTTATTATAGTCCATAAACTCACTCCAAAAACCATAACTTGATGATCCACCTCCAACACAATTATATAGTTTTAACTTTTTTGGAATAGATCCAAACTCTTCATTTATTTGATGCTTTAATTCTCTTGATATTTGACTAGTGCTCCAACCACAAATTTTAACAAAAATATTTGGTCCTACTGTAGAACCAACACACATTGCCGTTGTGTCACAATTTGCTACCCAAAATCTCATACATTCAGATACAGCATCAACAAGGGTTTGACTTCCAGTATAAACAGGAACTACTTCTGCGCCATTTCTTTTCATAGCTTTAACATTTGGTTGTTGTCTTTTAATATCTTTTGCTCCCATAAAAATTTTACACTTCAGACCAAATTTTTTTGCAGCCATGCTTAACATTTTTCCTGCATAACCAGCACCTGTATCTCCAATTATAAATTTTTTTCCTGCTTTTTTAGCCAAGAGGCAATGTACTGTTGCATTATAGATTTTATGTGCACCGCCGTTAGCATCTGAGACTACCTTTGCCCATATTTGAGCACCACCAATATGATTTGTCAGATTTCTTAAATAAATAAACCTTGTTGGTGAACCAATCCAATTTTCAAAGTAATTGTCTCTCTCTTGAATAAACTTTTTATTATTTCTCATTTTATTAAAAAGTATTTCCAGCTCTTCTATTGGTTTTTTTAAAGTCTCTGGTACAAAGTTTCCTCCAAATTTATTACCCCACATACCGAGGTTATTATGCTGGTCTATCAAAGCTATTTTTTTTTTTAGTTTCATTTTATCTTTGTATTTTTTAAAAAATAATCTATTTTTTTCAAATCTTTTTTTCCTTTAACGTTTTCTAGTGATCCACTTAAATCTATAAAATAATCAGTATTATTTAAATTTGGAATATTATCAAATTTTATATTACCAGCTATCATCAATTGAATATCATTTGGAATTTTATTTAAATATTTATGATTAAAACCTATAGATTTTTCATATCCCTTACCATCAAATAAAATTATATCAGAAATATCTTTATACAATTTATATCTTTTAATATCTTTTTCTTGCTCAACAGTTAATGCGGTAATTATTTTTTTATTATATTTTTTTTTAATTACTTTTGTTCTTTTTGGATCAACATTATAAAGTTGATAATAATCAAACTTTAAATCTTTAATTTTTTCTAATATTTTATCGTCTGGATCGACCAATACTGAAACAAAATTAATTTTACCATCATTTAGGTTGGTTAATTTTCTTAATGTATTAAAGTCAACATACCTTTTTGATTTTTTATAATTTGTTATGAAACCTATAAATTTTGATGGATATGGGTGATTTATAATGAACTCTAAAGTTTTCTTGTCTGAAACGCCACAAATCTTTGAACCTTTAATCATTATTCAAATGATAAATCAAATTTTGAACATTTTTTTTTATATTACCTTTAGTTATTGCTCTTCCAACAACTATCCAATCACTTCCATTTTTAAAAGCTTCTTTAGGTGTTAAAATTCTCTTTTGATCATTTTTTTTCATATCCAAACTAATTCCTGGAGTAATAATTTCTTTTTTAAAAACTTTTTTAACTATTTTAACTTCATGTGCACTGCATACAATTGCGTCTAATTTTGCTTTTTTAGCTAATTTAGCTTGATGAAAAACAAGATTTTTAACTTTTTTATCAAATCCAATAATTTTTAAATCCTTATTATCAAGTGAGGTTAGCAAAGAAACACCAATTAATTTCGTTTTTCCTGCAACTTTTTTTGCAGCTCGAAGAGCTTGTAAGCCTGAACTTAAATGAATAGTTAGATAATTAAATTTTAAATCTTTGATTGCTTTAATTGCTGAAGCACATGTATTTGGAATATCAGCAATTTTATAATCGCCAAAAATTATTTGTTTCTTTAAACTATATATAAAACTTCTTCCTTTTTTAGAATTTAAAAACTCCAACCCAAATTTATATCCAATTTTAAGTTTTGAGGTTTTAGTTTCACTAATGATTTTTTTTACTTTTCTAATATTAGTGGTATCACAAGCTACAAAAATTTTATATTTTCTCATTCAATTTTTTTTTCCATTCTTTCGAGGATTTAAAAATTATGCTTCTCTTTTCTGGAACTTCTATTTTTTCTAAAGTCTTTGGATTTAATGATATCCTTTTCTTTTGAATTTTTGTCTCTAAAGTCATTAAATCTCTAAGTTCCACTCTCTCTTTATTTGACAATGCTTTTGTAATCTCAAACAAAATAATATCTAAAAATTTTGTGAGATCTTTTTTTAAAAGGTTTGGGAAGTTTTTTTGAGTTTTGTTAATAATTTCTGACTTTGTGACAGGCAATTTTAATTTATTTATCTTCTTTAGTTTTTTTACCTAATTTTTCAGATAGTGAGCTAAAAGGAAGGTTTTTACCACTTAAAGGACTTGAGAACTTAGAAACCGCCTCTTTATTTTGCATTTCTTCTAAAAGTTTAATACTAAGTGAAATCTTCTTTTTTTCAAAATTAAGTTCCGATATAGCCGCATCTATTCTATCTCCAGTTACAAATCTATTTGATCTTGCATCTTCAGAATTTATTGCAATTGCATTTTTCTTTATTAATAATTCTAAATCACTTCCTTCAGGGGATACCAATATTCCTTTTGCGCTTGTTGATTTTACTTTAACTGTTAAAATATCGTTTAATTTTTTGTCTTTAAAGATATCAAATGGATCTGCAGATAGTTGTTTTATTCCAAATTTTATTTTTTGGTCAGTTGGTTTGATTTCTAACAATTTAACTTTTACTTTGTCCCCTTTTTGGTATTTTTTTATTTCGTCGTCTGGTTTTGATGTGTACGAAAGGTCATTTGCATGCATAAAACCATCAATATCAAATTCTTCAACATTCAGATAAATCGAAAAATCCTTTATATTTGAAATTGTTGCCTCAAGCTCAGAGTCAACTTTATATTTTTTTGCAAAAGACTCATAAGGATTTTCCTTTGCAAGTTTGTGGGAAATTGCTACTCTTTTTTTCTCTTTATCAATTTCTGTAATGACACATTGAATTTCATCATTTACTTTAAAAAATTTACTTGGGGATACATTTTTTTTATTCCAGCTAATTTCACTTGAGTGGCACAAACATGTTAGTCCTGGTTGTAATTCACAGAAAGCACCATAGTCTACAACTTTTATTACTTTAGCTTTGTAGGTTTTTCCAACTTCAAAGTTTGCTATGTTTTCAAATGGATCTGGTGTAAGCGCTTTAATCGAACACGAAATTTGCATTTTTTCTTTGTCAATTGAAATAATTTTTAAGTTATGTTTTTCTCCAATAGTAAATACTTCGTCTGGATGATTAATTCTCGAATAAGATATTTCTTGCAAGTGTACCAAAACGTCAATTTCATTATTTACTTCAAAGAAACATCCAAAAGAACTATAGCCTTTTACTACTGCATCTTTAATAACTTCACCAACACTGTATTTCTCTAAAATTTTTGCCTTATCTTCTTTTTTGACTGAGCTTATAACCTCTCTTCTTGAAACACATGCGTTTCCTCTAAATTTGTCTAATTTTATAATCTTAAAATCTTGCTCAACACCAAACAAATGATCAAACGATTTAAGAGGTTTTGAATCAATTTGAGAACCTGGGCAAAACATTAATGATTTAGTGTCAGAGTGCTCTACAATAACTCCACCTTTACATTTAGAAATTATTTTTCCTTTAACATTTGTATTAGCTTCATATGCTTTTTCTAGTGTGTACCATCCTCTAATTTTTTGTGCTCTCGATGCAGAAACTATTACCTCACCATTTTTATCCTCAATCTTTTCTAGAAAAACTTCTAGTTTGTCACCTTCTTTAATTTCTTTGGTATTATAAATTGCCTTCACCTCACTTATATCAATCATAGCTTCACTTTTCATTCCATTAATAAGAAGATAAACATGATTTTCAGTTATTTTACTTATAACTCCGTTCAAAAGTTTACCTTCTTCTATTTTTGTTTTTGAAAAATTATCTATTAAGAGTTTTTGGAATTCCTTATTTTGAGAGTGAGAGATATCTTTGTAAACTTCCATCAGTTATATAATTTCCTATCCATAATTGCTTTTATTTTTAAAAAGCATTGCTTTCTACTAAGTTTCGTGGAGTTTATCAATATACTATCTTTTGTTTTTTTTAGCGGTCCGTATTTTCTAGTTCGATCAGATTTATCCCTATTTTTAAGGCTTTTAAGCACCTCATTAAAAGAAATCTTTTTATATTGTTTTTTGTATTCCTTAAATCTTCTTTTTGCCCGTGTGTTTATGTTTGCAGTTATAAAAAACTTAAACATTGCATCCTTTAAAATTATACTTGTTATGTCTCTTCCATCTAGAACAGAGCCAGAAAATTTTTTTGGAGGTGAGTAGGCCATACATACTTGAAAATGATGTACAATTTTTCTAATTTTTCTATTCTTTGCAATAATTGATGCTGAAATTGCAACTCTATCAGATAATAGCTTTTTGTTTTGTAAATCTTTAATTTTTAATCGTTTTATTCTTTTCTTTATATTTTTATAATTAAATGTTTTTGGGTTATCTAACCGCATTTTTCCAATAAGACGGTAAATCCTTCCAGTATCTAGTTGAAGTAGATTGTATTCTTTTGCAATTAGCTTTGCTTGAGTGCCTGCACCTGCGGCTGCTGGCGAGTCTATAGCAACAGTAATTATTTTTTTTTTATTTTTCATTTTATTTTTGCCCCAAGTTTTCTTAAAATTTTTAAAAAATTTGGAAATGAGGTATTAATAGAATCGCTATCTTCAATGGTCCAACCTTTTCCACCAAACGTGAGAGCGGCAACTACAGACATCATAAATATTCTATGATCCTTAAAAAAATTTTTTATATGGTAATTTTTCTTTAAGATTATTTTTGGATTGCCGAAGATCTTTATATCATTTTTATTTTTAGTTACCTTTATACCTATCATCTTCATGAATTTTAAGGCTAAATTTAAACGTGGACTTTCTTTTTTATTTAATTCTTCTAAATTTTTAAAAGTAGAAATTCCATTTGATTTACAGGCAACTAAAAAAATTAACAAAAATTCGTCAATCGCGGAACTATTTAAACTTGTTTCACAATTTATAGATTGAAACTTTACTTTACTTTTTACCTTTATATCTCCTATTTGCTCCCCTTTATAGTTCTTTTTATTTATGATTTTAATTTGTGCGTTCATTCGATTTAATATAGTTATGATACCAATTCTTGAAGGATTAATGTTAATATTTTTAATAGTTATCTCAGAATTATTAGATAACAAAGTTAAAACTATAAAAAAAGATGCAGAGCTTATGTCCCCTGGGATTTTATAATCGAAGGCTTTAAATTGATTTAGACCTTGAACATGTATTAAATCGTACTTTTTAGTCTTTTTAACTTTAATTGGATAATTTAAACTTTTTAACATCAGCTCTGTATGGTTTCTAGATCTTAGAGCTTTTATTTTTGTTACTCCAGGGGTATTTATAGCAGATAGTATTATACATGTTTTAATTTGCGCACTACCTTTGTTTTCAATGTATTGTATTGGTCTAATTAAGTTTGATCCAAACAACTCAACTGGTAGCCTTCCCTTTTTTGAAAAAACATTAACTCCAAACAATCTAAGTGGTTTAATTACTCTTGAAAAATCTCTATTTGACAGACTTTTATCTCCAACCAACTTTATTTTATTATTTGAGCCAGAACATAGACCGAGAATACATCTGGCAAGAGTGCCAGAGTTACCAGCATCTAAAATAGTATTTTTTTTTATTTTAAATCCATTAATACCTACACCATATACTTCAATGAATTTCTTTTTTATTACAAAATTTACACCTATTTTTTTTATTACTTCTAAAGAATTTTTAACATCTTCTGACTCTAATAAATTAAATATTCTTGAGCGCCCTACCGCTATAGAGGATAATAGAATAGACCTAATACTTAGACTTTTATCACTCGCTACAGTTATTTGACTTTTAAAAGGTTCAATAATTTTTTTGATTTTAACCTGATTTTTCACAATAAATTATATTTTAAAACCTTCGCCAAAATATGCTTCTATAGCCTTGTTGTTTCTTACTAGTTCTTGCGGTGTTCCTTTTGCAATAATTTCTCCTTCTGATAAAACCATTGCTGAATCTACACAGCCTAGCAAATCTCTGCTACTATGATCAGAAATAGAAACTGAAATTCTTTCAAACATTTGAAGACTTACAATTATTTGTTGAATCATTCTCACGCTTTGAGGGTCAAGAGCTGCAAAGGGTTCATCTAAAATTAAAATTTTTGTATTTTTAACCATTGCCATCGCAAGAATTAGCTTACGATTTTGACCACCTGATAAATATTTTGATTTTAATTTAATTACATTTTGAAGCTCGAATTTTCTTAACAAATTATCTACTTTTGTAAGTCTTTCATTTTTATTTTTAATATGCAGTTCTGCTATTGCCATAAGATTATCATAAACTGTCAAATCACTCCAAGCTCCTCCATATTGGGGACACCACGAAATTCCAAATTTTGAGCATCTTTGATGAGTTGGAATATTTGTTGCATCAACACCATCAATAATTATTTTTCCATAAGTTGGCTTTACCAAGCCAATTATTGAATGATATATTGTGCTTTTACCAGCTCCATTTGGTCCTAATAAACCACTTATCTCTGATTTTTGAATATTCAAATTAAGTTTTTCTACTATTTGTCTATTGCCATAAGATATACTTAGATCTCTTAATTCAATAATTGGATTTTCTTCTTTAAAAGATTTTATTCTGAACTTTTTAATTAATGAATTCATAGTTTGCTGTAAATTTTACTTTACTACTTTTATTTTTCATTTTCATATTTATATCTCCACTTACCATATCAATAAATATATTATCAGTAATTAAATTTAAGTTTTTGTTTTTGTATACTACGTTATTGTAAATATTAGATATTTTTTCTGAAAATATTAAGTCTAAATTGTCAGAGGCTATTGAGTTATCAAGATAATTAATTTCCACATCCTTATAAAAAAAGGTGTCATTTGTTTGTTTGTTATATGATGCATTTTTAGATTTAATATAAATTATTCCTTTTTCTTTTAAATTGATTATAGATGTCACGTCCTCTAACAAAACCTCGTTTTTTTTTTCTTCGTCTAATTTTATCAAAGCTTTTTTTGCATTTAAATAATAAGAATTTCCATCGCTGTCTATAGAATTATACTCAATATTATTTAGTTCGTTTGAATTTTCGCTTATTGAAATAGAAATTTCGTTTTTTTTATTTTTATCAAAATCTGAAGCCTCTTTTGCATCTTGTCTTAAAAAGTTATAGTAAAATGACACTAGTATCAAAATTATAATTACTGATATTGCAATTTGGAAATAGTTTTTTACGTTCATTTTTACGAAATATTTGCATTTAAGATTTTATGCATTGTAATTAAACCAGATATTTTATTTTTTTTATTTTTAAATACACAAAGTGCTGTAATTTTTTTGCTATTCATAATTGAAAGTGCCTCAGCGGCTAGAGTATTTTGTCTGACCATCACAGGACTTTTATTCATTACTTTTTTTATAATCAACTTTTTTATGTTGTCAGTTTTGTAAGAGATTCTTTTAAGATCCCCGTCAGAAATAATTCCTGTAATATTATTTTTTTTATTTTTTGCTATCAATACGCCTAAGTTCTTTTTATTAAAAATTTTTAAAGCCATTTTAATATTTGAATTTTCGTTTATATATGGAATATCGTTTCCTCTATACATAAGCTCATCAACAGTTTTTAATTTGGCGCCTAAACTTCCACTTGGATGGAATTTTTTAAAATCATATTTAGAAAAATTTCGTCTTTTTATTGTTGATATTGCTAATGCATCGCCAAAACATAATTGTATTGTAGTGCTAGAAGTTGGAATGTAGTTTCCTGGACCTGCTTCAACAACTGTTGGAAGTAAAAATTTCAAGTCACTGGATTTATATAATAATGAATTTTTTTTTGATGTTACGCCTATTAAAGTAATATTTCTATTCCTTTTTGTATATTGAACAATATTTTTTAATTCTGTTGACTCCCCGCTGTGGCTTATTAAAACCACTACATCATTAGAGCTTATCATTCCTAAATCTCCATGAGAGCATGAACCTGCATCAACATAAAATGATGAAACCCCTAATGATGAGAGTGTGGAAGAAATTTTATTTGAAATTATTCCTGATTTTCCAACTCCAGAAAAAATTACTTTACCCTTACATTTTAATATACAGTTTACAATCCTATCAAATTCTTTGTTAATAGATTTTTTAAGTTTTTTAAGAGCATCTATTTCTTTATTGATTACTTCTTTTCCAATTAAAGAAAAATTTTTATTCATATTTATTTAATGAGACCAAATATCTTCTGTAAATGATGCTAAATCTAAGTCAACCCTTGTTTGTATAAATTTTATAGAATTTTTATAAAGTTCATATCTATTTTCTCTTATCAATATTTCTTTTAGAGAATTGTAAATTTTATGAAGATAAATAACATCGTTAGCACAATATTTTAATTGTTTTTCACTGAGACTACCACCGAAATCACTACTTTGGTGTTGCTTACTCAGCTCCACTCCTAAAAATTCTTTTACAAGATCTTTTAATCCATGTTTATCCGAATAACTTCTGGCAAGCTTACTCATAGTGCGAGTGCAATTTACGTTTTCTACATTGATATTTAAATATTTTTTTATAAAAGCTAAGTCAGCTCTTGCATAATGAAAAATTTTTTCAACTTTTTTGTCAGCTAAAATTCTTTTCAAATTTGGTGCATCATAATCTTTCCTGTTTAATTGAACTATATGTGCATCGTTGTTTCCACTTGAAATTTGAACTAAATATAGCTTATCCCTATTGACGTTTAAGCCTGAAAACTCAGAGTCCACAGCTAAAGACTTTTTGTCTCCCAGCTTTATTTCATCTGGCAAATCGTTCTTATGTAATTTAATATCAATACTCATAAATATATTTATATATGAAACCAAGAGAAATTCTAGTTTTTGGAGGATCCGGTCAATTAGGTCGGCATTTATTGAGAAAATTAACAAGATTGAATTTTAAAGTTACAGTAGTAACCAGAAACGTACATAAAAAAGGGTATATATTAAAAAGTCAAGCCAATGCAGGCTGGATAGATATAATTGAAATAAGTTCATTTAATTATCAAAAATTAGATAAACTTTTCAAAAATAAAGATATCTGCATTAATTTAATTGGAATACTCAACCAGAAAAATAAAAATTCTTTTTATAATATTCATACATTATTACCTCAAAAGTTAGCAGAACTGTCAAAAAAAAATAATATTAAACAATTTATACATTTGTCAGCACTAGGAATTGAAGAGGCAACAGAGAGCAAATATGCATTAAGCAAACTTAATGGAGAACAAGAAATAAAAAAAATATTAAATAATTATGTAATACTCAAACCTTCAATCGTTTACAGCGTTGATGATAAATTTAGCACAATGTTAATGACTATTCTTAAATATTCACCTCTTTTTCCAATATACTTCAATGGAAAAACTATTTTTCATCCAATTCATGTAACCGATATGTGTGA
>CACDOD010000002.1 GCA_902554335.1 uncultured Pelagibacteraceae bacterium
TTCAGTTTTATATTTTATTTCTAAATTATAGCTATATTTACTCATTGCGTAACAAATTATCCAGAAAATAATTGCTGCAAACACATAGCCTTCCATTGCAAAACCCAACCATTCAGGGTTAGTTTTGGCCAAATTAAGCATTCCAACTATTTCAAGTAACCCTACAACAAAGATTAATGGGGTATCTTTTACTAATGCTAAAAAAGTATTAGCAATTCCAGGAATTACTAATTTTAAGGCTTGAGGTAATATTACAAAAATATGCATTTTCCAATAACCCATTCCCAAGGATTTTGCAGCATCATATTGTCCTCTTGGTAAAGCCTGCAAACCTCCTCTTATGACTTCTGCAACATACGCCGCTTCAAATAAAGAAATTGCAATTATACATCTTACAAGTTTATCTACATATACATCTTGAGGAAGAAACATTGGAAACATTACAGAGGACATAAATAAAACTGTTATTAGTGGAACCCCTCGCCAAAATTCTATAAAACCAATGCAAATATATCTTATTAATGGAAAATCAGACCTTCTTCCCAAAGCTAAAGCCATACCTATTGGAAAACAAAATATCAAACAAAAAAAAGATATTATAAATGTTAAAGATAAGCCGCCCCAAGCACCAGTTTCTACCCATACAAGACCCTCAATCATTCCGAGCTCAATGTATTCTTCAAAGAAAAACACATATTTGAGTAGAATGTATAAAGTTATAGGCACTAATAAGAAGTAATATAACTTAAATTTATTTGGAATTAAAAATCCTAATATTATTGAAACTGCCGCAGCGATAATTCCGTATGAAAAGTCAAAGAATATTCTACCACCTGAAATAAAAAAATAAATAAATAGAAATGATATAAAGGGGTAAATTACAACATAATATAATGTTAAATATTTTTTATACTTTTCAGTTGCAAAGAAACCTATAAGACCTAAAGCAGTTAGTGATATAAACGATAAATTAATTCTCCATTGTTCTGCATTTGGATACATTCCATATACAAATCTTCTTAACCAGATTTTAATATATGTCCAACATGCTCCTGTACCAGTACAGGCTTCTTTTGAATCGCCCACTATAGTTGCATCGATGATAAACCAACTTAGAAATGGAGGTAATGATTTTATAATTGTGAAAATAATTAATAAAGTGAGTATAGCATTAAAGTTATTAGTATTTATATTTTTATTAATTATATCAAGATTTTTAATACCTGAGTGTTCAACTCTAATAAAATAAAGACCCACAAAACCAATAACCAAAGGTAAAACAAAGCTTAAAAAACTAGGTAAAAAAGATGTTGCATTTATTAAGAAAAATGAATTTAAAAAAACATCTAAAATTGATAAAACAATTAAAAATATACCTGCGTACATGTAATTATTGAAGTTATCCTTGTTAATATTAAAAATTTTCATTTTATTTCTCTTTAATTGCTATTTTTTTATTATACCAGTTCATCAATATTGAAATCGATACACTTAATGTCAAATAAGTTAACATTGTTATTGATACGATTTCTATGGCCCTACCTGTTTGCATTAAAGCTGTTCCAGCAAAAACTAAAACTAGATCTGGATAAGCTATTGCTGCCGCTAATGAAGAATTTTTTGTTAAGTTTAAATATTGGTTTGTCGTTGGCGGTATAATTATTCTTAATGCTTGGGGCATAATTACTAATTTTAAAACCTGATTGGGTGTTAATCCTATCGAGGCTGCAGCCTCTTTTTGACCTTTGTTCACACCTTGAATACCTGCCCTAACACACTCTGCTATAAATGTAGCAGTATATAAAGCAAGAGCTAACGTTAAAGCTATTAATTCAGGGGGTAAACCAAGGCCTCCATTAAATCTAAATGATGTTTTTGCTAACTGAACTAATTCAGGAATTTCGAAACTTAACGTTACTCCACCAATTATAAAACTTACCAAAGGCAAGCCCACAATTAGTCCTAATGAAATATATAAAACAGGTAAATGTTTTCCTTCATTTTCTCTTAATTTTTTTGAATAAGATCTAATAATAATTATTGAGATTATTGCAGCAAGTAATGAATATATAAAAATATCTAAATTATTCCATACAAAGGCTGGAATAAATAATCCTTTAATCGTTAAAAATATTACACCAAATATTGGTTCAGCATCTTCTGGGAGGGGAAGTGCTCTTAAGGCTGCAAAGTACCAAAAAAATATTTGCAGAAGTAAAGGTATATTTCTAAAAAACTCTACATAGTACGCCGCCGCTCTATTAATTAATAAATTTGAGGATAATCTTGCGATACCAACAATTACACCAATTATAGTTGCAAAAATTATACCTATAACTGAAACTAAAATAGTATTTAATAAACCAACTAAATAAGCTCTAAAATAAGAATGAGAACCATCATATTCAATTAACGAAAATTGAACATCAAAGGAAGACTCCTGAGAGAGAAATCCGTATCCAAACGAAATTCCTCTGTTCTCCATATTTAATTGTGCATTGTAACTAAAGAAACCAAATATCAAGGCCACAAAAGCTAAGGTTAGTAACTGAGGAATAATTTTTTTGAATTTGGCGTTCACAAAGGCTTTATAAATCTTTTAAAAAAAAAGGGCTAGAAGAATCTAGCCCTTTTTAATCTATTTTTTAAGCAATTATCTTGCTGGAGGAGTATATAACAATCCACCATTAGTCCAAATTTCATTTGGACCTCTGTCTGGTAAAATACCAGTGTCTGCAATATTTCTCTTATAGCTTTCACCGTAGTTACCAACTTGTTTGATAATTCTTAAACTCCAGTCATTGTCTAGACCTAAAGCTGCACCCATTTCACCTTCAGCACCAACTATTCTTTTAACTGCTGGATTATCTGAAGTTTTTAATGAGTCTGCATTTCCAGAATTAATTCCGTACTCTTCAGCTTCAATCATTGTGTTTAAAGACCATCTTACGATATCTTCCCATACTGCATCACCTTGTCTTACAACTGGTCCTAAAGGCTCTTTAGAAATAGTTTCTGGTAATACTATATGATCGTCAGGATTAGACATTTTAGTTCTTTGAGCTGCTAAACCAGATTTATCTGTTGTGTAAGTATCACATCTACCAGCATCATAAGCAGCAACAACTTCATCAGCTTTTTCGAAAGCAACTGGCTCATAAGAAATTCCTTTTGAATTAAAGAAGTCTCTCATGTTTAACTCAGTAGTAGTTCCAATATTAGTACATGCAGAAATTCCATCTTTGAAATCATTCACTGATGTCATTCCTGAATTTTTTCTAACCATGAAACCCTGACCATCGTAAAAATTAACACCAACAAAAGTTAATCCAATGTCAGCATCTCTTGATAAAGTCCAAGTTGTGTTTCTAGATAAAACATCAATTTCACCTGAAGTAAGTGCAGTAAATCTTTCTTTAGCACTTAATGGTGTAAATTTTACTTTGTTTGCATCACCTAGTACAGCAGCAGCTACTGCTCTACACACGTCAACGTCAACACCAGTCCAATTTCCAGATGCGTCAGCATTTGAAAATCCAGGAAGACCTTGAGAAACACCACACTTAACAAAACCTTGTTTGATAGTGTTTTTTAGAGTTTTTGATTTCTTAGCTGCAAAAGATTCTGTCGCAAATCCAAAAAGAACAGCAACAACAGCCAGCAAAGAAGTCATTTGTTTTATTTTTTTAAACATTATTTCCTCTTATTTTATATTTATTTGTTAACAAATAATTCAAAGTATATTTTTGAATTATCAAATTAAAACAGAAACTTAATTATTGATCAATATTAAATAATTCAAGAAAAACAAGAAAACTATGACTTTATGGCGCGCCCTGAAGGATTCGAACCTCCGACCCACGGTTTAGAAAACCGTTGCTCTATCCAGCTGAGCTAAGGGCGCAATAATTAAAATTATTACAACATTTAATTTTTAAATACAAATTTTTTAATTAAAATTAAAATTGAAATAAACTCTATTCTACCAATAATCATAAATAATATTAAGATAAATTTTATAGATGTTGATAATTCTTCAAAATTTAAATTTTCTAAACTGTACAAGCTTGAGTTGACAGTATTCATTAAAGTTAAAATTCCAAGTTTAAATGCCTGATCAAAGTCCATATTTAGTAATGTGAGAAAACATATTAATAATGTTAATGACAAAATAAAAATTATTATTGTAAAAAAATATTTATTAATATCATTAAAATCAATTTTGACTTTTGAAAATAGTATTTTATTTAAAAAAATATGTTTAGGCTTAGTATGTGAAAGAAGCTCATTAAATGAAAATTTTGTCAAAAGAAAGATTTTTAAAAATCTTAAACCTGAACTAGTAGAGACTAGAGAGCCACCTATTATTACTAGTATAAGAAATACAAAATTGTTTTGATTATAATTTGTGAATGAAAATCCAAAATTTGAAATACTGCTGATAATAGAAAAAAAAGTTATTGAAAAATTATTACTTGTATTAAAAAAAAGAAAAAATAAACCAACTATAAACAATAAGTATACAAATAAATAATAATCTTCTGTGAAAACTGAAGTGTCCTTTTTTTTAAGCATTAAAATATTGTATGGTAGAAAAATGCCAAAAAATGATATTAACATTGAAAATGAGAATAAGTATATTTGGAAATTAGATTGTAATATTTCGCTTATGTTGTTTACAATCAAAAATCCACCAGAAGAAATTACTGTAAGTGAGAGATTGTATGCATCAAATGCTCTCAGATTTATTATTTTATATATTAAAAATAATATAAATGTGATTGTTGTATATACTAAAAGGATTTTTGTTGATTGTTTTATTATTTCATTAATATCTAAGGAAATAAAGTTTGTAAGAATTTTCTTATAATTATTATCATAAATATCTACTAAAAATAAAATTGAAATTAAAAAAAATAAACCACCAA
The DNA here is from genome assembly GCA_902554335.1 of uncultured Pelagibacteraceae bacterium. GTDB lineage: Bacteria > Pseudomonadota > Alphaproteobacteria > Pelagibacterales > Pelagibacteraceae > Pelagibacter. The sequence goes on from CACDOD010000002.1 coordinate 4,929, forward strand.
ACCATTGTGAAGTAGATCTCCATAATAATAAACTTTGATCTAAATATTTAACGTTTTCAAAAACAGTAAATCCAGTGGAAGTAAAACCTGATACAGCTTCAAAATAACTATCTGTAAAAGATAAGTAATCAATGCCAAAATAATATGGTATTAGAATTATTAATGGTAATATCAAATAACCTGATGTTACTGCAATAATCTTTTCATAAATTGAAATTTTTTTTAAATCACTTTTTTTTAAAAAAAAAAGTGAAGATAAAGTTAATGAAATAAGTAATGTGTATAGATAAATCTCAATATTATATAAAATTTCGAAATAATATGAGTAAATTATATTAAAAAAAGACAACAAAGAAAGAATTAAACAAAACGATCCTATATAAATAAAACTAAGTTTGAACATTAAATATTATACTGCGCTAATTCTAAATATATTTTCTACAAGAGGTATTTGATCTGTTTTAGCTATAAAAACTAAAATATCGTTTTTTTTAAAAATATAACTTGACCTAGGTATTATTACTTCACTTCCTCTTAATACAGCACCTATTTTAATTTCATCGGGCAAATCAGCATTTTTAAGTTCTTTATTTATTAGATCAGATGTTTCAATTATTTCAGCTTCAATAACTTCATACTCTCCATTTAGTATTGAATAGGCAGACTCAATTGTCCCTTTATGAACATGTTTTAGAATACTAGACACAGTATTCATTCTCGGATCTATTAGGTCATCAATATTTAATGATGATTGTAAAAGACTATAATTTGGTTTTGTAGTTAAAACCATAGTTCTCTTATTTTGAGAAAATTTTTCAACTAATACTCCTACCATTAAATTGTCTTCATCATCGTTCGTTAAGGCAATTACGGTTTCTGTCTCATCAAGATTTGCCTCTTTTAATACTTCCTCATCAAGAGCATCACCGTTAATAACTATAGAATTACTTAGTTCGCTAGCTAAGAATTCTGCTCTCTCTTTATTTTTTTCAATTATTTTCAATCTTATGTCATTAGTTGATGATTCAATATACTTTGCTAGATTATAACCAATGTTTCCTCCACCAATTAAAAGTATTTTTTTTGATATTGAATCGTTATGACCAAAAGCTTCTAATGTTTCTTGGATTTGTGATGCATTAATAGAAACATATGCCTTATCATTTTTTTTCATTACATCATTTTTTTTGAGAAATATGAATTTATTATCTCTGACTACACCCAATATGTTTGCGTTAAGTTTAGGAAATTTTTTAGTAAGTTCATTAAGTTTAATATTATTAATTGGACACCTTTCGTCAACTAAGATTTCTAAAAGTCTAATTTTATTATTTGCAAATGGAACATTGTCAGTTGCGCCTGGAGATTCAAGTTTTCTATGAATAGATTTCGCTATTTCAATTTCTGGAGAAATAACAAAATCAATTGGTAGATTTTCTTTATTAAATAATTGTGAAAATTTTGGGTCTAAATACTCTTGAGCTCGAATTCTTGCAATTTTTTTTGGAGTTTTAAATAATGAGTAAGCAATCTGGCAAATTAGCATATTTATTTCATCATTTCTTGTAACTGCAATTATCATATTTGCTTCGGCTATGTTTGCTTTCTCTAAAATAGCTGGAGATGTGGCTTTCCCAACGATAGCCTTAACGTCTAATGTTTCGTTTATTTTTTGGATATCCTCACTTGATTGATCTATTACAGTAATTGAATGGTTTTGTTCACTCAATAATTTTGAAATAGTAAAGCCTACTCTGCCAGCACCACAAATAATTATGTTCATTTAATTGAATTCTTTTATTCCTAAAAGTTTAAGTTTTCTATGTAAAGCGGATCTCTCCATACCTACGAATTTTGCAGTTTTTGAAATATTTCCACTAAATTTCTTTAATTGTGATGATAAGTATTCTCTCTCAAAGTTTTCTCTAGCCTCTCTTAGGGTAAATGAGAGATTTTCAGAAATATTAAATTCATGAGGGGTAGTTTTTGTTAATGACTCTTTGATAATTTCGTTTATCTTATCTTGGTTTTGACCCGGTGATAAGATTATTATTCTTTCAACTAAGTTTCTTAATTCTCTTACATTGCCTGGCCAATCATAATTTAAAAGAAAGTTAAAATCGTTAATTTTAATTTTTCTTATATTGTAAATATCTGATAATTTATCCATAAAATACTCTAATAAAATTGGTATATCCTTAACTCTTTTATTAAGTGGTTCTAATTTAATATTAAAAACATTTAATCTATGAAATAAATCTTCTCGAAAATTACCTATTTGAATTTCGTTAGATAAATCTTTATTAGTAGAACATATTATTCTTACATTAACATTAATGTCATGCTTACCGTTGATTCTTTTAAATTTTTGATCTATCAAAACTCTTAAAATTTTGGATTGAGTTTCTAAAGGAATTTCAGTTACTTCATCGATTAGTAAAATACCACCAGTAGATTTTTCAAGAGCTCCGTAAATTATTGAACCATCTATCAATTCTTCACCAAATAATTCTTTTTCATATTTTTCTGAATTTAATAAAGCTCCATTAATAATAATAAATGGTTTATTTTTTCTGTTTGATATTAAATGTATTTTTCTAGCAACAAGTTCTTTTCCACTTCCAATAGGTCCAGTGATAAATATTCTACTATCAGAATTAGCTAAATGCTTAATTTGGTCTTTTATGTTTAAAATATTTTTACTTTCACCAACAATATCAAATGAATTGAATAACTTTTCATTTAATGATTTATTTTCCTTTTTAAGATTAAAATGTTCTACGGCACGATTAATAAAATTTGTCAATCTGCTTTTATCAAATGGTTTTTGTATAAATTCAAATGCTCCAAGTCTCAAGGAATCAACTGCCATTTCAATATTGGCATGACCTGATATTATAATTACTGGAATATCTTTATTTTTATTTTTTATATGATCTAATAATTTTAAACCTTCGTTGTTTTCTGTATTGCTAAGCTTAACATCTAATAAAGCAACATCTGGAAGTTTTTTATCTATTTCAGCGAGCGCTTGTTGGTAATTTGCAGCTATCCTTGTTGTGTATCCCAGGTCAGATATTAGCTCATTTAAAATGTTTCTAATATCAGGGTTGTCATCTACTATTAAAATTTCATTAGCCATAAATTATTTATAAAATTTTATTTCTACTTTTGCTCCTTCTTCATGATTACTAAAATTAATCATACCATTATGATCATTAATAATTTTACTAACAATTGATAAACCTAAACCTGTTCCATTTGTTTTAGTTGTAAAATATGGCTTTGTTAATTCACTAGTTTTTATATTTTTAAAACCTAATCCTGTATCAATAATAGTTAAAGATATATAATCAATATGTTCAGCTATTTCTATATCAATATTTTTATTAGAATTCGGGGCTTTTTGGCATTTTTCAATAACGCTTTCTATTGAGTTTTTAATTAAATTGAAACATGCTCTACTTATTTGCTCATAGTCAAATTTAAATTTATACGATTTATTTGAGTCAAATTTAAAATTTATTTGTTTATCTAATTTTTTTAATAATTCTATATTTAATGTAATAATGTCTCTTAGGTCATTAGCTTTGTAAACAGGTTTTGGCATTCTTGCAAAATCAGAAAACTCGTTTACTAAACTTTCAATTTGATTAATTTGATTGTTTATAGTTTTTAAATTAACCTCAAATTTATCTTTATTTTCATTTTTAATATCTTTTAAATATTTAGATCTCAAGTTATCGATTGTAAGTTGAATTGGTGTTAAAGGATTTTTTATTTCATGAGCTAATTTTCTTGCTATTGTCTCCCACGCTTCCATTCTTTCAGAATTTAATAATTTTTGTTGTTGACTCTTGAGTTTTGTTATCATTGAATTAAAATTAGAAATCAATTTTTCCATTTCAATGTCTGTTTTAATATTGGGAACTTTAGTATTTAAGTCACCCTTGCCAATTTGTTCTGAGGCAGTTATTAAATTATTTATAGACACAAAAAAACGTGATGAAAATCTTATTGCAATAGTTATAGATAGAAATAAAAGCAAAGTAACTAAAATCAAATAAATCAATGCAAAAGATATTTTAATACCTGTACTTTGATCCTCTACTGTATAATAAAAATTTACAGCTTCTTGAGACTCTTGTAAATATCTTGAAATGTCTTCATCTAAATATCTTACGACATACAAAAATAAATTATTATATTGAGGTAATTTAATAATCGCACCAGAATAATTTTCAAAAGCGTTAATTATTTTAAGGGGTCTGTCATCATCAAGAACCATTTTAATTGCTCTATCGTCTATGGGAATATACTCTGTTCCAGCTGCAGTCATTATTAATTCTTTTTTATTATTTATTAAATGAAGCTGATCTAGATTCCTTAAAATTCTTTGATTATTTAGGTAATTTTGAAATAAAGATTTATTTTCTGATAACTTAATATTTTTATTTAAATCAAAGGCAACTAAAATAATATCAGACTCGATTTTATTTCTTTTTTCATTAACGTAATCCCTTGCGAGCTGATAAGAATTATTTACTGCAGTTGTTATTTTTTGGTCAAAATATTTGTCTAGTGCAAAGGAAAAAATAAATAAAGAAAAAACAGATATTAAAATTGATGGTATTAATGTAAATAATGAAAAAAATATTATATATTTTCTGTTAGCAATTGATCCTTTTACATTTATGTTTGCTTTTATAGAATTAGATATTTCTTTAAAAATTAGTACAAAAAACAAAATTAGAAAAATAATATTTGCATATAAAAGAAATTTCAAATTTTGCTGACTTAAATTAATAAAACTTTTATCTAAAAAAGTGAAAAAAGTTATGAAACCCAACAATAATGTTGTAAAAAAGATAATTAAAATAAAAATATTTCTTTTTATGAAATCTGTCATATTTTTAAAATATAGTAATTTTACTTAAAATAAACATATGAATAATTATTTTATAATACTTGGAGCTGGTAAAGGCCTTAGATTTAGCCAAAAGAAACCTAAACAATATTTTAAATATAAAAACAAAATCTTAATTCATCACTCAATAGATAAAGCCTTAGAGTCAAAATTATTCAAAAAGATTATAGTTGTGGCCTCAAAGGAGCACAAGAAAAAATTCAATAAATACAATAAAAATCAGTTAATATTTGTAAATGGTGGAAAAGAGAGAAAAGACTCTTCATTAAATGCTTTAAAAAAAATTAAAAAATTTAATCCTAAAAATGTATTAATTCATGATGCAGCAAGACCTAATTTTTCAATTAAATTATTAAAAAATTTAGTTACAAAATTAAAAAAAAATATTGCAGTTATTCCAGCTATTAAATCAAGAGATTCAATTAAATATGAAAATCAAAGTAATTATATAAATTTAGACAAAAAAAAAGTTTATTTAACACAAACACCTCAGGCATTTAGATTTAAAAATTTATATAATTTATCAATTAACCAAAAAAATAATATTGATGATGAGGCAACATTGTTTTTAAATAACAATATTAAATTAAAATTTATTTCTGGAGAAACCCATAACAACAAAATAACATATTTTGAGGACATAAATTTATCAAAAACATATTTTGGTATTGGTTTTGATATTCATAGATTAATTAAAAATAAAACACTTTACCTTGGTGGAGTTAAAATACCTTTTCATTCAGGTCTTAAAGGACATTCTGATGGTGATGTAATTTTACATGCAATAATTGATGCTATATTAGGTGCTAAAAGCGAAAAAGATATTGGCACGTATTTTCCAAATACAAAAAAATTTAAAAATATACGTTCTCCAAAAATGTTGAAGCCTATTATAGACAGCCTTAATAAATCAAACTTTTACATTAATAATCTTGATATAAATTTAATTTGTGAACAGCCTAAAGTTTCAAAATATAGAGAAAAAATAATTAATTCAATATCTAAACTAATAAATTTAAATAAAGATCAAATTAATTTAAAAGGAAAAACAGTAGAGAAATTAGGTTTAATTGGAAAAGAAAAAGCAATTGCATGTGAAGTTATAATTTCAATAACAAAAAATGATTAAAACTTTAAATACACTATTTGTCACAATGTTCGGTTTAGGAAAACTTCCGAAAATTCCTGGCACTTTTGGATCACTGGCAACGATAATTATACTTTACATTTTATTTCATATTTTAAATCTATCTTCAATTTTAATATTGTTTGGTTTGGTATTTGTTTTTATTTTTTCTTTTTTAGCAGTTGCAACTCATATCAAAGAGAGTGAAAACAAAGATCCAAAAGAAATAATAATAGATGAATTCATTGGTCAATCTATTCCTATTTATCTTTATGAAATTTCACATGGAACAGAAAAGTCAGCTGATGAAGCTATAATTTTTTACAGTGTTTGTTTTGTATTATTTAGATTTTTTGATATAGCAAAACCATTTCCAGTAAGTTATTTTGATAAGAATTTCAAAAATAGTTTCGGCGTAATCATGGACGATGTTTGTGCTGGTTTTTATGTTGTTTTATCTTTAATTTGTTTTATGGTTTTAAGTAGCTATTTTATCTAATGAAATCTTTAATAAAAATACTAACTAAAAAAAAACTTAAAATTTCATTTGCAGAGTCTTGTACAGGGGGATTGTTAGCTAGCACAATCACTTCTATTAGTGGTGCATCAAAAGTATTTAATTTAAGTTTTATTACTTATTCTAATCAAGCAAAAATTAAAATTTTAAAAGTAAATAAAAATATCATTAAAAAATATGGTGCCGTAAGCCACGAGTGTTGTTTGGCAATGGTTGAAAATTTATCTAAAATATCTAAAGCAAATATCAATGTTTCAATAACTGGTATTGCAGGACCCAAAGGTGGTACTAAACAAAAGCCTGTAGGTTTAGTTTATATTGGAGTTAAAAAAGGTAATAAAACACAAATATATAAGTGCTTATTTAAAAGTAAAAAAAGATCTTCAATACAAAAAACTACTGTTAAAAAAGCTTTAAATTTAATTCTTAGAATTGCCAAATAACTCTTCGGCTCTTTTCTGAAAAGCATCGGCAATTTTTTCTAAACCAAACTGAAAAGAAACAACCATTAAAGAATTTAAAAATTTATTCTTTATTTCAAAATCGATATCAAAAGTAACTTCTGTAATTCCATTTTTTTTATCAGAAAACGTCCAGTTATTTGAAAGATGATTTAATGGTCCATCTATATTTTTAACAAATATTGAGTCTTCCTTTTTATTAAAGACCACATCACTTTTATAAGTATCTTTAAATGGTCCTTTTCCAATTGTTAAATCAGCAATAATCTTTGTCAGATCATCTTCTTTTTTCTTCTCGTATACCTTTGACTCAAAACAAAATGGAACAAATTCAGGATATTTTTCAATATCTAAAACTAAATCAATTAAATCTTTTTTTTTACATTCAATTAATCGCTTAACCGAAGCTTTGGGCATTAATGATTATTTATTCTATTATGTTGAAGTTTAGCAAAGTCCTCATCTGCATGGTATGAGGATCTTGTTAAGGGAGATGAAGACACTAATAAAAAACCTTTCGCTTTTGCAATTTTTCCTAACTCATCAAATTCTTGTGGAGTGTAATATCTATCCAATGGAAAATGTTTTACTGATGGTTGTAGATATTGACCAATAGTTAAAAAATCAACATCAGCAGATTTTAAATCATCCATTACTTGTAAAATTTCATCTCTTGTTTCTCCCAAGCCAACCATTATTCCTGATTTTGTAAAAATTTTTTTATTCATTTTTTTTGCATTTTTTAAAAGTTCGAGAGAAGCAAAATATCTAGAACCAGGTCTAACTTTTAAATATAAACTGGGTACAGTCTCTATATTGTGATTAAACACATCAGGACTAGCCTCTAATACTTTTTTATATGAGTCACCTTTCCTTAAAAAATCAGGTGTTAAAACTTCTATAGTTGTATTGGGATTAGTTTTTCTAGTTTGATTTATAACTTCATAAAAATGATTTGATCCTCCATCATCTAAATCATCCCTATCAACAGAAGTAATTACTACATGTTTTAAATTAAGTTTTTTCACGGCTTCCGCAATTTTTAATGGTTCTAGTAAATCTAATTTCCCTGGTTTTCCAGTTTTAACATCACAAAAAGCACAAGCTCTTGTACATGTATCTCCCATTATCATAAAGGTTGCGTGTCTTTTACTCCAACATTCAGTAATATTTGGACAGTTTGCTTCCTGACAAACGGTTACTAGATTATTGTTATTAACTATTGTTTTAGTTAAAAAAAATTCTTTACTATTTGTAAGCTTGGATCTTATCCAATCAGGTTTTTTTTTAATTGGAATAATAGGTTTATTTTGTTTCTCTGGGTGTCTAATTGTCATTTTTTATTACGTATATCTTTTCGTTATTTTTATTATAAATAAATTTTTCTCTTATTAAAATTTCAACATAATCTTTATCTAAATTATCATTTAATAAAGAATTTTTTAATTCGAGGTTTTCTACATTCTTTTTTAACTCTATTTCTTCAAATTTTAATTTAGTCAATAAGTTTTCTTTTTTTAAAAGAGAAATCAATCCTCTTTCACCATCTAATAGATTAAAGAAAAAATACAAAAACAAAAATGTCCCAATAATAATAAAATAATTTTTCTTAATTTTTTCTATCATAATCTATTCATTTTAGCTTTTTTCCCTAAACTCTCTTCTATTCTTAATATTTGATTATATTTTGCAACTCTTTCAGATCTACATAGTGAGCCTGATTTTATTTGGTTAGAATTTGTCCCTACTGCTAAATCAGCAATAAAAGTATCCTCAGATTCACCAGATCTGTGAGAAATAATGGTATTAAAACCAATGTTTTGTGCAAATTTTATAACTTCAATTGTCTCTGTAACTGTCCCTATTTGATTTAGTTTAATTAATATTGCATTTGAGGATTGGTTTAAAAAACCTATTTTCAATCTTTCTAAATTTGTAACATACAGGTCATCTCCAACAATTTGAATTTCTTTATTGGTTGCTATCATAAATTTATTCCAAGATTTCCAATCATTCTCTGCAAAAGGATCTTCTATTGATTTTATTTTAAATTTTTTTATTAATTTTTTGTACTCTGAGATGGATTTATCCACTGAAACATATTTTTTTGAATGTATTGAATATTTATTCTTTTTAAACAACTCATTAGCTGCTACGTCCAAACATATTGAAATATCTTTGCCATTTACAAATCCGGACATTTTAATTGCTTTAAGTATTAAATTTAATGCTTGAATGTTACTACTAATCATTGGAGCATAACCACCTTCATCACCAACAGAGGTAGAAAGATTTAGTTTTTTTAATATCGTTCTCAAATTATTTATTACTGAAAAAGACATTTTGATCGCTTGCGTAAACGATTTTGCACCATCGGGTCTAATCATAAATTCTTGAACTTGAAGACCGTTGTTTGCATGTGCACCACCATTGATAATATTCATTAATGGATATGGTAAAAAAAATTTATTTTTTACTAAAAAGTTTTTATAAAGTGGTATTTTCTTAATTTTAGATGATAATTTTTTAACAGCCATTGAAACTGCAAGCATGCTGTTTGCTCCTAATTTAGTTTTTTGTTTAGTGCCATCTAATTTTAATAAAATGTGATCTATGGTTTCTTGGCTATGAACATTTTGATTTTTTAATTTTTTTGCAATTATTGTATTTATAATTTTTACAGCTTTAAAAACACTTTTGCCGTTATAATTTTTTTTATTTAAATCTCTTTTCTCGTAGGCTTCAAAACTTCCAGTTGAGGCTCCTGAAGGACAAATTGAAGATGAGCTAATATTTTTTGAAAAAACTTCAGCCTCTACTGTAGGATTTCCTCTGCTATCAAAAACTTGTCTAGCAATTACTTTAGTAATTATACTCATTAAAAGTTTTTAACTAACTTATCTATTTCTATAATTTGGTTTAATAGACTCTCTAATTTATTCAAAGGAACCATATTTGGTCCATCTGAAGGAGCATTATCAGGGTCTTGATGTGTTTCCATAAATATTGCTGCTACACCTACTGCAGATGCTGCTCGAGCTAGATATTCAACAAACTCTCTTTGCCCACCACTTTTCTCTCCAAGACCTCCTGGCTGTTGAACAGAATGAGTTGCATCAAATACAACTGGATATCCATTTTTAACCATGATTGGAATTGATCTCATATCTGATACAAGAGTATTATATCCAAAACTTGCACCACGTTCAGTTACCAAAATATTATCATTTCCTGAGTCTGAAATTTTTTTTGTAACATTAACCATATCCCATGGAGCTAAAAATTGTCCTTTTTTAACATTAATAATTTTATTTGTTTTAGCTGCTGCGATTAATAAATCTGTTTGTCTGCATAAGAAAGCTGGAATCTGTAAAATATCAACATGCCTGGACACAACTTCACAATGCTTTTCATTGTGGACATCGGTTAAAATCGGAACATTTAATTCTTTTTTAATTTTATCGAATACAGGTAAGGAATTTTCTAGTCCAGCTCCTCTTTTTCCTTTTAAACTTGTTCTATTAGCTTTATCAAAAGATGTCTTGTATACAAAACCAATATTAAGTTTTGTTGTAATTTCCTTTATTTTTCCTGACATATCCATCGCATGTTGCTCGGATTCAAGCTGACATGGTCCTGCGATTAAGGTAATTTTTTTATTATTAGCAATTTCAATACCGTTACAATTTATAATTTTATTTTTCATATCTTTTTTTAGCTGCTTTAATAAATGATGAAAATAAAGGATGTGGATTAAAAGGTCTAGATTTAAATTCAGGATGAAATTGTACTCCTATAAACCAAGGATGACCTTTAAGCTCAATTATTTCAGGAAGTCTATTATTTGGTGATAAACCTGAAAAAATAAGTCCATTTTTCTCAAAATTATCTTTGTATGAAATATTTACTTCATATCTATGTCTATGTCTCTCTTTAATAGTTTTTGACTTATAAATTTTTCTAATTAAAGATTTTTCTTTTAACTTCGCATCATATGAGCCAAGTCTCATAGTTCCACCAAGGTTTTTATCAGTACCTTTAATTTTTTTTCCATCTTTGTCCCATTCACTCATTAATCCTACTATAGAAACTCCTTTTTTATCAAATTCACTTGAAGTGGCATTTTTAATTTTTAATTTATTTCTTGCGAATTCAATTATTGCCATTTGCATACCATAACAAATTCCTAAGAAAGGAATTTTATTAACTCTAGCATATCTAATTGCCTCAATTTTTCCAGTTGTTCCTCTTTTTCCAAATCCACCTGGTATTAAAACTCCAGATATATTTTTTAATTTAGCTTTTATTTCAGAAGCTTTAAGTTTTTCTGAGTCTATTCGAACTAATTTAACTTTTATATTATTTGCAATTCCTCCATGGGTAAGTGCTTCATCTAAAGATTTATATGCATCTTTTAATTCAACGTATTTGCCAATTATAGCAATATTTACTTCTTTTTTAGTTTTAAGAATTATTTTATTAATTTTTCTCCACGGAGTTAAATTACATGATTTTTTTGATTTTATTCTAAAATAATCTAATACTTGAATATCTAATTTCTCATTGGCAAAACTTATAGGCGCTTCATATATTGTTTTAACATCCACTGTTTCTATGACGTTTTTAATATCAACGTTACAAAATAAAGAAATTTTTTTTCTATGCTCTAGAGGTATTGATCTTTCCGATCTACAAATAATAATATCTGGTTGTATACCAATGCTTCTTAACTCTTTGACAGAATGCTGTGTGGGTTTTGTTTTTATCTCATCGGATGCTTTTAAATATGGAACTAATGTTAAATGAATAAATAATGTATTTTTCTTACCAACATCATTAGAAAATTGTCTTATTGCTTCTACAAACGGTAAGCTTTCAATGTCACCAACGATTCCTCCTATCTCACAAATAACAAAATCTTCTTTTGAAGTGTCATGTTTAATAAATTCTTTAATTCTATCTGTTATATGAGGTATTACTTGCACTGTTTTACCTAGATATTTTCCTTTTCTTTCTTTTCTTAATACATCGTTATAAATTTTTCCGGTTGTAATATTGTCCGTCTTCTTAGCTGTAACTCCTGAAAATCTTTCATAGTGACCTAGATCTAGATCTGTTTCTGCACCATCGTCTGTTACAAAAACTTCACCATGCTGAAAAGGACTCATTGTTCCTGGATCAACATTTAAATAAGGATCCAGTTTTCTTAATCGAACTTTAAAACCTCTGGATTGTAGTAAGTATGCTAGCGATGCTGAAGAGAGACCCTTTCCCAGTGATGATACCACGCCGCCAGTGACAAATATATATCGCGCCATGGAATTATGTTATAGACCGATATTAAATAATTTCAAAGTATTAATTATTATTTTCAGGAATTTTTGGTGTCTCTTCTTGATTTTCCTCAATTTTATCCAATACTGAACCCGCTGGTTCTAACTCGCTTCTGGAAATTATAGTTAGGGATAAACTGCAAATTATAAACAATGTAGCTATTAGTGCGGTAGATTTTGTTAAAAAATTACCTGCAGATCTTGAAAACATAAAATTATCTTGAGATATACCTATTCCTAACGCTCCGCCTTCTGATTTTTGTATTAGGACTAGAATAACTAAAATTGCAGCTAATACTATGTTAATTACAAGTAACGTATTTTCCATGCGAACTAATTAATTGTTTTTTTTATTATATCAATAAATTTTTTTGAACTTTGGGAGGCAGAACCAACTAAAAAGCCTTTAATACCCATTATATTTTTAAGATTTGATATATTTTTGTTATTAACTGAGCCTCCATAAAGTATGGGTAATTTATATCTGGTTTTTTTTGATATTATTCTTTTTATTTTGCTAACATTAAATTCTAGCTCTTTGTCTTTTGGTATGACTCCTGTTCCAATGGACCAGACAGGTTCATAGGCAATCAAAATATTATTAAAATTTTTTATACTTTTAAGTCCTTTATTAATTTGTCTCTTTAAAACTGAAAAAGTAATTTTCTTTCTTTTTTCTTTTAACGTTTCTCCAATGCAAAAAATAACTTTTAAATTTTTATTTAAAGCTGAGTGAATTTTTTTATTTATATCCTCGTCTGTTTCACCGGCAATCCTATTTTCTGAATGTCCTAGAATAACATATTTGCAACCAAGTTCTTTTAACATTTTCGAACTTATAGAGCCTGTAAACGATCCATAATCTTCAATGTGATGACAATTTTGTCCTCCTACATGAATTTTTGTATTTTTAAATTTATTAATAAAACTCTGAATAAGGGTAAAAGGTGGAAAATATATTATTTTAGCATTTCTATACTTTTTTAATTTACTTAAATTTATTAATTTATTTAAATAATTAAGAGATGATGCACTTCCGTACATTTTCCAATTAGCAATAAAATATATATTATTTGTCATAAACGATATTTTAATCTATAGATTTGTTTTTTAAAAAATCAATAAATAAAGATTTTTTCGTATGATTAGTAAATTTAAAAGCCTAACAAACTCTAAAATTTCATGGGTAATTGTAGCTCTTATAGCAATACCTTTTGTATTCTGGGGAATGGGAGATGTATTTACAAGAGGAAATTCAAACAATGTCGCTAAAATAAATAATAATACAATTTCAGTAACTGATTTTATAAATCATGTTAATGAATCTGGATTAAATGAAAATTTAATTAGAGAAAATCTTGATAATAATATTTTTGAAGAATTATTAAGTCAGCTTATATCTCTAGAACTAATGAAAATGGAGATTGAAAATCTTAATCTTAATTTTTCAGATCAAACGTTAAAAAATAAAATTATAAATAACAAAATTTTTTTTGATGATAAAAATATTTTCTCAAGGACTAAATATGAAAAATTTTTATTAGAAAATAATCTTTCTGCAGCTCAATTTGAAAATAGGTTTAAATCAAATGAGCTTCAAAAAATTTTGTTTAATTATATCAACGGTGGAATTGTCGTACCCAGATTTTTGATTGATAAGAGATTTGCTAACGAAAATAGAAATATTGAAATTGATTTTGTAAACCTTCAAGAAAAATATAAGAAAGATTTTAGCTCTGCGGAAATAGATCAATATATTACTTTAAATGAAGATAAACTAAAAAAAGATTTTATTAATTTTAGTTATGCCAAAATAACGCCAAAAAATTTACTTGATACAGATGAATATAATGATGAGTTTTTTAAGATTATAGATGATATAGACAATAAAGTTTTGAATAATGAAAAAATAGATTTGATAGCTAACCATTACAATTTGGAACTAAAAATAGTTAATAATTATTATCCTTATGAAAAAGAATTTGAATTAATTTATTCAAAAAAAAACAACATAGAGAAAGTGAATTTAATCGATAATAATGATCATTATATATTATTTGAGATAAACAAAATTGAAAATAAGTTACCAGATATAAATTCAAATCAATTTAGAGAAGAAATTAATTTAAGTCTTAAAAATCAGTTCAGATATGAATACAATAAAAAACTTTTAGAAGATATACGTAATAAAAATCTAAAATATGATGATCTAAAGAATTTTTCAAATACAAAGTCTGCAGAAAATCTATTAATAAACTCAATTAATGATAATAGTAAATTTTCAACTGATGCAGTTAAATTAATTTATTCATTGCCAGAAAATTCTTTCGTTCTCATCAACGATGCTTTGAATAATATTTATTTAGCTTATATTAAAAAAATAAATGATGAAGTTGAAATTACACAAGCTGATTTAAAAAATTATTTATTAAAATCAAATAGTGAAATTAGAGATACTCTTTACTCAAGTTATGATATTTACTTAAGTGAAAAATATGAAATTAAAGTATTTCAAAATACTATTGAGAGATTAAAAAATAATTTTAGATAATGCTAAATAAAAAAATTTCTGAATTTAAAAGAGATCATACAAATAAAAAAAATCAAATTTTATTTCACACGATTAAATCAAATGGTATTCTAGAGACTGAAAATTTAATTAATAATTTTTTAATTGAAAAAAATAGTTTTATATTTGAATCAGTTGAAAAAGGTAAAATTAAAGGCAGATATACAATATTAGGCAGAAATCCAGATTATATTTGGGAATTTCAAGGAAATAAATGTAAAAAAATAATTAATAATAAAATTAAAATATTAAAAAATTCTCCAAAAAATGTAATTGATAAAATTATTGAAAATTTTAAATTCGACACACCTAAAGAATTACCTAACATATGTTCTATAATTTCAGGATATTTTTCTTACGATATAATTCGTTATATTGAGAAAATTCCTAACAAATGTAAGGACGACCTAAACATTCCAGATGTTAGAATAATCAGACCAAAATCACTGATTATTCTAGATAATTTTAAAAAAAAAATACACTTTATTAGAAATTTTTTTAAGGAAGAAAAAGTTAAAAATTATTTTCAAGCATATGAGAGTGCTAAATCTGATATTGAAAATTTAATACTTCTTGCAAATAATAAAAATTATTTTGAGAATGAAAAAAAATTGAAAGTAAAAATTAAATCAAATATTAGCAAACAAAAATTTTTGAATAATGTAATTAAAGCTAAAAAATACATCAAAAAAGGTGATATATTTCAAGTTGTTCTAAGTCAAAGATTTGAGGCAAAATTACAAAAGGATCCTCTTGAAGTTTATAAAAAACTTAGAGTTACAAACCCTTCTCCTTTCATGTACTTTTTTAACTTTAAAGATTTTCAAATTATAGGAGCAAGTCCAGAAATACTTGTAAGATTAAGAGATGGTCAAATAACTATAAGACCTATTGCGGGAACAAGACCTAGAGGTAAAAATAAAAAACAAGATATTTTTTATGCAAAAGATCTATTGAAAGATAAAAAAGAACTAGCTGAACATTTAATGCTTTTAGATTTGGGTAGAAATGACACTGGAAGAGTTTCCCAAATTAATACTGTTAAAGTTACTGAAAAATTTAAAATAGAAAGGTATTCTCATGTGATGCATATAGTTTCAAATGTAGTTGGAAAATTTAATAATAAATATAGTAAATTTGATACTTTGTTGTCTGGTTTTCCAGCGGGTACCGTGTCTGGGGCTCCAAAAATACGTGCGATGGAAATTATCGATGAGTTAGAAACTACAAAAAGAAAGGTTTATGCTGGTGGAATAGGATATTTCACTGCAGCAGGTGAATTTGATACCTGCATAGCTTTAAGAACAGCTGTTGTTAAAGATGGTTTTTTATATGCACAAGCTGGTGCTGGAATAGTTGCAGATAGTAAGCCCATAAAAGAATACATTGAAACTGAAAACAAAGCTAAAGCTTTAATAAAAGCAATGGAGTAAATAAGTGTCAAAAATACTTTTAATAGATAACTATGATAGTTTTACATATAACCTTTATCATTATATTTCTTCATTTAACAAAAATGTTGATGTTAAAAGAAATGATAGAGTTAATTCAAAAGATATAATTAAAAATAAATATAAAAAAATAATAATTTCACCAGGACCTGGAAATCCTAATCAAGCAGGAAACTGTTTAAAAATTGTGAAAGAGTTTTATAATAAAATTCCAATCTTAGGAGTTTGTTTAGGTCATCAAATAATTGGACAAGTTTTCGGAGCAAAAATTATTCAAGCTAAAAAACTTATGCATGGAAAAACAAGTGTTATAAAAAGTAAGAAACTTGGTGTATTAAAGGGAATAAAAAGTAAATTTACAGCTACTAGATATCACAGTCTAATTGTAGACAGAGCTAGTTTATCTAAGGATTTAATAGTAACAGCTACAACAGATAAGAATATAATAATGGGTTTAATGCATAATAAGTATCAAATTCATGGTGTACAATTTCATCCTGAAAGCATTAATACGAAAGTTGGTATGAAAATTATAGAAAATTTTGTTAAAATATAAAATGAAAAACTCTCTTAAAAAATTAAAAGATAAAATTGATCTTAATTTTGAAGAAACAAAGGTGATATTCACAAAAATAATGAACGGAGAAGCCTCTGAGGATGAGATTCATCAGTTTCTAACACTGTTATCTAATAAAGGTGAAGTTTCAACTGAAATTGCAGCTGGAGTTTATGTATTAAGAGATAAATCTACAAGAGTAAATGTTGAGGGTGCGATCGATACATGTGGCACTGGTGGTGATGGAAAAAATACTCTAAATATTTCAACTGCATCTGCACTTTTATTGGCTTCTATGGGTATAAAAGTTGCAAAACATGGAAATAAAGCCGTTTCATCAAAATGTGGTTCGGGAGATGTTTTGGAAAAATTAAATATAAATATTAATTTAGATGCAAAATCTGTGGAGGATAATATTAAGAAATTAAATTTTGGTTTTATGTTTGCTCCAAATTTTCATTCAGCAATGAAATTTGTTGGACCAGTAAGAAAAAAGATTGGCAAAAGAACTATATTTAATATGATTGGTCCGTTAAGCAGCCCTGCTCTAGTTAAAAAGCAAGTTGTTGGTGTATTTGATAAAAAGCTTTTAAATATTTTTGCAAATGCATTGAAAGATTTAAAAATTACAAATGCGTGGATTGTTAATAGTGAGGACGGACTAGATGAAATTTCGCCCTATGCAACTACTAATGTTTGTCAATTAAAAAACGGGGAAATATCAAATATTTCAATTGATCCAAGTCAATTAAACATAAAGACAAAAGGTTTTGATACTATCTTAGGTGAAGATTCAAATTATAATTCAAAAAAAATTATTGATATTTTTAAAGGCGAAGATAACGATTTTTCTGTTGCAGTGTGCTTAAACGCTGCGGCAGGTTTAATCGTTTCTGAAGATAAAGACAACTTTAAAGAAGCCTATCAAAAATCAAGAGATCATATTTTGTCAGGTAAAGCATTAAACCATTTAGAAAAAATTCAAAATGGCATCTAATTCTCTAGATAAAATTATAAATAAAAAAATAGAAAGATTAAATTTATTAAAAAATAAATTAAAAATTGAGGATTTAGAACACAAAATTGATAAATTTGATAAATACCTAGATTTTAAAAAAAAAATATATTCAAATTTCTCAAAAGGAAAATTTTCTATAATTGCTGAAATTAAAAAAACAAGCCCATCTGCGGGTGTTATTATTGAAAATTATAATCCTGTCAATATAGCTAAAATATATGAGAAAAATAAAGCAACATGTTTGTCGGTTTTAACCGAAGAAGATTTTTTTAATGGTAGCTTAGAACATATTTCTAAAATTAAAGAACAGATAAATCTCCCTGTTTTATGTAAGGATTTTTTTATAGATAAATTTCAAATTCCATTAGCGAAAAGTTTCGGCGCAGATGCTATACTTTTAATTGTTGCTGCTTTAAGACAAAATCAACTAGAAGAACTCTATAATACAGCTTTAGAATACAAAATGACTATAATAATTGAAGTTCATACTGTTGAAGAGGCAAACAGAATTACTAATTTTAAAAATGCAATAATAGGTATAAATAACAGAAATTTAAAAACACTTAAAACTGATTTGAATAACACTTTTGAAATTTATAAAACTTTAAATAGCTTTGATGGAATTTTAGTTTCTGAGAGTGGTATAAAAAGTAAGGATGATGTTTTAAAAATTTCAAATCAAACAAATATTAAAACTTTTCTAATTGGTGAATCATTATTAAAAAACTTGGATAGTAACTCTATATTTTCAATTCTTTAGTAAAAAACCCTTTAATTATAAGCCTTTTTTTGGTTGTATTTCAGCAAGAACTTTTATAGAACATGAATGTACTTGATTTGTTCTATGCTAACAAAAAAACAAAAAAATTTGTTACTTTTTATAAATAAAAAAATCAGAGGCACTGGTGTGTCTCCTTCTTACGAAGAAATGAAATCTTCTTTAAATTTAAAGTCTAAATCTGGTATTCATAGACTAATTAGCGCATTAGAAGAAAGAGGATTTATTAAAAGATTGGCCCATAAAGCGCGTGCATTAGAAGTAGTAAAATTACCAGAAACGGCCTCTGCAAATGATATTTATAATTCTTTTTCACCTAGCGTAATTAAGGGCGGATTAAGCGAAGTGAATAAATCTAAAAAAAATGAAATATCTGTATTAGGAAGTATTGCAGCTGGAACACCAATAGAAGCAATTCAGAATGAAGTTTCTAGAATCCCCCTACCTTCAAATATTGAAAATAATGGAGAATTTTTTGGACTGAAAGTAAAAGGAGATTCAATGATAGAAGCTGGTATCAATGACGGTGATACAGTAATAATTAAAAAAGCTGATAGAGCAGAAAATGGTAAAATTGTAGTTGCTCTTATAGATGATCATGAAGCAATGTTAAAAAGAATAAGAATAAAAGGAAAAACTGTTGCATTAGAAAGTGCTAACAGAAGTTACGAAACAAAAATCTTTGGCCCAGATAGAGTTAAAGTTCAAGGCGTTCTGATATCTTTATATAGAAACTTCAACTAAAATAGTCTACAAAATATATATGAAAAAAGTTGCAACTCGTTTTGCACCCTCACCTACGGGACCATTGCATATTGGAGGCGTTAGAACCGCTCTGTTTAATTGGCTTTATTCAAAAAATAAAAATGGATCTTTTTATTTAAGAATTGAAGATACCGACAAAGAAAGATCAAAAGATGAATACAAAAATCAAATTATAAATTCTCTTAAGTGGATTGGTGTAGAAAATGACGGGGATGAATATATTCAATCAAAAAAGATTGATGATCATATAAATATTGCAAATGAATTATTAAAAAATGGACATGCATATAAATGCTACTGCTCAAGTGAAGAAATTGAAGAACAAAAAAAAAGGGCAAAGCAAAAAAAAATTCCATACATTTATGATAGAAAATGGAGAGATAAAAGTGAATCAGAAGCTCCTAAAGATTTAAAACCTACAATTAGATTTAAAAGTAAAATTGAGGGAACTACAATACTAAAAGACTTAGTGCAAGGTGATGTTGAAATAGAAAATAATACTATTGAAGATTTTATTATTTTAAGAAATGATGGAACACCAACTTATAACTTATCAGCATCCGTTGATGATCATCAAATGAATATTACACATATAATTAGAGGTGATGATCACAAAATAAATACATTTAAACAAATGCAAATTTATTTAGCAATGAAATGGGAATTGCCATCTTTTGCACATATACCTTTAATACATACAACAGAAGGAAAAAAACTATCAAAGAGAGATAAGGCATCAACATTAAATGACTATTCAAAGATAGGAATTATGCCAGAAGCATTGCGAAATTACCTTTTAAGATTAGGTTGGTCATATAAAGATAAAGAAATTTTTACCATAGATGAGAGTATTAAATATTTTAATTTAGAAGGTATTGGAAAATCACCCTCTAAACTAGATATGAGTAGAATTTTGTCTATGAATGAACACTACATTAAAAATATGAGTGAAAATGAACTTTATATTCAATTTGAAAGTTATTGTGATAAATATAAAAATAAAATTCCAAACGAAAAATCAGATAAAATTAAAAAATCATTAAACTTTCTTAAAAACAAAGCTAAAACTTTAGAGGATATTTATAATAACTCGACATATATAATTGAAGATGTGGTCAGTTTTAATAACGATGATCTTAAATTAATAGATGATAATGCTAAAAAAATTATTTCAGAATTTTCAAGCAATATTGATAAATTAGATAAATTTGAAAGATATGAATTAGAGCCAATTTTAGAAAATCTTATAAAATCAAATAATACCAATTTTAAAGGTGTTGGTCAGCCATTAAGAATTATATTAACAGGCTCAAAATTTGGTCCTGGTATATATGATATAATTATTTCTCTTGGAAAAGAAGAAGTAAAAAAAAGATTAAGCGCCAAGATAACTTGAGATAACAATTGAAGCTTCCTTAGATGAAGAAGTTTTAGATCTAATATCTTTTAAGGTATTACTAACGAGATTTATTTGCTTATCCATTAGTTCAGGATTTTTAAGATAGTAAACAACAGATCTAAAAATTTCTTTTGCATTACATTCTTTTTGAATAAGTTCGGGAATAATTTCTTTCTGATTTATTATATTTATTATATTTGCATATTTTGTTTTTACTAAAAACTTAACAATCATAAAATTTAAATAATTCATTTTATAAATTATTATTGAAGGAATTTTAAAATTGCAAATTTCTAATGATACGGTTCCAGATTTAGCTACAGCAAATTTTGAATTAAATAAGATTTGAGATTTAATATTTTCATCTGATATTACATCAACGTTTTTGAAATTAAATTTTATTAATTTTTCATTAATTAGATTTTTACTTTGATCAGTAGTATGAAATACAAAATGATATTCATTAAACTTATTATTCATAAGTATTACAAAATCTATTAATATTGGTAAAAGAATTGATATTTCTGACAATCTACTTCCAGGGAATAAAGATATAATTTTTTTATCATTTTTAATTAAGTTAGACAATTCAGTTTTAATATTTTCCTTATTTTCAAGTAAAGGGTGACCAACAAAAGTATTTTTAATATTTTCTTTATCAAAATATTTTTTTTCAAAATTAAATAATAATAGAACATGATCTAAAAATTTTTTAAATTTTTTCAATCTTCCTTCTCTCCAAATCCACACTTGTGGTGCAACATAATGGATTGTTTTGATATTAGGATTAATTTTCTTTACTTTTTCAGCAACTCTTAAAGTAAAATCAGGACTATCTACACTAAAAAGAATATCAGGTTTAAATTCAATTATCTTTTTAACAGTTTCATTAATTTTACTTCTTATCTTAAACAAATTAATAAATACACTTGTAAAACCAATATAAGTTATCTCCTTTAAATCATATATTGATTTAATACCTAGTTTATTTAAATGTGTACCTCCTACACTTAAGTAATCAATGTTATTGTGACTTTGGTTCAATTGAGAAATAACTGTAGAGGCTAGTTTATCTCCTGAAGGTTCTCCAGTTAAAATAAAAATTTTCCTCATTTGATACTAATGAACATTTTGTATTTATTCGCATAATTAATGCATGCTTTTTTTTCCAAGAAGACATGTTGTTTATTTTTTAATACTATTCCTTTAAGGCCAGCGTTCTTGGTTAATTGAAAAGTTTTTAACCCAACAGTCGGTAAATCAATTCGCAGGTCCTGACTTTTTTTCGGATATTTAACTAAAACTCCATTTTTTTTTAAATTACTTGATTTACATTTTTTTAACATTTGTTCAGTTCCACCTTTGCTTTCAATTGCTATTACTTTATTATTTCTTACAATAGTTCCCTGACTAAAATTATATTTTCCTAAACTGTTTAATGTTTTAATTGCTTTTTTAATATTTTTATTATCTTCACTATTAGGTTTTATTTTGGAATAATTACCTTTTTTTAAAGTCAATTCAGGATTAAATTTCAATGAACTAATAGTTTTAATTTTTTGCTCATATAAAATTTTTATTACTTCTTTAAGTATGGCTGCATCCCCAAGATTTGATGCTTTAACAATCCTTGGGATATAATAAATTCCCTTTAAATCTAGCTTAAGTTTTGAAAAATTAGGTTTTGCAACTTTTCCAGCAAATAACACTTTTTTACATTTATTTTTGTTAAGAATTTCAATTATTTTCCCAAATTGTCCTATTGAAACTTTATAGGAATTTTTATCTTTTTTAAATTGTGTTGTTTTTTTTGTTAAATCTATAATTAAATATTTAATTTTTTTCTTCTTTATTTTTTTAAGTATTTCTATTGGGAATCTAGTTTCACCAAATATTAAGCCAATCATACTATTCCTTTGAAAAAGGTGTACAAATAGATCTTTTTTTATCCTTATTTATAAATTCAATAACATTTTTTACCAACGGATTTTCCTTAAAAGCTCCATTAAGTTTACTTAAATTTTCTGTAAGGTTTTTAGTTGCAAATATTTCTTTATAAGCTTCTGAAAGACCCAATATATCTTTATTTTCATAATTTGCTCTTCTTAATCCTATTAAATTTAAACCCTGAAGATAATTTCTGTTTCCTACTGATAATCCATAAGGAATTACATCATGCAGCACTCCTGTCATTCCTCCAATCATTGCCATTTCTCCGATTCTAGTAAATTGTTGAACTGCTGAATTTCCTCCTATCACTACGCTATTTTCTATTATTACATGCCCCCCTAATGGTACATTATTTGCTATTATAACGTTATTCCCAACATTACAATCATGTGCAATATGAGATGAGATCATAAAAAGACAATTGTTTCCAATTTTTGTAATTCCTCCTCCACCGACTGTACCTGGATTAACTGTAACATATTCTCTAAATTTGTTGTTTTCTCCAATTTGTAAAAATGTTTTTTCACCATTATATTTTAAATCTTGTGGCTCGTTTCCTATTGAAGCAAAAGGATAGAAAATATTTCCTTTTCCAATTTTAGTATTACCAGAAATATTTACATGGGAATGAATTGTAACATTTTCCCCAATCTCAACATTTGGACCAATAACTGAGAATGGTCCAATTTTTACAGTTGAATGAATTTTTGCATTTTGATCTACGATAGCTGATTTATCAATCATTTATTTTCTCTAATAAAATTTTTTAAATCTTTTGCTGGATACCCCATAACCTTTGAATTATCTGGTATATTTTTAATTACACCACTTCCTCCACCAATTTGTACATTGTTTCCAATTTTAAGATGGCCAGAAATTCCAGCTTGCCCACCTATCATTACATTACTACCTAATGTTGAACTACCTGCAAATCCAACTTGGCCGGCAATTATACAATTTTCTCCTATTTTTACATTGTGGGCAATATGTATTTGATTATCTAAATAAGTATTTTTTCCAATTATTGTATTTGAAAGTGAGCCCCTGTCTATCGTTGATCCACATCCAATTTCTACGTTATCATCAATTATAACTATACCAACTTGTGGGTATCTAAAATTAGAGTGTTTATCAGGAAAAAAGCCAAATCCTTTTTTTCCTACTACACTACCATCTAAAATATGAACATTATTTTTAATTAATGAATTACGAATAATAACGTTTGATCCAATAGAACAATTATCACCTATAGATACATTTTTTTCAATAATTGAATTATGTCCAATCATGCAATTAAATCCTATATTAACATTTTTACCTATTAATACATTTCTACCATGTTTAACCTTCTCTTTGAATTGCGTTTGATTTATATCATCAACAGAATTATCGAAATCATCAGTTACTGAGTCTGGATAAAAAATTTTAGTTATCATTGCTGTGTGTAATAATACTTTATCTGATATAATTGATTTGCAGGTATTTGGTAAAATATCACTTAGATTTTCAGTTGTTATACAGTATGAAGCTTTAGTATTTTTAGCAATTTCACTATATTTTTTTGAATGAAAAAATGAAATTTCACCACTTTGTGAAGTGTTAAGGTCTTTAATATCTTTAATTTTTTCTCCATCGAAAGACTGATTTTCTAAATTTATAAATTTTAATAAATAATTAATATCATAAGGACCTGTATTTTTAAAAAATGGATTTGTCATTAATAAGTTTAATATCAAAACTTTTATTAAATGCTTATCAAGATTTATTGCTAATTATTTCCTATCAACTATGGTTGCGGACCATTGAGCATCGGCCATTTTTTTCCCATCAACAAAAGCCTCACCTTTGTACTTCCATACTCTTCCATGTGATCTAATAGCTTCAATGTTTAGCTCTAATTTACAATCTGGTATCACTGGATTTCTAAATCTTGCTTTTTCAACACTCATTAAAAAAACTAGTTTGTTTTCATATTCCTTTTTATCAATACCAGCTGCAGTTAATGCAGCTGCAGCCTGACCAAAAGCTTCTACAATAAGTACACCAGGCATAACAGGCTGTCCTGGAAAGTGACCTTGAACAAAAAAACTATCCTTTTTAACATTTACTATTGCTGTTGCAGAAAATAATTTTTTAATATTGATTAGTTCATCAATTAAAAGCATTGGCTCTCTATGAGGCAAAAGATTTATTATGTCTTTTTTACTTAATGTAGTAGTCATTTTATAATCTCAATCTTTGTAACATTTTTGTTAATAGTTTTTAAAATTTTATCAGTCATATCTAAATTTGATTTACCAATTAACATATGTTTTGATGAAATGATTATATCTATATTATTTGTTTCCGCAAATTCTTTCAAAATTTTATTTATTTCAATCATCAATAAATTTAAAGTTTTGTCTTTATTATTATTAAGTTTTTGAATTTTCTCGTTATTTTTTTTATTAAAGTTATCTATTTCGCTTTGAAGAATATTAACTTTTTTGACATATTCATTTGTCTCTAATATATTTTTTTGTGAAATAATTTTTTTTTCTTTGTCTTTAATTTGTGTTTGAAATTTTTTGATCTCATCTAACAATGATGAATTTTCATTATCGAAATATGTAATAATTTTTTTTCCAATGTCTGAATTTTTTATAATTGAATCTAAATCAGCATAATAAATATTTTGAGCTAAGCAATTTTTAATATTTAATACAAATAATAATATAAGAAGAAAATTAAATTTTCTCACTAAAATGTTGTTCCTATATTAAATCTAAATTTTTCAGTTACATCGGTAGAACTTTTTGTTATTGGAAATGAGTACGATAAACTTAATGGGCCAATCGGTGTAAACCAGTCTAAAGCCACACCTGTAGACGATCTAATTTTACTGTTATCATCTATAGAGGAATCATAATCAACTGCCCAAACATTAGCGGCATCAAAAAACAAACTTAAATCAAGGTCCTGAACCTCAGTAAATAAACGTGGTAATGTAGATGCAAAGTTTAAAGATGTTCCATAATTACCACCTATAAAATCACTTCCATCTTTTGGTCCAATTTTGCCTGGCTCAAAACCTCTTAACTTTCTTGAAGGTATAATTATTCTTTTTGTTATTCTGGCATCATCATTAGATAATGAATTGGAGGCTGCAGTAAAAATACCTAGAGAATAAATGACATTATTCTCTGTTTCAAAATATTTTGTATAATTAAGTCTATTTACTAATGTGAAATCTTCTGAATAAAGAGGCAATTCTTGTGTAAATGAAACTCTATAACCATCAGTTGGATTAAAATTTTGATTTAATTTATTTAATGTTACTCTATAATCTAAAATTAAATCTAAATAATCTCCATCTTGTTTCCTTTTAGCTGCAGATGCTTTTGAAGTAGTAGATATCTCCTCATAAAAATTTGATATTTTTGGTGAAAAAAATATGTCTTTATATTGCTCGTATGATGTACCAAACGTAAAACCTGTTTTTTCTGTTTTATAACCAAATTTACTTAAATAATCATTTTCTACCCTTTGGAAACTACGTAAGAAAGATCTATTACTATTTTTATAATTAGGCTCGTTAATAAATAATCTACCTGTTAACGACTGATCTGAAACTGAAACTTCACTACCTAGTTCAATACCCTCACCTAAATAATTATTCTCACTGATACCAAAGCTTAATGAGGAACCACTCGTTCCTGTTCCTGCACCAGCAAAAATTTCACCTGTTGGTTTTTCTTCTAT
The DNA here is from genome assembly GCA_902554335.1 of uncultured Pelagibacteraceae bacterium. Taxonomy (GTDB): domain Bacteria; phylum Pseudomonadota; class Alphaproteobacteria; order Pelagibacterales; family Pelagibacteraceae; genus Pelagibacter. The sequence goes on from CACDOD010000002.1 coordinate 31,520, forward strand.
TTCAATATTAATAATTTTGGTTTTTTCTTTATCAAAGGTTTCAACATCATTTTTAACAGATTTGAATATTCCTAAAGATTTAATTTTATTAAATGATTTGTTCACTAATATATCGTTATAAGGATCTCCCTCATCAGCAAGTAATTGATTTCTTATAACTCTTTCTGAGGTAATATAATTACCTGTAATATTTATTTTATCTATATAATATTTTTCAGTGTCAGATAATTTTATTGATAAATTTATTTGATTTCCATCAACAATTTTTTCATCGTACGTTGCACTTACAAATTCATAATTTCCATTTAGAGCAATTAAATCTATTTCATCTAAAATATCTTCTATTCTGTTTAATGAATAAGGTTTACCTTTAAACGACTGAAGTAAATTTGATATATTCGTAAAATCATTTTGATTGTAGTCAGAAGGTAAATTGATACTTAAATCATTAAAATAAAATTTTTCACCAGCATCTATATTAAAAACAATTTCAAAATAATTATCTTCTATTAACTTAGCATATGAACTATTAATCTTAACATTATAATATCCGTTGTTTTTATAAAAATTATTTAAAAGGTCTTGATCTAAATCAAACCTTCTTACGTCAATTGTTTTTTTAGTTGAAAGAAATTTCCAAAATTTAGCTTCTTCGGAAACAATTACTTTTCTTAATTTATTGTTTTTAAATATTTTATTTCCAATAAATTTTATATTTTTTATTAATGCTTTTTCACCAAGGGTTACATTGTAAATGATATCTACAGTATTATTATTATTATTTTTTATTTTAGTATTAATTTCAGAAAAGTAATATCCATTAACTCTTAATGAATTTAGAATTAGATCTTGATCTTTTTTTACTTTACTTTCAACAAATGATGATTTTTCTTTTTGCAATATAATTTCTTTTATTCCCTTGATTAAGGATTTATTTTTTATACCTTCAAATATTACTGATTGGATTAAAGGATTTTCATCAACAGTTATTAATAGAATATTATCTTCAAAGTTAATCGAGACATCTTTAAAAAAAGATGTTTCATAAAGATTTTTTATTATATTATTTAAATCCGATGACTCTATGTTGTCATTTATGTTATAACCACTAAACAAAATTATTGTTTCATTAGTAATCCTGTCATTTCCTTGAATTTTAATCTCATTTATAGTTTCGGCATGAGACAAATTTTGAATAAAGAAAATGATAAAAATATAAACTATATGAACTTTTTTAAAAAAATTTTTTTTTATAAATAATTTCATGTACAATTTTTTTAGTTTGATGGTTAATATTTATTATATCCTTAATTGATTTAGGTCTCACATTACAATATTTTTTAAATTTTTTAAAATTAATAATTTTATTTAAATAATATAACAAATTTTTATAATCAATTTGCTTATTTAAAAACAGCTTTACAAGCTCATCATTTACGGAGACTAAAATTGTTTCAAATAGGCTATCTTTGTCTGATATTAATTTAAGAAGTTTTAATGTAGTAAAAAATTTCATATTTGGATTTGACAAATTTAAGTTATTAATTTTTGTTAAGTTTAAATCTTGTGTAGAATAATAATATTTTGTGTTATCTCCATAGATAGAATTATGTATAGGAATTTCCATTTTATTTTCATGAGCAAGTATTTTTATAGTTCCATTTTTAAAGATTATTATTGAATGAAAATATGAATTAGGATTTATTAAAATCTTAATTTTTTTTAAATTGATATTGAAGATTTTTTTTGCCTCAATAACTTCAAATACTTTGTTCATAAGTGTTGCAGAGTCGATTGTAATTTTTTCTCCCATTTTCCAATTGGGATGTTTTAGAGCATCACTTAAACTTACATTTTTTATTTTTTTATTTAAAAATGGACCCCCCGATGCGGTTATAATAATTTTTTTTATGTTTTTATTTTCTTGACCTTTAATAAGTTGGTATATTGAAAAATGTTCTGAATCTATTGGTATAAATTGAGTTTTATATTTATTTAATTTATTTTTTATTAAATTCCATCCACATATAATTGATTCTTTGTTAGCTATTGCTACTCTTTTACTATATTTAATAGAATCAAGCGTAGGTTCTAATCCTTCTAAACCTGAGATTGCACACATTGTATAATCTATTTTTTTTTTAAAAATTTTTTTAATTTCTTTAAAACTATTATAAATTTTGATTTTACTTTTTTTATATTTTTTTTTTGCAATTAAATAATTTTTGTTGTCTGAAATTAGAATATTTTTTACATTTAATTTTTTTGCTTGATTAATTATTAATTTGTAATTTGTATTTGTGGTTAACAATTTAATTTCAAATGTTTTTTTATTCTTTAATATAATTTTATAAGTAGTTTTTCCAATTGATCCTGTTGATCCAAGTATTGCTATTTGTTTTTTGGACATTTAAAATATTTTATTTATTAAATAAGCTACTGGCAAAACAAAGATAACACCGTCTATTCTATCAAGTAAACCTCCATGACCAGGAAGAATTGAACCTGTATCATTTACCTTTGCTTTTCTTTTAAAATACGAAATAAATAAGTCCCCAAGTTGGCAAATTAAACAAAGAAATAAACAAATATGAATAAGTTTCCAATCTATTTTAGGATATAAATTAGAAATATTAGTAAAATTATCTAGTGACCAGTAAATTACTACAGGAAAAAGCGAAAATATAAATGAGCCTATGCTCCCTGATATAGTTTTGTTAGGACTTATTTTGGTTAATTTTTTTCCACCAATTAAATTTCCAACTATATATCCACCCGTATCAGAAAATATACAAATTAATATTATAAATAATAATCCAGTAGGAGGACTGTAGTACAAATCATAAGAAACATAAATGAGTATTGCTAGAAACAACAAGGAGAATAAGTTTAAGGTAATGAGTATATTTTTTTTCTTTTTCCAAATTTTTTTTGATAAATTATTAAATTCAATAAATAAAATAATAGAAACAATTATGAGAAAAATTAACCAAATATATTTATTGTAAAACAAACTTATTGATATAATGAACAACAATATTAATGAGGTAATAATTCTTTGAAATAAATTATTCATTATATTTTTCCATAGTTTCTTTTAATTTTTTTAAACTTTTCTAATATTTTATTAAAATCGCTTTTGTTAAAGTCAGGCCAAAGCTTTTTGACGAAAAAAATTTCTGAGTAAGATAATTGCCATAATAAAAAATTACTTAATCTGTTAGTATTGCCTGTTCTAATTAATATGTCTGGATCTGGCATATTTGAGGTATATAAGTTTTTCTCAATATTTTTTATATTAATTGTCATCTTTTTTTTAGTTAATAATTTAAATGATCGTATTATTTCATCTTTTGACCCATAATTTAATGCTAAATTAATTTGAAGTTTTTTATTTTTTAATGTCAACTTCATGGCATTATTTAGTGAGTTCTTAAGTTTTATAGGGAATTTGTTGATATTACCTAAGATCTTAAGCTTAATTTTATTTTTTAATAAAATATCTAGGTTTTTATTTAGGTACTCTTGCAATAGATCAAATAAAAAATTTATTTCATATTTAGGTCTTTTCCAATTTTCTGTTGAAAAAGTATATAATGTTAAATATTTTAAATTTTTTTTTATTGAAGCTTCAATTATTTTTTCAACAGTTTTTATTCCTTTTTGATGGCCGTACTTACGTGAATTAAACTTTTTTGATCCCCATCTTCCGTTGCCATCCATAATTATGGCAACATGGTTTATATTGCTCATATTGTCATTATTTCTTTTTCTTTTGAAATAACTTTCTCTTCGATTAATTTGATGTTTGTGTCAGTAATATTTTGAATATTTTTTTCTGCTTTTTTTTCATCATCCTCTGAAATTTCTTTCAACTTAAGAAGTTTTTTAAGCTCGTCATTTGCTTCTCTTCTAATATTTCTTATTGATATTTTGCATTTTTCTCCTGTAGACTTAATTATTTTCTTTAGTTCTACTCTTCTTTCTTCATTTAAATCAGGTATTGGTAATCTCATTAATTGTCCATCAATTTGAGGGTTTAATCCCAGTTCTGATTTTTTTATTGTTGAGTCAATTAGTGCTACATTATTTATATCCCACACCTGTATGTTTATTGTTCTTGGTTCAGGTACTGTAATAGTAGCTAATTGATTAATTGGCATTTTTTGTCCGTATACATCGATCTTTATTAGGTCAAGCATACTTGCATTTGCTCTTCCTGTTCTTAAAGAAGATAGTTCTTTAGAAAATAATTCTATAGTCTTAGTCATTTTTTCTTTGTAAATATTTTCTTTAAACATCATTCACCTATTTTAAATCTAATAAATTCTTTTATTTTCAGATTAGGTATATTTATTTCAGATATTATATCTTTAACTTTTTTCTTTGGTTCCATAACCCAATCTTGTGTAAGTAAACTGTTCTCCTCTTTAAATTTATTGATTTTACCTAAACTAATTTTCTTTGCAATCTCATCAGGTTTGCCTGAGTTTTTTAACTCCTCAGCAATTAATTCTTGTTCTTTAGATATAATTTCATTGTCAATTTCATTTGATACTAATGCTAATGGATTTGAGGCAGCTATATGCATTGAAAGTTGTTTACCAAAAGATTTAATGTCACTTTTGGGTTCTGATGTTTCTAAGGAAACAACGACACCTAACTTTGAGACATTATCTTTAATAACAGAATGTTGATATATAAAATTTTCTGAATTTAGATTTTCCAAAGTTTTTAACTTTCCAATAGAAATTTTTTCACCAATTTTAGCAATTAGTGAAACGAAGTTATCCTCTACAGTTTTACCATTTGCCATTATTGATTTATTTAATTTATTTAGATCAGAAGAGCATTGATTGTTAATTTCTCCCAATTCTTTTACAAAATTTATAAAATCGTCATTTTTTGCAACAAAATCTGTTTCACAATTAACTTCCATTAATGATGTTTTGGTAGCGTTGCCACTAATGACAATTACTCCTTCTTTTGCGTCTCTTGACATTTTTTTTGATGCTTTTGCAATACCTTTTACTCTTAATATTTCTGCTGCTTTTTCTAAATCACCTTTAGACTCTTTTAATGCTGAGCTACAATCTTTAAAACCCGCTCCAGTGGAATGTCTCAGTTTTTTTATTTTTTCAATGTCACTCATTAGTTAATGGTTTAATGAATTTTTAATTTAGCTTGTTATCTTTTGTTTCTTCTGATGGGCTTATTAGTTCATTTTTTTTCTTATTTTCTGAAGTTTTGTCTGTTTTAATTTGCACATCACTACCTATTTCATTTTTTGCATTTTGAATGGTTTCTTTTACCAAATTACAATATAGCTCTATAGATCTTCTCGCGTCATCATTTCCTGGAATTGGATAATCTATATTTTCTGGATCTGAATTTGTATCAAGAATTGCTATAATTGGTATGTTTAGCTTAATTGCCTCTTTAATGGCTAAAGATTCATAATTTGTATCAATAACAAAAATTAAATCTGGAGTTTTTTTCATATCTTTTATTCCACCTAAAGACTTTTGCAATTTATCTCTTTGGGTTCCCATTTTTAAAAGTTCTTTTTTTGTAAATCCTCTGTTTTCTGAAGTAAGATTTTTGTTCAAATCTTCCATTTTTTTTATTGAGTTGGATATTGTACCCCAATTAGTTAACATTCCACCTAACCATCTATGATTTACATAATATTGCTCGGTGTCTTTTGCTAATCCTGCTATACTTTCTGAGGCTTGTTTTTTTGTAGATACAAATAAAATTTTACCTCTGTTGGAAATTGTTTCGTGGACTTTTTCTAGGGCTTTTTTAATTAATTCTACTGTTTGTGTTAAATCTATAATATGAATTGTATCTCTTCGTCCAAAAATATATTTTTTCATTTTTGGATTCCATCTTAGTGTTTTGTGACCTAGATGAACTCCAGCTTCTAACAATTGTTCAATTGTAATATTAGGTATAATCATGTTCCTTTCCGGTTATGCCTCCACAGTAATCGCCCTAAGGGACCGGAGGTATTTAAACCAAATACTGTGTGCGTTTTAAATTGGTGATTTTTTACAATTATTTTAATTTAATACAAGTTTTTTTTTATTTTATTTTTAGCGTAACACCTGCATTTTTAAGCTCTGAAATAATCTTTTGGTCAATTTTTCTTTTTTCTATCAATTTATACTTAAGGGCCTTATTATTATCGTTTATCTTAAGTGTTACGAGTGTTTCCCCTGGAATTGAAATGATTTGTCTAATTTGATCTAAATTTTTAATATTTAAAGTATTTATCTCAATAGATTTTATTGTGGATTTGAGCAAATCTTCTATTATTGCAATTGTTCTGACATTTATTCTTGTAGAAGAGCCATCATGAGAAATATTTTTTGCAAGATTCATAATAATTGAATTTCCTTCAAGTAAAATATTTCTTTTTTTTTCAAATAAATCAGAAAATATAAATAATTCAAATACTCCACCCAAATCTGTAAATTTAACTATAGCGTAAGAAAGTCCTTTTTGATTTTTTTTTTCTTGAATTTTTAAGATTGTTGCGGCAATTATCGACTCTTTTAAAGAGTCATTTAGATTATAATCATTAAAATTAATTACATTATATTGTTGAAAGAAATCTTTAAATTGATTCAAGGGATGATCAGAAATAAAAAAACCTAGTGTTTCGAATTCTTTAGATAATTTTTCTTCAAATTGGAAATCTTCCGATTTAATTAAAATATCATTTTCATTTTGATCTTTACTTTCATTAAATAAGTTTATTTGATTAGCTTCTCTATTTTCAAACAGGTTTTTTGATTTTAAAATTAAATTTGGGATAGTTTTAAGTATAGATTTTCTGTTATCATTTAAATTATCAAAAGCCCCGGCTTTAACGAGTCCCTCCAATTGAAGTTTATTTATATCTTTTGGGTCATTTCTATTTATAAAATCGAATATAGATTTAAATTTTCCATTTTTTAATCTTTCATTTACAATGTTAGATATTGCTTCAAAACCGACATTTTTTATCGCACCCAGTGCATAATAAAAATTACTATCGTCAGCACTAAATTCTGCAAAGCATTTGTTTATATCTGGTCTTACTATATTTATTTTCATTCTTTTTAGCTCTTCGTAAAATTCACTGAGTTTTTTTTGGTTTGAAAGCTCCATTGACATAGAGGCTGAAAAAAACTCATTTGGAAAATAAGTTTTTAAATATGCGGTCTGGTAAGCGATAACTGCATATGCAGCGGCATGACTTTTATTAAAACCATACTCTGCAAATGGCTCAATTTTTAAAAATATTCCAGCTGCAACATCTTTTGCAATACCATTCTTTTCTGCTCCATTTATAAAACGCTGCTTTTGTTTTTCAAGTTCTGCTCTTTTTTTCTTACCCATTGCTCTTCTAAGTATGTCGGCCTCACCTGCTGTAAAACCTGATAATACTTGAGCAATTTGCATAACTTGTTCCTGATAAATTATCACTCCATATGTTGGTTCAAGAATATCTTTTAATTTTGGATGAAGATAATCAGGATCTTTTCTTCCATGTTTACAATCATTATATATAGGAATATTACTCATTGGTCCTGGTCTGTATAAAGCTACTAAAGCAATAATATCCTCCAATCTATTTGGTTTCATATTAATTAAGGCATCTTTCATACCTGAACTTTCAAGCTGAAATAACCCTATGGTCTTGCCTTCTGACAAAAGATTAAAAACTTTTTGATCTTCAAAATTTATGTTTTCAATATTGAAATTTTTATTTTTTTTTTGTTTTATTAATTTTTCAGTTTTGTTAATTACAGTTAATGTTTTTAAACCTAGAAAATCGAATTTAACCAAACCTGCATTTTCTGCTGAATACATATCAAATTGTGTTGAAGGTAATAAAAGGTCTGATGATTGGTCTTTGTACAATGGCACCATAGTATCTAATTTTTTATCGGCAATCACAACTCCAGCGGCGTGAGTTGCAAAATTTCTATTTAAACCCTCTAACTTTAAAGATAGTTCTATAAGTTTCTTAACTCTATTATCTTCTAATATTAATTTTTGTAAGCGTGGTTCAGAATTAATACACTCTTGTAATTTCATAGGTCGTGATGGATCAAAGGGTATCATTTTACAAATTGAATCAACAAAACCATAGGGTAAACCAATGACTCTTCCCACATCTCTTATAACCATTCTAGCCTTTAATTTTCCAAAGGTAATTATATGAGCAACACTATCTTTGTATTTTGTATTCAAATAATTAAATACTAAATCTCTTTTTTCTTCACAAAAATCTATATCAAAATCAGGCATAGAAATTCTATCGGGATTTAAAAACCTTTCAAAAATAAGATTAAATTTAATTGGATCAATATCGGTTATTGATAAACACCATGCAACAAGTGAGCCTGCTCCTGAACCTCTGCCAGGACCAACCGGGATATCATTTTTTTTGGACCATTTAATATAATCAGAAACAATCAAGAAATAACTTGAGTATTTCATATGATTGATTATTTCAATTTCGTGATATAAACGATTTTTGTATTTATCTAATGTTTCATCTCTATTTTCATTTTCTTTAATAAATATTAGTTTTTTTGAAATTTTTTCTTCAAGGCCTTTAAAAGCTTGAATTTCTAAAATTTTTTCAGAACTTATATTTTGGTCAGATGTAATTTCCGGCAATAAGGGTTTTGAATTATTTGCTTTAAAAGAACATTTAAAAGGTAAATAATAATTGTTTAATAAAGCTTCAGGTAAATCTGAAAATAGATCAAACATTTCTTTATCACTTTTTAAATTATGATTTTTAGATAACCTAATTCTATCTTTATCATTTATGTATGATTTATTTTTAATACACAAAAGTGCATCATGCGCCTCATGCATATTTTGATCTAAATAATAAACTTCATGAGTTGCTATTATAGGTATTTGAAAATAGGATGATAAATTTAAATTATGTTGTTCAAAAACTTTCTCGTTTAGGTCGTCATGTCTTTGAATTTCTAAATAGAAATTATCTTTAAATGAGTTTTTTAGTAATTTATAAAGATTACTTAATTCATTCAATTTATTTTTAACAAATAACTTTCCTGACAGAGAATTTATTGAGCCTGAAAGAACAATTAGTCCTTTAATGTTTTCTATCAAATCTTGAATTTTACAATAAGGTAGGGCATTATCTGTATTTTTAAGATATGACTCCGATGATAATTTTAAAATTGTTTTGTATCCTTCATAATTTTTAGCAATTACTGGAATTATTCCAATTTCATTTTCATACTTAAAGTTTATCTGCGTACCAATTATTGGCTGCGTTCCTACTTTTGAAATTAAGTCTGAAAATTCTAAAGCTCCACATAAATTATTTGTATCTGATAAACCTATAGATCTAATTTTTTTATCCTTACAATAATTTTTGAGATCATCTATTTTAATCGCTCCCTCACATATTGAATATTGTGTATGAATTTTTAGATGGTTAAAATTTTGATTATTTTCTTGCATTAATAGATTTTAATTTACCATTAATTAGCTCCAATCTACAATCAGCTAAATTTGCAAAATATCTATTATGAGTTGCATAAATAATCATTCTATTTTTAGATTTTAAATTAAATAATATTTTAAAAAATTCTTTTGCGTGTTTATTATCCAAATTGCCTGAAGGTTCATCGGCAATAATGACTTTAGGTGAATTTATAAGAGCTCTAGCAATTGCGATTCGTTGATTTTCGCCACCAGATAATTCGGATGGGAAATGATTATTTCTTTTATTTAGTTTTAATTTATTTAATATTTTTTCTCCTAATTTTAAACTTTCATTATACGATTTTCCGTTAGCAACACCTGCTAATGTAATGTTCTCAATTGCGGTAAAATCGTTTAATAAATTTTTTTCCTGATAAATAATTCCAAAATTACTTGATCTTAAAAAGTCGTTTTCGTTGTGATTTTCAAAATTTATTTTTTTATTATTTATAATTAAATTGCCTGAACTAGGGCGATCAATTAGAGATAATATATTTAGTAATGATGATTTACCAGAGCCTGAAGGACCTACCAATGAATATACTTTTCCATTTTTAAACTTATAGTTAATATTTTTTAATACATTTATTTTTTTTTGATTATGATAATTTTTACTTATGTTTTTAATTTCTATAAAATTATTCATATTTTAATGATTTAATTGTATCTGATTTTGAGGCTTTTATAGCTGGATAGATTGAAACTAAGCAAGTAACAACAATAGAAAATAAACCAACAATAAGTAAAGAATTTAAATCAATTTCTGATGGCATTTTATTCAAAAAATAGATCTCCTCAGGAAAAAGGGTTATATTAAATATGTCGCTTATAAATGATCTGATAGTTTCAATGTTTAAAGAAAAAATTATACCTATAATTATTCCCATTAATGTGGAAAGTGTTCCAATTAAAAAACCCACTAAAAAAAATATTTTTGTTATTGACGAATTTTGGACACCTATAGATTTTAAAATTGCAATATCTCTAGTTTTATTTTTTACCAAAATTGTCAGTCCAGATATTATATTGAAAGCTGCAATTAAAATTATTAGAGATAAAATTATAAACATTACATTTCTTTCTACTTTTAATGCCGAAAAAAGGGATTGATTGATATCTGCCCAAGAGTTAATTAATTGTTCATTATAAATGTTCTGGAATATTTTTTTTTTAATTTCAATATCCTTTGGGTCTTTTAAAAATACCTCAAGATATCTATTATTTTTATCCAAATTAAAAAATTCCTCCAAATCATACAAATTTAGAAAAGCAATATTTTGATCAAATTCATTGATATCACTCTCGAAAATAGACTCTACAATAAAGGACTTTTGTTTCGGAAGGCTACCCACAATTGACATTATACTGGAGGGTGAAATAACATTAATTTTATCTCCAATATTGACATCTAAAATATAGCTAAGCTCTCTACCAATAGAAATATGATTATAAGTAATAGAATTATTACCATTAAAATTTTCATTTTTAATTACTTGTAATTTTTTAAAATCATCTCTGAGGTAACCTCTTAATATTAGTCCCTTGGTATAAGAATTATGAATAACAACAGCTTCGCCACTATTACTAAGAAAAAAATTTTTTGATATTTCTTTTACTTTTTTATTTTTTAATTTTGATAATTCTATTGGGTTTTCATAAGGAAATATTTTTAAATGTGGATTAAAACCATTAATTTTATTAATTAATTCAGTTCTAAAACCATTCATAACTGACATGACAACAATTAGAACTGCAACGCCCAAAGCTATTCCAATAAAAGAAAATGTGGTTAATAGATTTATAAATCCATCTTTTTTATTGGTAAATATATATCTTAATGCTATTTTTCTTTCTAATAATGTAATCAATGTACTTTTTTATTTTTTATGATCTTAATTATTTCATTTAATGAAATGTATTTAGTATCATTATTTATTTCTTTAAATTCAATTTTATTTTCATTAAAATTATTACCTATAATAATTTGATAAGGTATACCTAATAAATTAAACTTTTTCATTTTTGATGAAAGATTTTCTTCTGTATCATCGATTAAAATGTCTAGATTATTTTTTTTTAAAGTTTTATAGATATTTAATGCTTTTTCTAAACTTGAATTATCATTTTTATTAGTAATTGGAAGTATTGAACAATCGTAAGGTGATACAGAAATAGGCCATTTCATTATTTCATTTTTGTTATCGTATTTTGCTTCAATAATGGCTCCAACTAATCTTGAAACCCCAATGCCATAAGATCCCATCTTTACAAATTCTTTTTTTCCATTGAAATCAACGCTTGCTTTCATTGGTTTTGAATATTTATCACCAAAATAGAAAATATGACCTACTTCTATTCCTTTTGTATTTAATCTATGTTCCTCAGGAACATTTTTTTCAAATTTGTCCTTGTTAAATTTTTCGTCAGTAACTGAATAAAATTTTTCAAAATTGTTTCTCAAATGAGTTAAGGAGTCTTTATCAATAGTTGTTCTTGAACTATCAACATCAAAAATTCTTTTATCAGTATAAATTCTACTTTCTCCAGTATCAGCTAATATGATAAATTCATGTGACAGATTTCCTCCTATTGGACCTGTATCTGCAGCCATAGGAATTGCAGACAAATCTAAACGTTTGAAAGTATTGAGATAAGCGAGAAAAAATTTATTGTATGAAAATAAAGCTTCATCGTCTGAAATGTCAAAAGAATAAGCATCTTTCATATAAAATTCTCTACATCTCATAATTCCAAATCTTGGTCTTAACTCGTCTCTAAATTTCCATTGAATATGATATAATAATTGTGGCAGTGATTTGTATGATTTTACCGATGATCTAAATATTTCAGTTATTAATTCTTCGTTTGTAGGTCCGTAAAGCATTTCTCGATTTTGACGATCTTTTATTCTTAACATTTCTTCTCCATAGTCGTCATATCTTCCACTTTCCTTCCAAATTTCACTGGACTGAATAGTGGGCATTAAAATTTCTTGAACACCAACTTTATTTTGTTCTTCTCTGACAATTTGCTCTATTTTTTTCATCACTCTAAACCCCAAAGGAAGCCATGAGTAAATACCTGCTGAGGATTGTTTAATCATTCCAGTTCTAAGCATTAATTGATGTGATTTTATTTTAGCTTCTGTAGGATTATTTTTTAAAATTGGAATAAAAGATTTAGAAAAAAACATAGTCTAAATTACATCAAAAATTTTCTAAGGTTAAGATAATTATACTGCACTAAATAGTATATAATTAAAAACAATACTAAAGAAATTCCTGTAGTAAATATAAATTTTTTGAGGATTTTAGGATTCTCAGGAGATCCTGGGTCCTCACCCTCTATTTTTTTAAATTTCTTTCTATTAACATCAATTGGTAACAATGAAAAAAACACAATCCACCAAATTATTACATAAATAACAATTGATCCAGTTATACTCAATTTAAATCCTGATTAATTTAATATTTGTAAATGGTTTTTTTCCAGTAAATTCTTTTGTGATTTTTCGACAAGATATTTTTAATGCCTCAATAACATTTTCTTTTTGGTTTTGATTAGTTAATGAGAAGGTTTTTGCTGTTTTTTCAATTATATTTTCTATTTCATATTGATAATCATCATCATTATTAATCGGTAAACCGCTATAATTCAATATAGGTTTATTATGTATATTTCCTTTTGGAGTAACTAAAATTGTAACATCAAGAATTCCATTTGCTGAAATATTTCTTCTTTCTTTTATTGACTTAGAGTCTTCCTCTACAGCAATATTTCCGTCTACATATAATCTTCCACTTGGAGCTTTATCAAAAACTTCTGGTTTTTCATCGTTTGAAAACCTAACGATATCTCCATTTTCTACTTTTACGGTATGCGGTATTTGCATTTCTTTAGCAAATTTAACATGCTCTATCATATGTCTATGTTCTCCATGAACTGGTATGATTGACTTGGGTCTTACCCAATTATACATATCTTTAAGATCCTCTCTATTTGGATGACCAGATACATGAATAAATTCATTTTCCTCTGAAATAACTTCTACGCCTTCTTTAACAAGCTGATTATGTAATTTAAAAAGTTTCTTTTCATTGCCTGGTATTATTTTAGATGAAAAAATAACTGAGTCTCCTCTTTCAATAAATACATCTGGATGAATATAATTAGTAATTCTCATCATCGCTCCCATAGGTTCTCCTTGGCTACCAGTGCAGAGATAAATTATTTTTTCTCGACTTATATTTTTAGCATCTCTAGGATCGATTGGTTCAATAACATTTTTTAAATATCCACATTCTCTGGCAGCCTTAAAAATTCTATGCATAGACCTTCCAACGAGAGATATTTGTCTGCCAGTTTTTTCTGCACAATAAAAAACACTTTCCATTCTAGCGACATTTGATGCAAAAGATGTAACAATAATTCTTTTATTTAATCTTTGAAATATTTTGAGCATATTATTTCTAACATCCATCTCCGAACCTGATCTGCCCACACTAAATACATTTGTAGAGTCACAAATCATGGCTAACACACCCTCATCTCCAATTTGTTTTAATTTATTTTCATCAATTTTATCTCCTATTAAAGGATTTGGATCACACTTCCAATCCCCAGTATGTAAAACAGTACCTACTGGTGTATTTATTTTTAATCCATTAGGTTCTAATATAGAATGAGTTAGTGTTACAAATTCAATTTTGAATGGTTTAAGTTCTAAAGTACCATTTAACTGAACTATTTTTAGATTGGTGCTTATATCAATTTTTTTTTCTTTAAATTTTTCTCTAACAAGAACAGCTGTAAAAGGTGTTGCGTAGATATTGCATTTTAATTTTGGCCATATATGTGCAATAGCTCCTATATGATCTTCATGAGCATGTGTTAATATTATTCCTAGAACATCATCTTTTTTATCAACAATAAACCCAGGATCTGGGTATATCAAATCAATTCCTGGTATACTATCGTCAGCAAAGGTTACACCAACGTCTACAATTATCCATTTTTGGTTTTCTGGCTTTCCATATGCGTAAAGATTTAGGTTCATGCCTATTTCACCAGAACCACCCAAAGGACAAAACAATAATTCTTCTCTCATAACCTAAATCAAATTTTTTGTAATTTTTATTATCCCTTTAATTGTTAAATCTTTATCAACTTTACATCTTGCACTTATTGATTTTATATATAATTTTGCAAGACCACCTGTTAAAATTATTTTAAAACTAGATTTACTTTGTCTTTTAATTAATTTAATCATATTGTCAATTAAACCAGCATATCCCCAATAAAATCCGGATCTAACAGCTTCATTGGTATTTTTACCAATTACATATGATATTTTTTTTAAATTAGTCTCAGGAATTAAGGAGGCTTGAGATGAAAGAGTTTTTAGAGATAAATTTATGCCAGGCGAAATAATTCCTCCTAAATATTTTTTTTTTATTACAACATCAAAAGTTGTGGCTGTTCCAAAATCAATAATAATATAATTATTTTTATTATCAATTGCAGCTATTGAATTAGCTAATCTATCAGATCCAACTTGTTTTTTATTAACTTTGATTTCAATTAATTTTTTTAAATTAAGTTCTTTGATTTCAATAACTTTTTTATTCAAATTTTTTTTAAAAAAAAATAAAAATTTTCGATATATGTTTGGAACAACACTGCTGAAAATTACGTGTTCAATTTTTTTTTTATTTGAAAGTAAAAATTTAAGTTTTTTTTTTATTTTGATATATTCGATTTTGTTTGTTTTTATATTTACTCTTTTTTTAATTTTAAAGTTTTTACCAATTAAACAAATTTTTACTTCAGTATTTCCAATATCTCCAATTATATTCATTTTACTTTGTTAAAAAATTTTCAAAATTTTTTTTGATTTCTTCAAAAACTTTTATTTTATTTAATTTTTTTTTTGCATAAAAATTTAAATGTGTAGTTGGATAGTCATCAATGTATGGACTTGTATGAATATTTATTCCTATTCCTATTATTGCAAATTTATCTTTCTTATAAAATAAAGTTTCCTGTAAAATTCCACACACCTTTTTATTATTTATTTGTAAATCATTTGGTCTTTTAATTGTTATTCTTATTTTAAGTAATTTAAACAATGATTTTTTTACTATTTTACAACTTGTAATAGTCAATTTTCTTAAACTTAGACTTGAATTCAAGTTAAAAAAAACTGACATAAATAAATTGTTTTTCATGTATATCCATTTATTGCCATATCTACCTCTTCCTTTTGTTTGCTTGTTTGCAAGAATTATTCCAGTCTTAAATCCTTGTTTAATTTTTTTAATAGCGACATCGTTTGTACTTGTAACTGATTTTAATAAATATTTTTTAAGTTTCATTAGATTAATAAAATTCTTGAAATAATGTTATTAAGCAATCCTGGATATATAAAATATAATCCCAAAATTCCAGTTGAAATAGCTAAAGTAATTTTTAATCCAATATTATGATCTTTTTCAAATTTTTCCTTTGGTTTATCGAAATAAATTATTTTAATTAATCTTAAGTAGTAAAATGCTGCTACTACAGTTGATAAAAGCCCTACAATTGCCAAGAAGTACATGGATTGCTCTATAACTGCCATAAATATATAAAATTTAGCAAAAAAACCTGCTAATGGTGGAATTCCTGCAAGTGAAAATAAGACTATTAATAATGCGACTGAAAGTACGGGATGATTTGTGGATAGGCCGGAAAGATCTTCGATTTTTTCATAAAATACACTTTTTTTTCTTAGCATAAACAGGCATGAAAAAAATGCTAAAGTCATAACAAGATAAATTGAGATGTATGTTATAGAACTTTGAATTCCTTGGTTAGTGCCTGATGCCAATCCAGCTAGAGCATATCCCATATGACTAATTGAACTATAAGCTATAAGTCTTTTTAAGTTATATTGACCTATTGCTGCAATAGCTCCGAATAACATAGAGGCAATTGAGATAAATACAAGTATTGTTTGCCACTGATCCATCAAATTTACAAATGGTGTGTATAAAAATCTAATTATAACTGTTAATGCAGCAACTTTTGGCAACGCTGCAAAAAATAATGTGACTGAGGTTGGCGATCCTTGATAAACATCTGGGGCCCACATATGAAATGGAACAGCAGAGATTTTAAATGCTAGTCCCACTATTATAAATACTAATCCAAATATTACTCCATATTGGGTTTGGAATGTTTGATCGGATATGGTATTAAAATTTGTTGAGCCTGAAAATCCATAAACGAGTGAACATCCATACAATAATAAACCAGATGATAAAGCACTTAAAACAAAATACTTTAATCCAGACTCTGATGATAAAATATTATCCCTTTTAAATGATGCAAGTACATATAATGCAAGCGACTGTAGCTCCAAACCTAAATAAAATACTATTAAATCGTTAGAGCTAATCATCACCATCATACCAAGTATGGAACTTAAAATTAATATAGGATATTCTATCTTTAAAATACTTTGAGTCTTAAGATATGAAAAAGACGAAATCATAATAAAAATTGCAACAATTAAAACCAAGGATTTTGTAAATAAAGATAAAATATCAATTTTGTAACTTTCATTAAATATGTATGATTCTTCAAATGTATATAAATTTATAACTAGAGCAAATAAGATTATAAGAGAAATTATTGATAAATTATAAACTAGTCTTTCACTATTTTTTTTAAATACTCCAATCATTAATAAAAACATAATCACTAGAGATAAGAATATTTCAGGAAAAATTAAATCAAAATTTATCATAAATTACTAGCAGTATATAATTTGATATTAGAGTTAAATAATTCAATTAAGCTTTCCACAGATGTTGTTGTTGTGCTTAATAAAGGATCAGGATAAAAACCAAATAGAATTGAAGCAATTGCTAAAATAGATAAAGTGGTCATTTCAGACTTGTTTAAATCTACTAATTTATTTAATTCAGTATTTGTAATTTCGCCAAAAACTATTCTTCTATAAAGCCATAACATATAAGCAGCGCCTAATATGACACCTAAGCTTGCAATTGTAGCAACAACAAAATTTACCTTAAATGTTCCTAACAATATTAAAAATTCACCAATAAAGCCTGTTGTACCAGGCAACCCCAATGCACCTAAAGTAAATACCATAAATACAACAGCGTATCTTGGCATTACTGATACTATACCACCATATTTGCTTATTTCTCTTGTATGAGTTCTTTCGTATACTACACCTACACATAAAAATAATGCTGCAGATATAATTCCGTGGCTTATCATTTGGAAAATACTTCCTTCGATGCCTTCTGGTGTCATGGTAAAAATACCCATTGTTACAAATCCCATATGAGCAACTGATGAATATGCAATTAATTTTTTCATATCTTCCTGCATTAAGGCAACTAATGATGTGTAAATAATTGCAATAAGGCTTAAAACAAAAATAAAAGATACAAAATATTCTGATGCTATAGGAAATAAACCTACTGAAAATCTTATAAAACCATAACCTGCCATTTTTAACAAAATAGCAGCAAGTAAAACTGAGCCTGCTGTTGGCGCTTCAACGTGAGCATCAGGAAGCCATGTATGAACAGGCCACATTGGAGTTTTAACAGCAAATGAACTAAAAAAAGCCAACCATAATAAATGTTGATATTTGGCATCAATACCAAGTTCGTATAATTTAATTACATCGGTTGTTCCTGTTATCCAATATATAGAAATTATAGCAACCAACATTAATACAGAGCCTAACAATGTGTACAAGAAAAACTTGAAAGCTGAATAAACTCTCCTTTGTCCACCCCAAATACCAATAATTAAAAACATTGGAATTAAACCAGCTTCAAAAAATAAGTAAAAAATGACTAAATCTAGCGAGCAAAAAACACCAATCATCATAGTTTCCATAACAAGTATAGCTATTAAAAAATCTTTAAGTCTATTTTTAATTGTTGAATTAACTGAAATAATACAAAGTGGAGTTATAAAAGTTGTTAAAATAATAAATAATATTGATATACCATCAATTCCAATTTTATAATTTATAAGGCCTTCTAGCCACAATCGTTCTTCAACGAATTGAAATCCTGAATTATTTTTATCAAATTCATACCACAAGAAAATTGACAAAATAAAATTAGCTAGTGAAACAAACAAAGAAATATACTTTGCTGCGTTATAATTTGATGATGATCTGCCAAATAAAATAAATATTGCACCTACGGTAGGAAATATAATAAGAGATGAAAGTATAGGAAAATTCATTATTCAATTATTATAATTGTTAAAATTATAGAAAAACCAATCAACATCACAAATGCATATTGATATATAAATCCAGTTTGGAATTTAGAAGCCTTTATTGAAAAATATTTAAATAAACTTGACAATCCATCTGGTCCAAATCTATCAATTACCAAACCATCGATTTTTTTCCAAAAATATTTTCCTAAATACTTTGATGATTTTATAAATATGACTTCATATAATTCATCAAAATACCATTTATTTTTAAGAAATTGATAAACTGGTTTATTAGAGTTAACCAAACCTTCAATAATTGATTTATTTTTTAAAAATAAATAATAACTTAAAGGTATAGAAATAGTTACAAGTATTGGAGTTAAATATAATATGTAAGCAGGTGGATGTTTGTTTGATAAGGGTTCCAAAAAGAAAATTGATCCACCCCAAAAATCAATAAACGATCCTTTGCTCAAAAATAAATCTTTGAAAACAAATCCTGCAAATATTGATCCAATAGCCAAAAAAAATAATGGTATTAACATAACCTTGGGAGAATCATGAATGGCAGAAATTGACATAGCCTTATTATTAAATTCGCCATGAAATGTTTTAATAATTAATCTCCAGGAATAAATTGAAGTTAATACTGCTGTTATAATACCTATTGCGCAAGCATAATAGCCAAAAGTATTACCTTTTAAGAAAGCATATTCTATAATTAAATCTTTAGAATAAAATCCCGATAAAAATGGAAATCCTGTTAAAGCCAAAGTGCCAATTATCATAAGTATATAAGTGTAAGGTAAATGTTTGTAAACTCCTCCCATTTTATTTATATTCTGTTCATCATTAAATGAATGAATAACAGATCCAGCTCCTAGAAATAATAAAGCTTTAAAAAAAGCATGTGTAAATAGATGAAACATTGCAATATTGTAAGCACCTACGCCTGTAGCAAAAAACATATAACCTAGTTGACTACATGTTGAATATGCAATTATTTTTTTAATATCATTTTGGACTAAAGCAATAGTTGCTGCAAATAGAGCTGTTGACATTCCAATAACAGTTATAAAATTCAAAACAATTGGAGAATATTCAAAAATTGGTGAGCATCTTACAACTAAAAAAACTCCAGCAGTTACCATAGTCGCTGCATGAATTAATGCAGAAACTGGAGTGGGTCCTTCCATAGCATCTGGTAACCAAGTATGTAAAAAAATTTGGGCAGATTTACCCATGGCACCAATGAACAATAGAAAACAAATTAAATTTATTACATTTAATTCAAGACTTAAAAAATTAACTTTAGTATTAACATATAAAGAAGACTGATTGAACACCTCGTCATAATTAACGCTTCCAAAAATGTAGAAAATCAAAAATATTCCAAGAGCAAAACCAAAATCTCCAACTCTATTTACAACAAATGCTTTAATTGCGGCAGCATTAGCTGTTGGTTTTTTAAACCAAAATCCAATTAAAAAATAGGAACAGAGACCAACACCTTCCCATCCAAAAAATAATTGTAAAAAATTATCAGAAGTTACTAAAACTAACATTGAAAATGTAAATAATGATAAATAAGACATGAATCGTGGCTGGTGAGGGTCGTGTGACATATAACCTATGGAATAGACATGAACTATTGCTGAAACAAAAGTTACCACTACAAGCATAACAGCAGAAAGTTGATCTATTTTTATACCCCAATTTACATCAAGAAGTCCTGAGGTTATCCATTTTGCTATAATAATATTATTTGAGTAATTGTTGAATACTACATCATAAAAAATATAAATTGATAATAAAGCCGATAAGGTAACAAATAAAGTTGTAATAATTTGAGAAGCTTTATTTCCAATATACTTTCCAAAAAAACCAGAAGCTATTGCAGCAACCAGGGGTAAAAAGATTATTAATTTTTCCACACTATCCCTTAAGTTTTTCTATTTCCTCAACTCTAATAGTTCCAGAATTTCTAAAATAAACCACTATAATTGCTAATCCAATTGCAGCCTCTGCTGCTGCTACCGTTAATATAAATAAAGTAAAAATTTGACCACTTAAATCATTAATAAATATTGAAAAGGATACTAAATTAATATTAACCGCTAGTAGTATTAATTCTATACTCATTAAAAGAACTATTACATTTTTTCGATTTAAAAATATTCCTATTAAACCAATAGTAAATATAATTGCTCCTAGAGTTAAATAATGTCCTAAACCTACATCAAACATCAATTTTAACTCCTTTATTATTTGGAACATTAACTAGTTGGACACCATCTTTTCTCTCTCTTGAAATTTGCCTTATGTAGCTTTGTTTTTTTACCCCTAATCTTTCCCTAAAAGTTAAAACTATTGCACCTATCATAGCCACAAGTAATATCATCCCAGAAAGTTGAAACAGATGAACATAATCTGTGTACAATACGTTACCTAATGAATGAGTGTTTGAAATATTTTTATCAATAAGAATTGTGGAGGAGTTTAATAAGTCTGGCTTATATTTCCAACCTCCAACTACTACTATTAATTCTACAAATATCACTAAACTTACAAGTAATCCAATGGGTATGTGAGAACTGCTTTTTACTGATGAAAACCATTGATTTTTTTGTTGAGCAACATTCAACATCATTACTACAAATAAGAAAAGAACAGCTACAGCACCTACATATACTATTAACATGATCATTCCTAAAAATTCAGCACCGATCATTATAAAAAGGCATGAGATACTTATAAAATCTAATATTAAAAAGAATACAGAATGAACTGTATTTCTGGCTGCAGTTACCATAATTGCTGAAATAATTGCGATAAAAGAAAATAAGTAAAAAAATATAGCGTGGGCGATCATTATTATCTATATGGGTTGTCAGCTTTTATGTTTGCGGCAAGAATATTTTCCCATCTATCTCCATTTTCTAAAAGTTTTTCCTTGTTGTAATAAAGTTCTTCTCGAGTTTCTGTAGCAAATTCAAAATTTGGACCTTGAACTATAGCATCTACCGGGCAAGATTCTTCGCAAAGTCCACAATAAATACATTTTAGCATGTCAATATCGTATCGAGTAGTCTTTCTGCTTCCATCTTCTCTTTCGGCAGACTCAATTGTTATTGCTTGAGCTGGACAAACTGCTTCACAAAGTTTACAAGCAATACATCTTTCTTCACCATTAGGGTATCTTCTTAAAGCATGTTCACCTCTGGCTCTTGAACTTACTTGACCTTTTTCAAATGGATAGTTAATTGTTTTTTTTGATTTAAAAATCTCTTTAATGGCAATAAGTAATCCAGTAATAAAATCAACCATAAAAATCGTTTTTAATAATCTTCCTAATTTCATATTTGCACCGGTAATAAATTAAAATAAAGCAAATATCCTGCTGTTAACACAACCCAAATTAGTGAAAATGGTAAAAATATTTTCCAACCTAACTTCATTAATTGATCATACCTATATCTTGGAACTATTGCTTTAACTAAAGCAAAAAGAATAAATAAAAGTAAAATTTTAAATACCAACCAAAAAGGTGATGGTATTAAGGAAAACAATTCTATATCAGCTGGAGGTAGCCAGCCTCCTAAAAATAGAATTGAACCCATTGCACACATTAATAAAATATTAGCATATTCTCCGAGCCAAAACATTGCATACATCATGCCTGAATATTCAGTTTGATATCCAGCAACTAACTCTGCTTCAGCTTCAGGCAAGTCAAAAGGAGGTCTATTTGTCTCTGCAAGAGCAGAAATAAAAAAAATAATAAACATTGGAAATAAAGGAATTATAAACCAAATATTTTGTTGAGCTAAAACAATATCATTTAAATTGAGAGAACCTACACAGAGCAGAACATTAATTATTATTACTCCTATAGAAACCTCATAAGATACCATTTGTGCAGCAGATCGTATTGCACCAAGGAACGGATATTTTGAATTAGAAGCCCAACCACCCATTATTATTCCATAAACACCAAGAGATGAAATAGCAAATAAATACAATATTCCTACATTTATATCAGCCAAGACTAAAGTTTCACTAAATGGTATGACTGCCCAAGCAACAAGAGCTAGAGTCATTGTGATAATTGGAGCTATTATAAAAATTACTTTGTTTGAACTAGCTGGTATAATTATTTCCTTAAATATGTATTTTAAAGCATCAGCTAAAGATTGAAGTAAGCCAAAAGGGCCAACTACATTTGGACCTCTTCGCTTTTGAACAAATGCCCATACTCTTCTATCTAGCCACACTATCATCGCTACAGTTACTAAAACCGGTATTAATAAAAATAATATTTTATAAGTTTCAGAAAAAAATATATTTAGAGTATTCATTTTACCCTTCGGTCCCTGTTTTATTCAAATTAGATCTTAATGATCTACATTCAGACATTGTTTTTGAATTTTTAGCAATTACGTTTGAGAAATAATAATCAATATCTTCAATAAAAATTTTTTCATTTTCAAAAATATAATTGGTCTGTATAAATTCTTCTTTTCTATTTTGATTTAAATAATTAAACATACTATCAACAAGTTCATCTTTATCTTTATATAAAAACTTATTACGTACCTTATTGGCAATTTCATTTATTATTAACCAATCTTCTTTAGCAAGCTCAGTAGGGTAAGATGCTTTGTAGGCTTTTTGAATTTTTCCTTCTAAATTTGTATATAAACCATCTTGCTCAGTAAATGCTGCACTTGGCAATATTAAGTCTGAGTTCTTTGCGCCTTCATCCCCATGTGAGCCAATGTAGACAATAAATAAACCGTTTCTTTTGATTTTTAATTTATCTTGACCTAATAAAAATAATAAATCTATAGATTTTTCATGTAATTTTTCTAATAAAATATTTCTACCATTGTTAGTACTAAATAATGTTAAATCGTACGAACCAACTGTAGATGCATCTTTAGCAAGTAAATTAAAAGCATTCCATTTTTCATTGATCTTGTTTGATTTGATCAGAAATTTTTTCATTTCTTCAAATATATATTTTCCGGATTTCAACTTTAATATTGATTGACCTATAATAATAATTGGTTTTGAAGAATTATTTATTTCCACTGATAAATCATTTTTATTTTCAACTATGTCTTTTATATAATTAGTTGAATTATCTAGTATCTTGTATGGATAAGTTTGATCTCCAATATCATTTGTTGAATATATTGGTAATTTTGATTTCAAATATGATTTTCTTATTCTGCTATTCAAAATTGTTGCTTCATATCTAGGATTACAACCAATCATTAAAATTAAATCAGCCTCCTCAATACCTAAAATATTACTATTAAATCTATAATTTTGCTTATCAGAAAAATTCACATAATAATTTTCAGCTCTTGATTCTATTAAATTTGATTTTATTACTTTATTAAAAAATTCTTTAGCGATATATCCGGTTTCCATATTTGTTAAATCACCAGTAAAACAACCAATTTTTTCCTCATTTGTATTCTTTATTTTTGTATTGATGACCTCATATGCGTCATTCCAAGAAATTTTACTAAATGTATTACCATCCCTTAAATATGGTGTATCCAGCCTTTGATTTTTTAGTCCATCACATGCATATCTTGTTTTATCTGAAATCCATTCTTCATTAATTTCCTCATTAATTCTTGGAAGAATTCTTTTTACTTCCCAGCCATAAGTGTCTACCCTAATATTTGAACCAACAGCATCCATTACATCAATAGATTCAGTTTTTTTTAACTCCCAAGGTCTAGCTTCAAATACATAAGGTTTAGAGGTAAGCGCTCCAACAGGACAAAGATCAATTACATTGGCAGATAGTTCAGACTCCATGGCTTTTTCTAAATATGTTGAAATTTGCATATTTTCTCCTCTTCCTATGGCACCTAATTCTGGTACACCAGCAACTTCAGTTGCAAATCTTATGCATCTTGTGCAATGAATGCATCTTGTCATTTGTGTTTTAATTAATGGTCCCATATATTTTTCAGGAACTTGCCTTTTGTTTTCTTTAAATCTTGACTTATCAACACCATAAAACATTGATTGATCTTGAAGATCACACTCACCTCCTTGATCACATACAGGACAATCTAAAGGATGATTAACTAATAAAAATTCCATTACGCCTTTTCTAGCTTTCTCAACTAAATTAGTATTAGTTTTAATATTCATTCCCTGGGCTACAGGCATCGCACAAGATGCAACTGGTTTAGGAGACTTTTCAATTTCAACTAAACACATTCTGCAGTTTCCTGCAATTGATAATTTTTCGTGATAACAAAATCTAGGTATTTCAAATCCTGCTTGCTCACATGCTTGTAAGACAGTGAGACCCTCTTCTACTTCAATTTCTTTATCATTTACTTTTACTTTAAGCATTTTCTTTTTCTAATAAATGTTGATCAACCAAATAAGGGTTTTTTTGACCTGTATTAACTAAAGGATTAAAATTATTTCTTTCCTCAATTTCCTTTTTAAAATGTCTTAACAAACCTTGCACTGGCCATGATGATCCTTCGCCAAAAGCACAAATAGTATGACCCTCAATTTGTTTTGTTACATCCATTAACATATCTACTTCTTCTCTTGATGCTTCACCTTTTGCCATTCTTTCTAACATTCTCCACATCCAACCTGAGCCTTCTCTACATGGAGTACATTGTCCACAACTTTCATGTTTATAAAATCTCGCAATTCTAGCCATACATTTGATGATGTCCTGATCATTGTTGATAACAACTATCCCTGCTGTTCCTAATCCTGTTTTATTTTCCACACATGCATCAAAATCCATTTTTATTGTATCGCAAATATTTTTTGGCAATAACGGCATTGATGATCCTCCAGGTATAACCGCTTTTAGATTATCCCAACCTCCTTGAACACCACCAGCATGTTTTTCAATAAGATCTTTCAGTGATACACCCATTTCTTCTTCAACATTGCATGGGTTATTTACATTTCCAGATATGCAATAAATTTTAGTTCCAGTGTTTCTGTCACGACCTAGAGATGAAAACCATTTTGCGCCTCTTCTTAAAATTGTAGGAACAACTGAAATTGTTTCAACATTATTTATTATTGTTGGACATCCATATAAACCTATTATGGCTGGAAAAGGAGGTTTTAACCTCGGCTGTCCCTTTTTCCCTTCAAGACTCTCCAATAAAGCTGTTTCCTCTCCACAAATATATGCGCCCGCACCATAATGTATATAAATATCTAAATCCCAACCTGTATTTGAGGAATTTTTTCCTATTAAGCCATCAGCATAGGCTTCATCTATAGCTTTTTGAAGTTTTGCACCTTCATTTATATATTCTCCTCTAATATAAATGTAACAAACATGAGCATTTACTGCATAAGAGGAAATTAAACAACCTTCTATTAATTTGTGTGGTTCAAATCTTAGAATGTCTCTATCTTTACATGTGCCTGGTTCTGACTCATCAGCATTAATAACTAAATAGTGTGGTCTTGATCCTATTTCTTTGGGTGCGAACGACCATTTTAGTCCAGTCGGAAATCCTGCACCACCTCTGCCTCTTAATTGGGAGTCTTTGATCTCATTAATTATCCAATCTCTTCCTTTGTTACATATATCTTTTGTATTTATCCAATCACCTCTCTCTTTTGATGATTTAAGATCTGCACCAAAATCATTATATAAATTTTTGAATATTCTATCTTTATCCTCAAGCATTTTTATTTTCCATCAATGTAATTCTGTTCTCCTCAGGCTCTGAACTTTTCCTCCCTTTATATGAGCCAGGTTTTATTGTTAGATCTTGTTTAATATTATCAATTATTTTTTCTAGTTTTATTTCATCAAGATCTTCAAAGTAGTCATCATTAATTTGTAACATTGGGGCATTAACGCAGGCACCTAAACATTCAACTTCCATCCAGGATATTTTTCCATTTCTTGAAATTTCATTTTCATTTTCTGAAATTTTTTTTTTACAAACATCAACTAGCTTATATGCACCTCTAAGCATGCATGGTGTTGTTGTGCAAACTTGAAAAAAATAATCACCTACAGGTGCTAAATTATACATCGAATAAAAAGTTGCAACTTCATAAACTTTTATGTACGGCATCGCCAAATATCTTGCTATATATTTCATTGCTGAGAGAGGTATCCAATTATTATTTTGTCTTTGCGCTAAATACAAAAGTGCCATAACTGCACTTTGTTGTTTTCCTTCTGGATAATTTGCTATAATTTTTTTTGCTAATTCGTTATTTTTTGAATTAAATTCAAAATTATCTGGCTGATTTTTTGATATTTTTTTTATACTCATCTATCAACTTCTCCAAAAACTATATCCATTGATCCTAGAACCGCTGGTACGTCTGCTAGCATATGACCCTTAATTAAATAATCCATTGCTTGCAAATGTGAGAATCCTGGTGCTCTTATTTTGCACTTGTACGGCTTGTTTGATCCATCTGATATTAGATAGACACCAAATTCACCTTTTGGTGCCTCTACAGCCTTATAAATTTCATCTTTATCTACTCTGTATCCTTCGGTAAATAGCTTGAAATGATGAATTAAAGCTTCCATAGAATTTTTTAAATCTTTTTTTGGTGGTGGTGTAACTTTGGCATCTTGGGTTTTAACTGGGCCTTTAGGTAGTTTGACTAAACATTGATTAATTATATTTATGCTTTCTCTCATTTCTTCAATTCTGCATAAATATCTATCGTAACAGTCACCATTTTTTCCTACTGGTATTTTAAATTCCAATTGTTCATAACAATCGTAAGGTTGGGATTTTCTTAAATCCCAAGCTACCCCAGAACCTCTTAGCATTACACCTGAAAATGAGTAATCAAGAGCATCTTGTTTTGATACAATTCCTATGTCAACATTTCTTTGTTTAAAAATTCTATTATCTGTTAATAAAGTTTCTAAATCATCAATTATTTTTGGAAACTCTTCACAAAATTTAGCTAAGTCTTCAACTAATCCTCTTGGTAAATCCTTATGAACTCCTCCTGGTCTAAAATAGTTTGCATGTAATCTTGATCCAGAAACTCTTTCATAAAAACCCATAAGTTTTTCTCTTTCTTCAAAACCCCACAATGTCGGTGTTAAAGCACCCACATCCATGGCTTGGGTTGTCACATTTAATATATGACTTAATATACGTCCAATCTCACAAAATATAACTCTTATAAATTGACCTCTTATGGGTACTTCTAATTTTAAAATATCTTCTACCGCTAAAGCGAAAGCATGTTCTTGATTCATTGGCGCAACATAATCAAGTCTATCGAAGTATGGAACAGCTTGAGAATAAGTTTTATGTTCTATTAACTTTTCAGTGCCTCTATGTAATAAGCCTATATGAGGATCTGCTTTTTCAACAACTTCTCCATCTAGCTCTAAAATTAATCTTAAAACTCCGTGTGCAGCTGGATGTTGGGGTCCAAAGTTTAAATTTAATGTCTTTTTTTCTTTAGTCATTTTTCTTACTAATTTCTTTTATATATTTTGTGCCTTCCCAAGGACTTTCATAATCAAAATTTCTGTAATTTTGCTCAAGTTTTACTGGTTCATATAAAACTTTTTTTTCATCCTCACTGTACCTAACTTCATTATGACCAGTTAAAGGAAAATCTTTTCTTAATGGAAAACCTTTAAAATTATAATCAGTAAGTATTCTTCTTAAATCTGGATGATCTTTAAATTTTATACCATACATATCAAATACCTCTCTTTCCATCCAGTTTGCTGATGGAAAAATTTCAGTTATTGATGGAATTACCTCATTTTCATTTATTGAATAACTTAAAATAATTCTTTTGTTTAATTCATGACTGAGCATTAAATAAGTTAGTTTAAATCTTTGTTTTTGTTCAGGGTAGTCTACAGCTGTTATATCTATTAATTGTCTAAACTTAGTTGTAGCATTATTTTTTAAAAAAAATAAAACTTCAATGAGATCATTACAATCAATATTTATATATAATTGATTGTGTTTTATCTCGCTTGATTTTATTTTTGAAGCTTGTTCAGAATTAATTTTTTTTTCTAAATCCTGTAGGTTAATCATTTTATCTTTCTATTGAACCTCTATTTCTTATTTTTTTTTGAAGTTGCATTATTCCATACAATAATGCCTCAGCTGATGGTGGACAACCAGGCACATATATATCTACTGGAACGATTCTATCGCATCCTCTTACAACTGAGTATGAATAATGATAATAACCACCACCATTTGCGCAACTACCCATAGATATTACATATCTTGGTTCTGGCATCTGATCATATACCTTTCTTAAAGCAGGAGCCATTTTATTTGTTAAAGTTCCTGCAACAATCATTACATCTGATTGCCTTGGTGATGCTCGTGGTGCTGCTCCAAATCTTTCTAGATCATATCTAGGCATTGAAGTTTGCATCATTTCTACTGCACAACATGCTAAACCAAAAGTCATCCAATGTAGCGAACCTGTTCTTGCCCAATTTACTAAATTATCAAACGATGTAGTGATAAAACCTTTCTCACTAAAATCTTTAGCTAAATCTTTAAATTCATCTGGAATCTGTTTTTGTTTTTCCGCAAAATTCATCTTTTATTCCCAATCTAATGCTCCTTTTTTCCACTCGTATATAAATCCTATTGTTAGGATAAATAAAAAAATCATCATTGATATAAATCCAAACAAACCAATTTTACCCAGTGAAATTGCCCACGGAAATAGAAACGCTATTTCTAGATCAAATATAATAAATAAAATTGCAACAAGATAAAATCTAACATCAAATTCCATCCTAGAGTCATCGAAGGCTTCAAATCCGCACTCATATGTAGATAATTTTTCAGGATCAGGGTTCTTTGGAGAAAAAATAAAATTAACAAAGATAAAACCTACGCTTAAAACTAAGGCGATTCCTAAAAATATTATTATCGATAAGTATTCGTCTAAAAAGTCAAATAGCATGGACTTCATATATATCAGTTTTATAATAATAAAAGAAGAAGATAGGTCACATTAAAGTGAAAAAATGGCGGGAGTGACGGGACTCGAACCCGCGGCCTCCTGCGTGACAGGCAGGCGCTCTAACCAACTGAGCTACACCCCCATTTTGGTGGGCAGTAAAGGACTCGAACCTTTGACCCCCTCGGTGTAAACGAGATGCTCTACCAACTGAGCTAACCGCCCCCAAACAAAGTAAGTGTTTATATCTTTTAGTACCACAACGTCAAGTTCAATTATTGGTCGTAAATGGCCAAAAAAATTATTTTTATAACTATTCAAATATTAGAGCTTGTATGAAATTTTAAATATTAAAAAATTTAATTATGATATTAAATTAAATTACAAATAAGTACTTTTTTAAAATTTTGTAATTGTTAAGAAAACTTAATTTAAAAAATTATTGAATACTTGCTTGAGATTTGTCTTCTTTTTTTTGTAACTCTACATCTGCCCATTCTGTTTTTTTAAGTTCTTTTGTAAGAGCAATTTTTAAAGCTTCATCAACATGTTTGATTGGAGTTATTTTTATATCTTTTTTAACTTTTTCAGGAATATCGACTAAATCTTTTTCATTTTCATTGGGTATTAAAACATGTTTAATGCCTGCTCTATGTGCTGCTAGTAATTTTTCTTTCAATCCACCAATAGCCAAAACTTGTCCTGTAATTGTTACTTCGCCAGTCATGGCTATTTCTTTGTTAATCGGAATATTAGTTATAGATGAAACAATAGAAGTTACCATGGCAATACCAGCTGAAGGACCATCTTTAGGTGTGGCTCCCTCAGGTACATGAATATGAAAATCCTTTTTTTCAAATACTGGGGGAATTATCCCATATTCTAAACTCTTTGATCTAACAAAAGATTTTGCAGCTTTAACCGATTCTTGCATGACATCACCAAGTTTGCCTGTAATTTGCATTCTTCCTTTTCCAGGCATATGAACAGTTTCAATTTTTAATATCTCTCCACCAAACTCAGTCCATGCTAAACCAGTAACTATTCCAATTTTATTTTCGTTTTCAACTTCTCCGTATTTGAATTTTTTAATTCCTAAAAAGTCGTTAATATTTTCTGCACTAACTTCAACTTTTTCTTGTTCATTATTTACTATTTTTTTAACAACTTTTCTTGTGATCTTGGAGATTTCTCTTTCCAGATTTCTTACACCTGACTCTCTTGTATATGATCTTATAATTTCTCTTATTGTTCCTTCTTTTAGATCTAATTCTTTATCTTTAACTCCGTTTTCTTTAACTTGTTTGGGTAAAAGATATTTGTTTGCAATACTAATTTTTTCATCTTCAGTGTATCCAGGAATTCTTATGACCTCCATCCTGTCTAATAGAGGAGGAAGAATATTTAAAGTGTTCGCTGTAGTTACAAACATAACATCCGATAAATCATAATCAACTTCAAGATAATGATCATTAAATGAAGTGTTCTGTTCAGGATCCAAAGCTTCTAATAATGCAGAAGAGGGGTCTCCTCTGTAATCGTTACCGACTTTATCAATCTCATCTAAAAGTATTAAAGGATTTTTTGTTCCAGCTTTTTTCATCATTTGTATTATTTTTCCTGGTAGTGAGCCAATATAAGTTCTCCTATGACCTCTAATTTCAGCCTCATCTCTTACTCCACCCAAAGACATTCTAACGAATTGTCTGTTTGTTGCTTTTGCTATCGACTTACCAAGTGAAGTTTTACCAACTCCTGGGGGGCCTACTAAACATAGTATTGGACCTTTTATTTTTTCCATTCTTTTTTGTACAGCTAAAAATTCAATAATTCTCTCTTTTACTTTTTCCAATCCAAAATGGTCTTCATCTAAAGTTTTAATTGCATTATTCAAATCTATATCGACTTTGTCTTTTTTGAACCAAGGTAAATCAATCATCCAATCAAGATAATTTCTGACAACTGTAGCCTCTGCAGACATAGGGCTCATATTTTTAAGTTTTTTTAATTCTGACATACATTTTTTTTCAACTTCTTTTGGCATTTTTGCCTTCAAAATTGATTTTTTTAAGTTTGTGCTCTCATCCTTGCCATCTTCAATTTCACCAAGCTCTTTCTGAATTGCTTTTAGCTGCTCGTTTAAATAATATTCTCTTTGTGTTTTTTCCATTTGATTTTTAACTCTTCCTCTAATTCTTTTTTCAACACCAATAATACTTGTTTCGTTTTCCATGACTTTAATTATTGAGTCTAGACGTTTCTTCACATTAAAAGTTTCAAAAATTTGTTGTTTTTCTGAAATTGTCATATTTAAGTGAGAGGCAATATGATCTGCAATTGATGAAGGGTCTTTTAGATCTTTAATGTTGTTTATTGTATCAGAATTAACTTTTTTGTTTATTGAGGTAAGTTTTTCTAATCTTCTTACTGCAACAGAAGCCAAGGAATTTAAATTCTCAGGATTTTCTATTTCATCTTTTTGTATTTCATAATCACATTTAATAAATTTATCATTTTCTACAAAATCAAGTATTTTTACTCTTTTAATTCCTTCTACCAATACTTTAACTGTGCCATCAGGTAGTTTTAAAAGTTGTAAAATTCTACTTTCACATCCATAATTAAATATATCATTTCGTTTAGGATCGTCAGTTTCTGAATTTTTTTGTGTTACCAATAAAATTTTTTTTTCTGATGACATTACGTCATTAAGAGCATTTATTGATTTATCTCTTCCAACAAATAAAGGTATTACCATACTTGGAAAAACAACGATATCTCTTAGCGGCAACAACGGAAGATTCATTTTAACATTCATATTTTAAATATGGATATTATATAGAAATTTGCAATAGTTATTTAAAATTTATTATGTTAAGCTGCAGTGGTCTTTTCAGACTTAGAGTTATTTTTAGAGTGAACTATAACAGGCTCAGAAGCTCCATTTACAGAACCTGTGTCAATTATAACCTCTTCTATGTCATTTTGACCTGGTAGATCAAACATTATTTTCAATAGTGCATTTTCTAATATTGATCTTAAACCTCTTGCTCCTGTTTTTTTTGACATTGCTTTGTTTGCAATTTCTTTGACAGCTTCATCTTTAAAGGTCAACTTTACTCCTTCTAATTTGAACAATTCTTGATATTGTTTTATCAAAGAATTTTTAGGCTCTAATAAAATTTGAACGAGAGCACTCTTATCCAAATCTTCTAAGGTTGCTATTATTGGAAGTCTTCCTACAAATTCTGGAATTAAACCATATTTTAGTAAATCCTCTGGTTCTAATCCTTTCATCCATTCACCTGTTTTCTTTTCCTCTATAGACTTAACTTTGGCACTAAAACCAATTGAGGAACCTTTGTCTCTTTGTGATATTATTTTATCTAGACCTGCAAAAGCACCACCACAAATAAATAAAATATTAGTTGTGTCAACTTGTAAAAACTCTTGCTGAGGATGTTTTCTTCCTCCTTGTGGAGGAACACTTGCAATTGTTCCTTCCATAATTTTTAACAAAGCTTGTTGAACACCTTCGCCTGAGACATCTCTTGTTATAGATGGGTTTTCAGTTTTTCTGCTTATTTTATCAACCTCGTCTATATAAACAATTCCTCTTTGTGCTTTTTCAACATTGTAGTCTGCTGCTTGTAAAAGTTTTAGTATAATATTTTCAACATCTTCTCCAACATATCCTGCTTCTGTTAAAGTTGTTGCGTCTGCCATTGTAAATGGGACATCTAGAATTCTTGCTAATGTCTGTGCTAATAAGGTTTTTCCACATCCAGTTGGACCAACTAATAGAATGTTGGATTTAGATAGTTCTACATTTTTAGAAGTTTTATTCTCATAATTTAATCTTTTATAATGATTGTGCACTGCAACAGATAAAACTTTTTTGGCGTGCTCTTGTCCAATTACATAATCATCTAACACTTTACAAATTTCCTTGGGAGCAGGTAACCCATCTTGATGTTTTACAAAATTATCTTTGCTTTCCTCTTTTATAATGTCCATGCATAGTTCTACACATTCATCACATATAAAAACTGTGGGGCCGGCAATTAATTTTCTAACTTCATGTTGGCTTTTCCCACAAAAAGAACAGTAAAGAATATTTTTGTTTGTGCTCATAATTTTTTATAACGAATCAATATGACTACATTATTACATTAATATATATGATATCAAGCGGAGGTTGTTTGTACATCAATATATTGATGATTATTCTCTTTTAGACACTACTTTGTCAACAAGTCCAAAATCTTTTGCCGCATCTGGAGTCATAAAATTATCTCTTTCTAAAGCAGATTTAATTTCCTCGACTGATTTACCTGTGTGACGAGAATAAATTTCATTTAATCTTTTTTTTAAAGATAAAACCTCATTTGCATGAATTTCAATATCAGTGGCTTGCCCTTGATATCCAGCTGATGGTTGATGAACCATTATTCTTGAGTTTGGTAAAGAAAATCTTTTTCCTTTAGATCCAGCAGATAAAAGAAAAGAACCCATGCTAGCAGCTTGGCCTATACATAAAGTTGACACATCTGGTTTAATATATTGCATAGTGTCATAAATTCCTAAACCTGAAGTAACCAAACCTCCTGGACTATTTATATAAAGAAAAATATCTTTTTTTGGATCTTCAGACTCTAAAAATAATAACTGTGCTGTAACTAGTGAGGCGACGTGATCATTGATTGGGCCAACAACAAACACAATTCTTTCTTTTAGAAGTCTTGAATAAATATCAAAAGCTCTTTCTCCCCTACTGGTTTGTTCAACGACCATAGGAATCAAGGTATTCATGTGTTCATATATTTTATTCATATTAAAACGAATCGTTAACTTTTATACAACTAAGGATTACTTTTTGCTAACTTTTTTTGTTTTTTTGGAAGGTGGTTTTTTAGATCTAGGTGTTTTTTTTGCTTTTATGGCAGATTTAGTATCTTTTGTCTCTTTTTGATTTAATTTAATATTTTTTTCATTTTCTGATTTTAATATTTTTTCGGCTTCATCTTTTGAAATTTCTTTTAAATTTACTTTTGCTTGTTTTTTAATTTGAGAAATTATCTTTTCTTCATAAATTGATCCTCGCAAACTTGCGATCGCACTTGGATTTTTTTCGTAGTATTCTTTTACTATTTTTTCCTGTCCTGGCATCATTTGAAATTGTTTTTGAATTTCTTGATTCAGTTCTTGTTCGGTAACATTTATTTTATTTTTTTGACCAAATTCGTTTAAAATCAATCCAGTCTTAATTCTCTTTTTGGCTTGAGTCTCAAGTTGATTTTTATTTTTCTTAATGTCTTCATCCTTCATATCATGTGATAATACTTTAATTTCTTGTTCTATGAGTTCTTGAGGAACATCATCGATTTTAATTTTTTCTAGCTGATCTAAAATTTGATTTTTTGATAACATATCTAATGAATTTTTATATTCTTCATTAATCTGTTTTGAAATTAATTCTTTTAATCCTTTTAAATCTTTAGCGCCTAAATTTTTAGCAAATTCATCATCGATTTTGACTTCTCTGTTAATTTTAATACTTTTGATTTTACATTCAAAAATTGCATTTTTGTTTGCAAGTTCTTTTTCTGGAAAATTATCTGGAAGTTTTACTTTTATTTTTTTAATGTCATTTTTCTTAACACCTTCTAACTGTTCATCAAATCCTTTGATAAATAAATCTTTACCTAGAATAATTTGAGTGTCTTTTCCTTCATTTCCTTTAAAATCTTTTCCATCAGACGTTGCCTTGTAATCAAAAACTACGAGGTCACCTTTGTTTGATTTATGATTATCATTAGCATCCTTGAAGTTATTTTGTGATTTTGCAATTTGATTTATTCTTTCGTCAGTAAATTTTGGATCAATTTTTACTTTATATTCATCAAATTTTATATTCTGAAGTTGTTTTACATCTATTATAGGTAGCTCTGTTACTGACATTACATATTCTAATTCTTTACCTTCCCCATATGTTTTGAGATCTATTTTGGGTTGAGTAGCAGGTCTTATTTTATTTTCTTCTAATGCTTTTGCTGAAGTGTCCTTTAATACTTTATCTAGAACCTCACTTAATATTGCTTCTCCAAATTGTCTTTTAAGAATTTCTCTAGGTGCTTTTCCAGGTCTAAATCCTTTAAGTGTATAATTTTTCCTTATTTCTTCATATCTTTCATCAAGATAAGAATTCATGGTCTTTTGATCTACAACAACCTTAATATCTTTTCCAAGACCTTTTTTATTTTGAATTGTAACTTTCATATATTTTAATGGTAGGGCGAAAAGGACTCGAACCTTCACCGATTGCTCGACTGGTTCCTAAGACCAGCGCGTCTACCAATTCCGCCATCGCCCCAGTTTAATATTGTGGTTTATATATTATTGAAGATATTTGTCCAATTAGAATAATAGTGTAAATATAGTATAAAAATTAAAAAAAATGATAGTTTCACCTTGCATTAGCATTTGTAGAACAGATCCTGTTACAGGTTATTGTTATGGTTGTGGCAGAAATAGCGATGATAAGATTAAATGGAAAGATCCAAATACAGGTGATAAATGGAAAGCTGAAAATTTAAAAACTATCAGATCAAGAATGACAGGTTGGCAATTAGAAAGTTTTAATGAATCTTACGAACATAAGATTAAGAACGGTAATTCATTATTCAAAAAGGCCAACCAAAAGTAATATGAGCAAAACTACTATAGCAATCATTATATATATTCTGGGTTTAATTTTTGGAGCAATAGTATTAGATTTGTGGAGTGCTAAGACAAGTCCTAAAGCTCTATTGGGAATGATTTGGACAGCATTATTTCTAATTGCAATATATTTGGTAGAATCCAAAAACAAATAGCCAATAAATCCAGTCAGTATAACTTAAATTTTTTTAAATTAATCGGTTGAATATTTATAAATTCAATTATAGTTTTCGAACTCGTGAGAATTGAAGAAGAACTTAAACTGGATTATTCTGACGTATTATTTAGGCCTAAAAGAAGCACTTTATCAAGCCGAAAAGACGTAGATCTAAATAGGACATATAAATTTAAATACAGCAGAAATGAGTGGTCAGGAATTCCTATTATGGCTGCTAATATGGATGGTGTTGGTGAATTAGGTATTGCCGATGCTTTATCTGCAAATGAGATGATTACATGTTTGACAAAACAACATGACGTCAAAAAACTATCAAAATATAAAAATTTAAAAAAAAATTATCAAAATATTGCACTAAGTATTGGTATTAAAAAGGAGGATTTTGATAATTTAGATAAGATTTTAAAAGAATATAGTTTTTTTAAGTTTATTTGTATTGATGTTGCAAATGGTTATTCAGAGCATTTTAGCAGTTTTCTTAAAAAGGTAAGAGATAAATATCCAACTAAAACTTTAATTGCAGGAAACGTTGTTACAGCAGATATGACACAAGAATTAATACTAAGTGGCGCTGATATTGTTAAAGTAGGTATTGGGCCTGGAAGTGTTTGTACAACAAGAATTCAAACTGGTGTTGGTTATCCACAATTAAGCGCTGTTATAGAATGTGCAGATGCTGCTCATGGTTTAGGCGCGCATATTATTGCTGATGGTGGATGTACTTGTCCTGGTGATGTTGCTAAAGCATTTGGCGGTGGTGCAGATTTTGTAATGTTAGGAGGAATGTTTGCTGGTCACGATGAAGGAAGTGGAAAAGTTGTTAAATCTAATGGATCAAAATACATTGAATTTTATGGTTCAAGTTCTGATACTGCAAATAAAAAACATTATGGTGGTTTGTCAAGTTACAGAAGTAGTGAAGGTAGAACAGTAAGAGTTAAATATAGAGGTAAAATAAAAGATACAATTTTGAATATTCTTGGGGGACTAAGAAGTAGTTGCACCTATGTTGGCGCCCCTTCACTAAAACAATTAAGTAAATGTACTACTTTTGTAAGAGTTACAAAACAATTTAACGATACTTTTGTAAAATAAATATTTTATATTTTAATTATTATAAAAACCAAGTTCAGTTAATTTTTGTCTAATCTCTGCATCGCTCCATTTGGATCTTATTTTTGATGCTTTTCCTTTTGCAGGATTAATACCATTCTTCCATTTTATATCTCTTTTACGTGCAAATTTTTTACAGATTTTTCCTGTAAATTTCTCACAAATTTTAGTATCTTCTTTTATGTTCCCTTCCATGCAATTTCCTTGGCCATAAGAGCAATACCAATAATAATAACCTGAACCATCCGTGGTAACAAAAAAATCATTTGGTGATTTACCTTTTTCACCTCTTATATATGTTATAAATGCATTAACTGTGCCATCAGATAATTGCAAATCACCTGTTCCATATTTATAATATGAATCTGAACTAGCATTTGAAATGTTAAAAATAGATATAATAATTACAGATAAAATTAAGTATAATTTTTTCATGACTTATAATAACAATTCAAGAATTTAATAAAAGTTATTTAATTATACTTTAATCTTGGATTTTTTAGGGGTTTTAATATTAAAGAAGCTTTATATTTGACTTTTTCAATTTCAACCTCAATTTTTGTATTCATTAATTCTTCAACTTTTAAATCAGTAGCCACATATCCAAAAAGTAAATTTTTTTTATAATTAAAAGAATAGTTTGCAGAGGTAGTATTTCCGCATATTTTTCCATCAATGTAGATAGGTTCAAAATGTAAAGCCAGAGGTTCTCCTGGTTTAGTATTATCCAAAGAAAGCATTATGAATTTTTTTTTAATTTTATCTTTGTTAATTTTTAATAAAGCTTGTTTTCCAACAAAGTCATAATTTTTTTTAAAACTTATTGCAAAATTTAACCCTGCTTCAAATTGATTTTCTTCTGGTGAAATATCATGCCCCCAATGTAAAAAACCACTCTCCATTCTTAAAATATCCATAGCATGAGCGCCGCAAAGTGATAAATTATATTTTTTGCCCACCTCTCTAATTTTACCAAAAATTAAATTTGCATCTGAAAATTTAATATAAAGCTCATAACCAATTTCGCCTACATAAGACAATCTTTGTACCCATATTTCTATATTTTTGATCAAAATATTTTTTGAATATCCAAATTTTAATTTTTCATTTGAAAAATTATCACCCATAATTTCTTTCATAAGATCTCTTGATTTAGGACCAAACACACCCAAGCATACAAAGTCATCTGTTACATCAATTAATTCTATATTAGAATTTATATGTTTTTTAATATGAAATTTATCTCTTTCTCTTGTGTTAGCTGCTCCAATAATTCTGTAGTGTTTATCTGATAAACATACTACAGTTAAATCAGTTTCAATGCCTCCATCTGGATTTAGCATCTGCGTATAGGTACATTTACCAAATTCATTTTGAATGTTTGCAGTGCAAATTTTTTGTAATTCCTCGTATAAATTTTCTCCTTTTAATTCGAATTTTGAAAAAGGAGTCAACTCGTATAAACCAACATTTGTTACAGTATTTTTTGTCTCAAATTCTGCTGAAGGATACCAATTTTGAAAATTGTAACTATAATCATAGTCGGCTTTTCCATTTCTAGAAAACCACATTGGTCTCTCGTAACCACCTGCAACTCCAAAACATGCGCCAGCTTTTTTTAACTCATCATGGTATGGAAGTAATTTAATATTTCTCGAAGTTTTGTGTTGTTTGTATGGCCAATGCATTCCATATAAGTCTCCTAAAGTTTCTGTAATTCTTTCAGTAATAAATTTTATATCTGAGTGAAAATTTTGAAATCTTTTAATATCATAAATAAATAGATCTTCATTTATATGGCCATTCAT
This sequence comes from uncultured Pelagibacteraceae bacterium, assembly GCA_902554335.1. GTDB lineage: Bacteria > Pseudomonadota > Alphaproteobacteria > Pelagibacterales > Pelagibacteraceae > Pelagibacter. The sequence continues at coordinate 71,090 of CACDOD010000002.1, forward strand.
AAGCCATTCTGCTGTTACTTTGCCAACACCTCCACCACTACCTATTCCAATACTATTTAATCCAGCGCAAACAAATAAATTTTTAAAATTAGGTGCTTCACCCAATAAAGTATTTGTGTCAGGTGTAAAAGACTCTGGCCCAGAGAAAAATTTTCTTAAACCAACTTCTCCAAGTACGGGCATTCTTTTCATCGCTGCCTCCAAGTAGGGCTGAAAATGATCAAAATTTTCTGGAAATTCACCGTAGGAAAAATTTTCAGGAACTTTATTATCGTTCTGAAAAGCCGGTATTGACTTAGTTTCAAATATTCCAATTAATATTTTCCCAGCATCCTCTTTTAAATAAAGACAATCATCAAAATCTCTTAAAGTTGGTAAAATATTTGGAAGATTCTTAATGGGCTCAGTCAAAACATAAAAATGTTCAGCTGGATATAAAGGTATACTTATTCCATGTTTTTCACCAATTTGACGAGACCACATGCCAGTGGCTAAAACAATATATTCACATTCGATTGTTTGTCCATTTACAACAACACCTGAAACTCTGCCGTTTTTTTTTAAAATTTTTTCTACGGGACTTTTTTCGAAAATCTTTACACCTTCTTTTCTAGAAGCTTTGGCTAGTAAATTAGTAACTCCAACTGGATCTGCTTGACCATCACCAGGCATAAAAATTCCACCTTCTAAATCTTTATGATTTATTCCTGGATATTTATCTTTTACTTCAGATGGATTCAAAATTTCAACATTCACATCATAAAGTTGGGCAGTTGTAGCTTGTCTTTTAAGTTCTTGCCATCTATGTTTTGTTTGGGCTATAGATAAAGCCCCACCCAGTTTCATTCCTGAGGAAAAATCTAATTCTTTCTCAAGTTTTTTATATAAATCTAAAGTATATTTTCTTATTTTTGTTATACCGGCTGAAGGACCAAGTTGACTTACTAAGCCAGCTGCATGCCAGGTTGTACCAGAAGTTAATTGATCTCTTTCAAGAAGTATTACATCTTTCCAACCAAACTTAGCAATATGATAAGCGCAAGAAGTCCCGGTAACTCCACCCCCAATAACTACAACTTTGCAGCTGGTTGGAAGACTAGACATTTATTACACTAGAGATTTTTGAGGCTTCATATCAGATTTATTAATGCCTGCTACTTCAACTGGTTTTTTCATTGCATCTCTTCTAAAAGGTTCGCCTAATTCTTGATTTAGAATTACTTCAACAAAAGTGGTGATGCCTTTTTTCTGATTTTCGCAACCTTCTTTGATAGCTTTGGTAGTTTCTTCCATAGTTTTCGCTGTAATACCCTTTAGACCACAAGCATTAGCAACTTTGGCATAGCTTAATTCTGGATCTAACTCTGTACCTACAAAATTGTCATCAAACCATAATATTGAATTCCTTTTTTCAGCACCCCATTGGTAATTTCTAAAAATTACCATTGTGATTGCTGGCCATTCTTCTCGTGCACATGAACTCATTTCATTCATACTTATTCCAAAAGCACCATCACCTGCAAAACCAACCACAGGTGTTTCGGGACAACCAATCTTTGCGCCTAGAATTGCTGGAAATCCATATCCGCATGGTCCAAATAAACCAGGCGCTAAATATTTTCTTCCTTTTTCAAAAGTAGGATAGGCATTTCCAATTGCACAATTATTTCCAATATCGCTAGATATAATTACATCCTCAGGTAAAGCTGCTTGTATTGCTCTCCACGCTTGTCTTGGTGACATTCTGTCTTTATCTCTTTCTCTTGCTTCTTTATTCCAAACAGTTCCAGGATCATCGTCTTCATGATCTAAACTTGTCAATGTTTGTAACCAAGCAGACTTGGTTTGATGAATTAAGTTTTTTCTCTCCTCACGATTAGTATCTCCTGCATTAGATGATAATTTTTCAAGTAATTCTGTAGCAACCATTTTAGCATCTCCACAAATTCCAACCGTAACTTTTTTTGTTAAACCAATTCTATCTGGATTCATATCTACTTGAATAATTTTTGCATCTTTTGGCCAATAATCAATTCCATAGCCTGGTAGTGTAGAAAAAGGATTAAGTCTTGTGCCTAAAGCTAAAACTACATCTGCCTTAGAAATTAATTCCATAGCAGCCTTTGATCCATTATAACCTAAAGGTCCAACCGCTAAAGGATGACTTCCTGGGAAACTATCATTATGTTGATATCCACTACATACTGGGGAGTCTAATTTTTCTGCGAGTTTTTTTGTTTCTTCAATCGCATCACCAATTACGACACCTGCTCCAGACAAAATTACTGGAAATTTTGCTTCAGATAAATATTTGGATGCTTTTTCTATTGCATCACTGCCACCGCCCTGTCTTTCAAATCTTACTAATGGAGGAAGTTCAATATCAATTACTTGTGTCCAAAAATCTCTTGGGACATTTATTTGTGCAGGAGCAGAACCTCTATGTGCTTTTTCAATGACTCTGTTTAAAACTTCTGCCATTCTAGTTGGGTCTCTTACTTCTTCTTGATAACAAACCATGTCTTTAAATAAATTCATTTGTTCTACTTCTTGGAAACCACCTTGTCCCATAGTCTTATTTGCAGCTTGAGGTGTAACTAAAAGAAGAGGTGTATGATTCCAATAAGCAGTTTTAATTGGAGTGACTAAACCTGTAATACCAGGACCGTTTTGCGCAATAACCATTGACATTTTTCCTGTTGCCCTAGTGTAACCATCTGCAATTAATCCACCATTAGTTTCATGAGCTACGTCCCAAAATGTTATCCCTGCTTTTGGAAATAAATCTGAAATTGGCATAAATGCCGATCCAATGATTCCAAATGCATGTTCTATTCCATGGAATTGAAGAACTTTTATGAAAGCTTCTTCAGTAGTCATTTTAGTCATAAATTTTCCCTTAAATAATTTTCTTGCAATTTTTCTACAAATGCTATTTTTCTATATTTAATTTCAAAAATGGCAAGTACAGATATTATTATACATGATAAAAAAGACAACGTTGGCGTTGTTGTAATTGAAAAAGTCGCACCAAATCAAACTTGTAATTGTTGGATTATGGAAGGTGATGGTTCAGCGACTGTAGAGGCTAAAAATGAAGTACCGCTTGGACATAAATTAGCTTTAGTGGATCTTAACGAGGGCGATACAATTATTAAATACGGTCACGATATTGGAAAAGTTGTTAAAGCTATAAAAAAAGGTGAACATGTTCATGTTCACAATGTTAAAACAAAGAAATGGTAATATAAATGGAAATTCCAAAAAGCTTTTTAGGTTATAAGAGAGAAAATGGGAGAGTTGGGACTAGAAATCATGTCATTATTCTTCCAGTCGATGATATTTCAAACGCTTGCGCAGAAGCAGTAACAAACAATATAAAAGGAACTATTGCACTTCCTCACTCATATGGAAGATTACAATTTGGTGCAGATTTAGAATTACATTTTAGAACAATGATTGGAACTGCAAAAAACCCAAATGTTGCAGCAGCAATTATTATTGGAATTGAACCTAAATGGACAAAAAGAATTGTAGATGAAGTTGCAAAAACTGGAAAACCGGTGGAAGGGTTTAGCATTGAAGGAGCTGGTGATATCGAAACAATAATGAAAGCTTCTAAAAAAGCACAAGAGTTTTCAATATGGGCATCAGAAAAACAAAGAGAAGAGTGTCCAGTAAGTGATCTTTGGATTTCTGTTAAATGTGGAGAGTCTGATACAACGTCAGGACTTGCATCTAACCCAACTGTTGGCAACTTGATGGATAAATTAGAGCCACTAGGAGTTCATTTATGTTTCGGAGAAACATCCGAGCTAACTGGTGCTGAAAGTGTATGTGCTAAAAGAGGAAAAACAAAAGAAGCTCAAGATAAATTTATGAAAACATGGAGTGATTATAACGATTTCATATTAAAAGAAGCAACAGATGATCTTTCAGAAAGTCAGCCAACAGCTGGAAATATAGCTGGTGGACTAACAACTATTGAAGAAAAAGCATTTGGTAATTTTCAAAAAATTGGATCAAGACAATTTGTTGATGTGTTAACACCTGCAGAGGAGCCAACCAAAGGTCCAGGTCTTTATTTTATGGACACATCTTCTGCTGCTGCAGAATGTGTAACTCTTCAAGCAGCAGGAGGATTTAATATTCATTTATTTCCAACAGGACAAGGAAATATTATTGGTAATCCCATAGAGCCGGTTATTAAATTAACTGCCAATCCTTTAACAGCAGTTAAAATGAAAGAACATATTGATGTTGATGTATCAAAAATTCTCTCAAGAGAAATGAATTTAGATCAAGCTGGAGACGAATTGATTAAAGCAACAATGAGAGTTGCAAATGGAAGATTTACCTGTGCTGAAGCATTGGGTCATAGGGAATTTGTTATGACTAAACTTTATAGAAGTGCTTAAATTATTTTGAAGCTTGAAGTTTAGCTAATCTTTTTTTATTCCAATCAGAAATTAATTTTCTAACACCTGCTGCGCCTACTCCTAAAACAATTGCGAGAACAACTGAGGTTAATCCATAAAATACTGGCAGATCTTTTGAATATTCTAAAATAAACTTAGCAATTCCTCCGAGACTTTGGAGACCATTATTTGCTGCTACTACAACAACATCTTCACTTATGAATGTGTCATATGCAATTGCAATACCAATACATAAAATTAATACAGCTAAAATAGTTTTAAACTGAGAACTATCAATTTTCTCACCCATTTTTTGTCCAACCTGAACACCTACAATTGAGCCTAAAATTAATATAGTCACCAATACTAGGTCTATTGTTCCATAATTAAATGCATGTAGAACAGTTACAATTGCACTTACAAATATCGTTACAAATAAAGATGTCCCTGGTATTAATTTTGTAGGCATTCCAATAATATAAATCATTGCAGGAACTAAAATAAAGGCACCCCCAACTCCCATAATTGCAGCAATATATCCAACAATCATTCCAATAATTATTGGCGTAAAAATACTTTCATAAACTTTAGATTTTTTAAATCTCATTCTAAAAGGAAGTCCGTGAATCCAATAATGGTGGTGTAATTTTTTTCTAACTACTATTTTTTTTCTAGCTTTATCAATTTCAGAAACACCTTGGATTAGCATAAATGTTCCAAGTATTGCCAAAACGTACATGTATGCTAAAGAAATTACTTCATTAATCTTTCCAATATCTTTTAAATATGAGAATGTAAGTATACCAAGCAATGTTCCGAAGATACCACCAATCACAATCATAAATCCCATCTTGTAATCTAATGTGCCCTTTAAATAGTGCGTTGTTGATCCTGAAACTGACGTACCTAAAATATTACTTGCTTCGTTTGGGACAGCATAAGCGGGTGGAATTCCAAGGAAAATTAGAAATGGAGTCATTAAAAATCCTCCTCCAACTCCGAATAATCCAGAAAGAACACCGACAAATAAACTTAGTATAAATATGAATGCTATGTTTATTTCAACTTGTGCAATTGGAAGAAAATATTCCATAAGACCTATTAACTACTTCGTACTCCTATGGTTAATAATTGTCAAATAATATTATATATTTAAGAAGGTACTAAACAAAATTACTGCCCAATAAATTCCAAGTCCAAAAAAAAGAATTTCTTTGATATGATTATTAAAAAAAGTGGTTGGTATAGATTTTGATAATTTTTTTGAATTTTTTAAAATAAACTGGACCACATTTCCGAATTAACAAAATCCTATAACTTTGCAAGTGTTATTTTAAAAATTTGCTAAAAAATTGTTGCTCCAAAAATTTTTACCTCACCATCCTCTTCTCCAAGCACCAAGCGACCCAAATAGTCTCCCTTCATAGTATTACTCTTTTGTTTAAACAGAACCGTGACGTATAAATCTCTTCTGAGACACCCCAAGGCCTCTCTATCATCTGAAAGGTTTGTCAAAAGCTTGTTGCTTGCCCATTGTTTTCCAATTTCAACTTCATTAGCTCCATAAAGCATTTGTGCTGAAAAATTCTTTGTAAAGCCACTATAATCCCTCCTGTTTGAAGCTTTAACCAATTCATCCCATAAGGGGGTGGCAATTTTAATGATTTCCTCGTCTGTTTTCTTAATGAGGCTCATAACTATTTTATTGTTCTAAGCGGTTTTTTTCTTTTCTTCGTCTACTATATGATAAACAGGCTTCTTCTCCATAGTAAATTTGCCTGTTTCTGGATCTCTTTGAGAAACTGTTAAACAATGCCAATTTTCATCATCGAGTTTCATATGATCTCCCCTATAATAATACCCTGGCCATCTTGTTTCTTTTCTGAATAAAGTATGCTCTGTAACACATTGAGATGTAAGTGCCCTATGCTTAAGTTCCCACGCTCTCATTAATTGATGGTAGTCCTCTGCACCTACATGCTCTAAATCCTCTTGTAACATTCCTAATTGTTCAAGACCTTTATTTAATAGGTTTTCATTTGTCATATAGTTATTTGTTAAACCTCCACAATATTCATCCATAATTTTTTGCAGTCTTTGTAAACCCTGAATTGGAGATAAATAGCTTGGCGATACTGTTCCTGCAGTAATTTCATTTCTACCAACTTGATAGTTTTCTAGAGGTTTATAAATAGTTTCTCTTAAACTTTCATATTGAGTATCTGAAACCTTTATATCATTAGCTTTCTTGTCCATTATATACTTAACAGCTGCTTTAGCGGCTAATCTGCCTTCTGTAAATGATCCAGATGAAAATTTATGTGCACTACCACCTACTGTGTCTCCAGCACCAAATAAACCATCAATTGTAGTCATTCTATTATAACCCCAATAATAGTCGTCTGGAGCAATATCTTCAGGTCCACTTACCCAAGCACCTGAACATGTAGCATGGGATCCCATTACATAAGGCTCTGAGGTTGTTAACTCAGGATTTGTATATTTTGGATCAATATTTTGTGAAGCCCAAACAACTGCTTGACCTACAGTCATTCCTAAAAAGTTTTCCCAACCGACTGTCTCTAAATGAGGGTCTTGGAAAGCCTCTTTTGTTACCATATGAATTGGTCCACCACCTGCAGCGACTTCTTGAATAAATGCATGATTTCTTAAACAAGTTGGAGTTGGGTGGTGATCAATATATTCACCAACCATTTTTTTGGTATGATCATACCATTTCTTTTCATAATTTTCACCATTTGCATTTTGAGTGTAGGTTTTTAAATGTAAAAAATAAGCACCAACTGGTCCATATCCATCCTTAAATCTGCAAAGTACAATTCTATTTTCCATTTGTGTCATCTTTGCTCCCGCAGCAATTGGTAAAGCATAAGCTGAACCATTGCTCCAAGGTGCGTACCAAGTTCTTCCCATTCCTTCACCAACTGCTCTTGGTTTAAATATGTGAGAGGCACCACCAGCGGCAACAATTACTGTTTTTGCTTTGAAAACGTGATAATCACCTGTTCTCATATTAAATCCAACAGCTCCTGCAATTCTATTTGGATTACTTTCATCTTTTAAAAGGTGAGTGATCATTATTCTGTTATAAATTTTATTTGCTGATTTTTTTGCTGCTTCAGCTACGATTGGTTTATAGCTTTCACCATGAATCATGATCTGCCATTTTCCCTCTCTTTGATATCTTCCTGTCTCTTTGTTTCTCATCATTGGCAAACCCCATTCATCAAACATATGAACTGTAGAGTCGACATGTCTTGCCATGTCATAACCAAGGTCTTCTCTAACAAGACCCATTAAATCATTTCTTGCATATCTTACATGGTCTTCGGGCATATTTTCTCCCCACTGCATTCCCATGTAACAATTAATTGCGTATAAGCCTTGAGCAACGGCTCCACTTCTATCAATATTCGCTTTTTCTACACAAATAATTTTAAGGTCTCTTCCCCAATACCTAGACTCAAATGTTGCACCAGTGCCGGCCATACCTCCGCCAACAACTAGAATATCACAATCTTCAAATACTGTTTTATTTTTTGGCATTAATAATAAACACCTTTTTTGAATAAACTTTTGTTAATTGCAGGCAAATCTTTTTCAGTGTTTAAACCGTGTGGTTCATTATATAAAATTTGTGACTGCATATCTCCTTGGTTAGGATTGTCTGCCTCTGCTAACTTTGGAATATGTTTACCCCATGGCTTTGTAGTTATTGGTGATACAAAATCTTTCACAGTTCCATTTCTAAATTTTATCTTCCAAGAAATTGTCCCTTTTTTTTCTTCTCTTAAAACTCTAACCTTGTGTCCCATTGGTGCAAAGTCAGCGTACCCTCTTACATCAATTGCTTGTTGGGGGCATGCTTTTACACATGAATAACATTCCCAACAGAAATTAGGTTCAATATTAACTGCTCTTCGAATTGTTTTATCGATGTGCATAATATCAGAAGGACATATGTCAACACAGTGACCACATCCATCACATCTTGTCATATATACAAACGTAGACATAATTATTTTCCTTTCTAATAGTGTTTAGGTTTTTCTCTTGAAATTCCTAAACCAAAATCCTCTGGTGCATCTGCAGGCATAGGCAAATCATCATTTGACCCATCTGCTTTTGCTAAATTTTTTTGTATTGCTGCTCCTGGTTTATAAAACATATGAGCAAATTTAGACCAATAAACTCCACCAAACAAAATTATATTTGCCACAGCGAATAAGACTAAAAATAAAGTATCCCAACCATTAATTCCTGAGGATTGCAAATATGACCAAAATAATCCCATGGCTGAAGCTGCAACAAGAGCTAAAACAAATAAGTCAGCTAAAACGATTCTAAATACTGAATTTGCCTCTGCAGAAACATCTACTCTTAAAAATAACCAGAACCATCCACCACCTATAACAGTCATGATAGCTCCAACATGCCAAATAATTGGCCAAACTGATGGTGTACTTATCCCAGGAGATGAATATTTAAATATCATTACCGCAGAACCAATCCAAAACAATACTGTTCCATACATACCCATCACATGAGCTATTCTTCTTTGAGTAGCACCTAATTCAGCGGTTGTTAATATATCATGAGCAATTGTTTTTGTTACAACAGAAATTTTTTCACCACTACTTAGATTTTTTGTTGCAGATAGTTTTGCCTTCTTTGCATTGTTAAAAAAATATTTAACATTCTTTTTATGAATTATATCAAGTATTGTTCCTCCACCAGCTAAAGCAACCATTGCTAAAGCAAAGATTTGCATACCAATTGAAGGTACTGTTTCTGCTAAAATTGCGAATGGATTTGTTGATATCATTTTCCCCTTTCAGAGCTTCTAGTACAGTTAAAATAAATAATCAATAAGGTAAATTAGGTATATTCGTACTGTCTAATGGAATTTATTTTATGATTTTCTGGTATAATGTTGTTTTGAGGGGATCACTGATCTTACTCCTCCTTGTGGATTTTCAACATCACCTTCTCTTCTAGGAATCAAATGAATATGGCAATGCATTATTGATTGACCGGCTGTTTTTCCAGAATTGGTACCAATATTAAAACCTTTGACTGTTATATCATCATTTAAAATCTTCTCTTTAGTTTTTAAAATTAATTCATGACACGCCTTAACTTCTTCAGCACTTAATTCAAAATAATCCTGAACATGTCTTTTAGGTACTATAAGACTATGAAATTTTGAGACAGGATAACTATCGGTTGATGAATAAGCTAATTCGTTTTCAAATTGAAGTTCTTCATTACTAATTTTACAAAAAATACAAGGATTGTTTGGATCTTTCATGTTCAAATAAGAGAATTATATATTTTATTTAATTTACGATAACAAACTGTTTTTTTTCTCTTCCAACTTACTTCATGTATTTTTGAAACAGAAGTAATACCTTTTCCAGAACCTACCAGTAAAATTTCTTCAAAATCATTAATTTTATTAATTGAGATGTCTTTTCTTATAATTTTAATTTTTTTATTTATATGCTTAATGGTATTGCCAAAATAACAATTTTTTTTAGGACAATAAATTTTTCCATTTTTAACAAAAACTAAATTAGATGTGCCTGTCTCTAAGATTTTATTACTTGAAACTAATGCAATATCAAATTCAGTTGGATCAAGTTTACTAAGTTTTGAAATTATTTTCTTATAATATAAATTTTTATAATTTGGGTCTATTCGTTTATATTTGAACAATAAAAGATTAAAATTATTTTTAGGTATTGGTCTCTTTCTTATAGAAACAGAAATTAGTTTTTTATTTAAAGCAATCCTAAATAAATTATCAGGACTTTTGTATAAAGTATTTTTTTTTATCAAATCTGTAACAATATCCTTCAAATTTTTTTTATTTATTCCATAATTTTTTGTAGATTTAATTAAATTTTCTATATGAGGTTTTAATAGCACTAACTTTGGAGGTCTTCCAACCATTCTCATGGTAGTAAATACTCCTCTAGATCCCCAAAGGTCTTTGAATGGAACCTCTTTAAGATTACTAAGCTGATAAGATTTTTTTAATAAGAATGTCGCCATTTTCTGTTAAAAAAGATTCTGGATGAAATTGAAATCCATATATTTTATTTTTATTATCCTCAAGACCCATTGGTATTTTTGTTTTGGTGCATCTCATAGTTATTTTAATTGAATTTGATTTAAATGGTTCCATTAATTTTAATGAGTGATATCTTCCTACTTTGAAATACTGATTATTTTTATATATTTTACTCTCTTTATTTATTTTTATTTTAGATTGAAATCCATGATAAATTCTTTTTTGCTGTACAATTTCTCCCCCCTCATTATACAAAATCATTTGGTAACCTAAACATATTCCAATTATTTTTTTCTTTCCTTTATACTTGTTATAAATTTTTGATGAAAGAGGGTAATCTTTTGGAGAACCAGGTCCTGGAGAAAAAACAATAACATCACTTTTATCAAGCAAATTATTATTTAAATCATAATAATTACTACAAATAACTTTATCGAATTTTGAAAACTGGTGGACAACATTCCAAGTGAATGAGTCTTGATGATCAATAATATAAATCATTTAAATAGCTCCAATAAAGATTTTGCTTTTATATAATTTTCATTAAATTCTTTTTTTGGAGAACTGTCTAATACAACACCAGATGCCGCAGAGATTTCTGATTGGTTTTTAAAGTTTAAAATTGATCTTATTATTATATTAAATTTCATATCTTGATTAAATTTTATATATCCAAAACTTCCAGTGAAAATATTTCTACTCTCTTTTTCTTGTTTGTTAAGTAGTTCTAGAGTTCTAATTTTTGGACAACCAATAACAGAACCGCCTGGCATCATTGCTTGAATAATATCTATTAACTTTATATTTTTATTTAATTTGCCACCAATGGAAGTAACATAATGATATAGATGTTTATATTCTTCAACATATTTTTTTTTTAGTATTTTAACACTTCCTGGTTTACAAATTTTTGATAAATCACTTCTTTCCATATCAACAATCATATTATGTTCTTTGGTTTCTTTTTCGTTATTTTTAAAATATTTAAGAGCAATCAATTTATTTGTAGAGTTATTTTTTTTTAAAGTACCTGCAATTGGTTTTGTAATAATAGTATTTTTTTCCTTGTCTATAAGTGTCTCAGGTGAACAGCTAACAATTGAATAATCTTTATCTTTAATCATGAAAGACTCTGGGGAAGCATTCACCTTCATAAGTTTCCAAAAGAAATTTAAAGGATTAATCAAAGATTTATTCTTGTATTTGGTGCATATTTTTATTTGATAGGTTTCACCCTGTCTTATTTTTTTTGAAAATAAATCAAATATTTTTTTATATTTTTGATATGAAATATTAATTTTAAATGGGCTAAGTATCTGGGTTTTATTAAATTGGTTATTGAATTTTTGATGCTTTAAATTTGATATAATTTTTATATCTTTTCTAATTTTTATTATTGTTTCTGGTTTATAAAAAATTCCTTTATAAAAATTAATTCTTTTCTTGTTTTTTATATTAATGCCAATCAAATTACACAAAATTTCATAACCAAAAAAACCAAGATATAGATCTGTTTCTTTTTTATATTTTTTTTTCTCAATAGATTTTAAAAAGTTTTGAATGTTATTTTTTGTTAAGATAATTTTTTTGGAGAAATCTGTATAAATATTATATCCATCTCTTACTTTATAAATAATAATAGGTTTATCTGATTGATAAAGTTTTTCTAAATATGGATTAAATTTTAATTTATGCTGTCTGTAATCTTTCAATTGGTCTCTCATTAATTGGCAAATGTATCAATCCTGCAAAAATTGACAAAGCTATGGATCCGTACCAAGCATAATCAAAATTTCCATTCATTTCGTAAAATACTCCACCTAAATAAGCTCCTAAAAAGGATCCTACTTGATGACTTACGAATACTATACCGTATAACATTCCCACATATTTAGTACCAAAGATATGTGCCACAATGCCATTTGTTGGTGGAACTGTAGATAGCCACAAGAAACCAAAAGTAATTCCAAAAATAATTGAATTAATTACGCTTGGGGGAAAAAATATAAATATTATAATAGAAAGTCCTCTTAAAAGATAAATTGCACTTAAAATTTTTTTTTTGCTATATCTAGTGGATAAATATCCGCTTGTAATGGTCCCTACCATATTGAATAAACCTATCAGCGATAATACTGCTGTTGCACACCAATCTGGTAATCCCTTATCCATCATATATGTTGGTATATGAGTTGCGACTAATGCTATGTGCCAGCCGCAAACAAAAAAACCTAATGTTAAATAAATAAAACTTTTATTAGAAAAAGCCTCTTTTAATGCTTCTGTAGCGCTTTGATTATTTTTTTGATTTTCTCCAACAGAAATTTTTGGTGTGCTAACAAATAATGCAACAAGCAATCCTAATCCCAATAATAAACAAAAATAAAAGATTGTATTTTCCCAGCCAGTTACATTTAGAGAATACTTTACTAATACTGGCGAAACAAAATATCCAAATGATCCAGCACAAGTAACAATCCCTGTTGCTATAGTTCTTTTTGATGCTGGAAAATGTTTTGCAACGACTGAAACTGGAATTCCAATTGCTGTTGATCCAAGTCCTACTCCAATTAAAACTCCAATTGTATATATAAAATATATCCCTGTATTAAAACCAGAATAAAATAGAAGAACACCAAGTAAAAAAAACAAAAAACCTAAAAAAATTGCAATATTCCCCCCATACTTATCTGTGATAATGCCAAATAGAGGACTAAATGCTCCCCATAAAAATAGCTGTAATCCCATGGCAAAACCAAATTGAGATATTGTAATATCTAGATCAGTTGAAAAATCAAAATAAAACAATCCAAAAGTTTGGCGAATACCTAAAGCTATGATCACAACTAAGCAACACGCTATTAGGGTAACAAAAGCACTTCTGCTTGGAAAAAATTTTTCCATTTTTCTATTTTATTTTTTTAAGAGCCTGCTTCAAGTCATTTATTATATCTACAGGATCCTCTAGTCCAATGTGCAATCTAATGATATGTTCATCATTTTTCAGATCTGTATAATTTCTGGCTCCTAATTGTCTTTGGTTTTGATATAAGGCCAAACTTTCGAAGCCTCCCCAACTATAACCATACCCAAATAATTTTAAAGAATTTACAAAATTTTTAACTGATTTTTTATTTTTTGACTTAATTTTTAAACCCATAAGTCCAGAAGCTCCTGAATAATATTTTTTCCATAATTTATATGTTAATGAATTTTTTTTATATGGATAATAGACTTTTAAAACTTTTTTTTGTTTCGATAAAAAATTAGCAACTTTTTTTGCATTCAAATGATGTTGATCCATTCTTACATCTAAAGTTCTTATGCCTCTTAGGACAAGATAAGCATCGTCTGGACTTAATCTTAATCCTGTAACTCTGTTTGTTGGTTCAACAAATTTGAATACTTTTTTATTTATAGCTAAACTTCCACCCATCACATCAGAGTGTCCAGAATAATATTTGGTTGCAGATACAATCGACATATCGAAACCTAATTTTATAGGTTTTAGTAAATAAGGTGTTCCCCATGTATTATCGATTGCTGTGTAAATTTTATTTTTTTTTGCTAATGAAATAATTTTTTTCAAATCTTGAAACTCAAAGGTATTACTTCCTGGATTCTCAACAAAAATTAACCTAGTATTTTTGTTAATTTTATTTTTTAAATCATTGAGATTTGAAGGATTATAAAAACTACTTTTTACATTAAATTTTTTAAGGTAACTTTGTGTTAGTAATCTTGTTGGAGAATAAACAGAGTCTGTTACTAAAATTTCATCGCCTGGCTCTACCAAGCTTAAAATTGCTAAAAAAACTGCTCCAAATCCTGTGGGGGTTAAGTAAACTTTATAGCATTCCTCCATTTCTTGAAGAATTTTTTGAAGAGCAAAAGTAGTTGAAGTTCCTTGCCTTCCATAATTAAAATTACCACTTATTGGATCCTTAAGATATTTTTTTTCTGTTTTTTCGATTTCTTGTAAATTTTTAAATATTATTGTTGAAGCTCTAACAACTGGTGGATTGACTGATTGGTTATGAAAATCTTTTGCTGTATGTTTTATAAATGTGCGAAGATTTGTTTTCATATAATATTGATATTTAAATGACAATGCTATATCCATTCCATAAGTCAATAAAATTAAAGAAAAGGATTGAACAATATGGGTTACCCCAAAAAACATAGAGGCCGAAGAAAAATGGGCTCAAAAAAAAGAAGAGCAAGAAAAAAGAATAAGAAAAAATAGATTTTCTCGTAATGGAGTTGCCAAATATTATTAGAAAAATAAGAATAACATCATTGTTACTCTTTTTGTTTCCAACTATAGCTTTATTAGGTACATTATTATCTCACAACTATTTAGTCTCATTCAATTTTGAAAAAGATTTAAATTTTAAGTTAGAGAACAAAAAACCTGGAGTTTATAAAAATTATTTATGCAGTGAAGAAAATGATTTTTGTCAAAATTTACAATTCGAGCAATTTAATTCGCTTGGAGAATGTTATCCTAATACTGTAATAGGTAGCTACGAAACACTTGATGGGAATATAATTGATCAATCAATTGTAGTTCAATTAATAGACAAGAAAGAAAAATTCTTCAACAAATATGAAATAAAAGATGAATTTAATAGTAAATGTATAATAAACTCTAGTAATATAAAAATTTACAATCTTTTTCCTAAATTTTTTGAGACTATTTATAATTTAAAAAATAACTCTAGAACAAATTTAGGTACAAGCGTAACAGTAAATCCTTTCTTTTATGGTGAGACATCTATTAGTAATATTGCAAAGAGATATCCAATTAAATATGTTTTTAAAAATCTTTTATATATTGGCATAATAATTATGATTTTTTATTGGATTTATTATAATAAAATTTTTAAAATTATACTTAATTCAAATAAAAATAATTTATTTTTAATTTTTGGAATTTTATCTGCTTTTTTTTTATTGCTTCACGTATTTTTTTTGGGCTGGATATTTGAAAGTGAATTTCTTACAAAATTAAGGCGAACATTCATAGTTTTTTTTATATTATTCGAAATTTTAGCCCAGGCTTTTTTAATAAGAAAAATATTTTTAACAAAAGACCAGATAAATAATTATATTAATTACTTGGTTATATATTTTAAATTAATTTTTGTTATATCAATTATAATTGTTACTTTATTAATTTTATTTGCGTTATCTTTATATAATTTAAATTCGAAAATTGATTATATTCTGGAATGGAATTATTTTTTAGTTTTACTATTTTTTTACTTTTTGTCATTTCTTATGTGGAAAAAAATAAATTAATTTTTTCTTATCCATCCACCACCAAGTAATTTTGATCCATAGGAATCTCCTTTATAAAAAACGCATGCCTGTCCAGGGGAAATTCCATATTCATCCTCAAGTAAATCAACTTGAATTGATTTATCGTATATTTTTAATTTCGACTTAATCAATTTTCCTGTTGATCTTATTTTAACAAAGATTTCGTCCTTTAGATCATCTTTATCTACTAATAAATTTATATCTTTTAATTGAATTTGTTTTTTTATTAATTTTTCTTTAGGTCCAACAATAATTTCGTTATCTTCTGAATTAATTTCAATTACATATAAAGGATCTTTATCTGCTATTTTAATCCCCCTTCTTTGACCAATAGTGAAATTTACAATTCCATCATGAACACCGATTACTTTTCCATCTAAATTTTTAATGTTTCCTTTTTTAAATGCATCTGGTCTAAATTTTTCTATTACTGAAACATAATCACCGTTTGGTACAAAACATATGTCTTGGCTATCAGGTTTATTTGCAACATTTAAATTTAATTTTTTTGCTATTTCTCTCGTTTCATTTTTCAACATACTTCCTAGTGGAAATCTGAGGTAATTAAGTTGTTCTCTTGTCGTGTTAAATAAAAAGTAACTTTGATCTCTATTTTCGTCAATTGCTCGATACATGTTTGTTTGATTGTTTTTTGTAATACTTTTTACATAATGACCAGTAATTAGTGCATCCGCATTTAGATTTTTACTTTCCTCAAAAAGATCTCTAAATTTAACTGTTTGATTGCATTGGACACACGGAATTGGTGTTTCTCCGGCTAAATAACTTTCAACAAAATTATCAACAACCCCTTGTTTAAATTTAGATTGATAATATAAAATTTTATGATCTATATCTAATTTATTTGCAACTCGTTTTGCATCCATTATATCTTGTCCTGCACAACATTGTTTAGATTTAGCTGTTTGATTTGTGTCATCATATAATTTTAAAGTAATTCCAATTACTTTGTATCCATCCTTTTTCATAATTCCAGCAACTGTTGAGGAGTCCACTCCACCTGACATAGCGACTACAACTGTAGTATCCTTTGGATCTTTCTCTAAACCGATTGAGTTAATTTTTGATTTCATTAAGTTTGTATTTACACTCTTTTACTTTATAAGTGAAATACAATGATATTCGATTTTGAACCAGGAGACAAAGTGGTAAATCCAGATAATATGGCATGGGGTATTGGTCAGGTGCAGTCAATTATAAAAGAAAAAATTACAGTTAATTTTGAAAATGTAGGTAAAAAAGTGATAAATGGCAATATAATTAATTTAGTTAAATTTAAAAAGTATGGAAACAACAAAGATTGAAAAAGTAATAAAAAATCTAACTGATGTTTTTTTTAAAGCTGGTGCAGTTTCTATTGAACTAAGGAAAAATGGACTGACAGAACATTTAAAAAATGACAAAACACCAGTTACAAATGGAGATATAGAAGTTAATAATATTATATTAGAAAATTTAAAAAAAATTACTCCGAATATACCAATTGTTTCCGAAGAAACTTCGGAAAATAAAAACATTGACTTAAATACTTTTTGGTTAGTTGATCCAATTGACGGAACTTATGATTATATAAACAATAAAGATGAGTTTACACTTAATGCTGGACTAATAATTGAAAACAAACCCAAAGCAGGTATTATTTACGCTCCCGCAAAAGATAGATTGTTTTACTCTTTTGGTAACAACTTAAGTTATGAAATTCAAAATAACAAAGAAAAAATTCTTAACAATAAACAAATAAATAAAGATAATATTCAAGCAGTAAGCTATTCAAATAATCTTAAACCTGAAATTAAGGAAATACATAAGAAACTTAACGTAAAAGATTTTATAAAAATGAAAAGCTCTTTAAAATTTTGTGTTGTAGCAACTGGAGAATATCAAGTTTATGCTGCTGAACCGAGAGCTTATGAATGGGATATTGCTGCGGGACATGCTATTTTGCAAAACTCAGGAGGAGTAATCACCGATTTTAACGGAAATGAAATTTTTTATGGTAAAAGTGGATTTAAAAATCCAAGTATAATTGTAACATCTTTAGAAGGTTTATAATGGACGATACATTAAGAATAATTTTAATAATAATAGTTTCAGTTTCTATTTTTGGATTGTTAGTTTTTGTATTTGTTAAGAATTATATAAAAAAAAGGTTAAATTATTATTTAGAAGAAAAAAATAAACACAAAAAATTATAAAAGATTTATTATTTTTAGGTATTCATCTTTATCTATATCAAGTACTCGTTTTGAAGTATCAAAGTCAAACCCAGATCTTGCTAAAATACCCAAATCCTTTTTTAAAAATAATGGCCTGTTATTCTCATCTCTAGCAGGTCCAATTCTTTTTTTTTTGCAGATTTTAATTGCAGAAAAAAAATCTTGGTCATCATTATTTTCTTTAATGTCACTTAATGTTTCATTGATATATTTGCTGTTAACACCCTTTGACAAAAGGTAATTTCTAATCTTATTAATTGAGCTTCCTCTTTGAATTAAACTTCTAGCTTTTGAAGTTGAGTAAAATTTATCGTTAATAAACTTAGTTTTTTCAAGATTATCAAGCACAACATCTATAAGGTCTGTAATATTTTTTTTACTTACATTGCCTGAACCTGATTTTAAATATTTTTTCAATAAATATGTTCTTAGCTGTTGTTTTGATGGTGCATATTTTTCAATGTAAATGAATGCAAAATTTCTCATTTCTTCAACAGTTGTCTCAAGATTTTTTTTTTTATTTCTTATAGGAATCATTTATTAAAGTTATATAATATATTTTATTATGCTCGAGCAAATTTCAAGTTACTTTACAGTTGAAATGGTTTATCTGTGGTTGAATATTGGTGTGATCCCATTTTGGTTAATGCTTATTTTTTTGCCTAATTCTAAATTGGGAAGCATTTTTGTGAGCTCTATTTTTCCTATTTTTATATTATCTGGCGCATATATTTTCATTATTTATAAATCATATTTTGTAGGATACGATTTTGATAATAATTTTAGTCTTTATCTTGGTATAAATAATTTAAGTGATTTATTTTCTAATCAAGAATTTTTAATTGTTTTTTGGATACACTTTTTAGCAATAAATCTTTTTTGTGGTTCTTGGATGTCAAGGGATGGTTCAAGACTTTTAATATCAAAATACTTAATGTTTTTTCCAATTGCTATAACTTATTTTATTGGTCCACTAGGTATTTTAATTTATTGGATAATTCGAATTTTTTATGCAAAAAAAATAAGTCTATATGACTAAAAGCATAGACTTCTATTTCGACTTTATAAGCCCATATACTTATATAGGTCATAAAAGAATTAAAAATGAGGGTAATGGAATAAATTTTATATATAAACCGATATTGTTGGGCGGTCTGCATAAGTTATGGAATATTACACCTCAAGCATTTATTGAACCTAAAAAACAATTCATGATTATGGATTGTGAGATGGTATCTAAGAAATTTAAAATAGAATTTAAATTTAACTCTAATTTTCCAATTAATACGATAAATTTAATGAGAGGTTGTCTAGTGCTTAACAATGAACAATTAAAAAAATATATAAATCTAATATTTGATGCATACTGGAAAAATAATGAAAATATATCTGATGAAAGAGTATTAACTAAAGTTTTGGCTGAAATTGAAATGGATATAAGCGAATTCACAAAAAAAACAGAAGAAATAGAAGTAAAAGAAAAATTAAAAAAATTAACTAATGAAGCATTCAAAATGAATATATTTGGTGCTCCAACTTATGTTGTTAATAATAAAAATTTTTGGGGACAAGACAGATTTGAATATGCCCTTGAAGAGCTAAATTCTACTTCTTAATTTTAAACTTCGAATTTTGCATAGCTGAAAATCCACCAGCTATATGACAAACTTTTTTATAACCCATTTCTTGCAAAGCTTTAGTTGCTAAGGCTGATCGTCCACCTGCAGCACAAAATAAAACTGTCTCATTATTTGGATCAATGATTCCATTTTGAGTTAGAGGACCATTGGGATCTAATTGAAATTCTAAAAGTCCTCTAGGAATATTTATTGAATTTTCTACTGCACCTGTAGTCTCTAATTCATTCCTATCTCTAATATCTATTAAATTACAATTGTTTTCCTCAAAAATTTTATAAGCTTCATCTACAGATATAGTTTTAATTTCATGCATTGCTTCAGAAACAAGAGTTTGCGCTGTTTTTATAGACATAGTAAATATAAAGTATCTTATGAAAAAAAATATATTAAAAAAATTATTTGTAAAGATAATTAAATCTTTCGGATTCGAAATAATTGATCAAAATCAATTTAATTCTCCTACTTTAGATAAAGATCTAAATCAGCAGCTTTCTAATATAAATAAATCAATCATCTTACCACTGGGTGAAGTTAATCTCACACGTAAAATTTCATCGCTTCTTATCATTTTTAGAACTAATTCAAATATTGAAATTTGGGACCAAAATAAAAAAAGGATTTTTGAAAAAAAAAAAATTGAATATGTAAAAAGATCTTTAAATTCTCTAATCAAAGCTATTAAAAATCTTAATGAAAACTATAATTCAATAAAAATTGATATAAAAATTGTAGATGGGTACTCAACAAAAGAAAATCTTGAAATTATTAGGGATATTTTAGATAGATCAAAAGAAAATTTTGAAATTATTAATCATAATCCATCAGAGCATCAAAATATTATAAAAAAACAAAAATCAGAAGATACTTTTTCTAACTTATCAAGTTTACTTAAATGCTTTGAGATAGGCAAAAAAAATGGTGAAGACTTAATATATTTTATTGAAGATGATTATTTGCATTTTAGATCCTCTTTAGAAGAAATGATTGGAACATACGAAAGAATTTCATCTCAACTAAATAAGGATTTGATAATTTGTCCTTCTGATTATCCTTACTTGTATATGAATAATGAAAAAACAAATTTACTTATTGGCAGTAAACGTCATTGGAGAACTATAAACAAATCATTATGCTCATTTATGACTTCAAAAAAAATATTAAATCAATACTGGGACAATTTTTACCAAAATTGTTTGGATAGGCATGATCCATTCGAAAAATATTTAAATTTAATTTATGAAAAAGAAGTTTGTATTTCTCCAGTTAAATCATTATCCATCCACATGACAAATATTAATTCTAGTTATGGCTTATCTCCATTTATTAATTACAAATCTCTTTGGGAAGAAAATGAATAATGCCAAATTTGATAGGAAAAAAAGCCCCAAACTTTAAATTAAACTCTACATCTGGAAAAATTGTAGAATTAATTAAATTAAAATCAAAATACATCGTTTTATACTTTTATCCAAAAGACGACACACCTGGCTGTACCCTCGAAACAAAGGATTTTAATTCCTTATTATCTAATTTTAAAAAAGTTAAATGTGAAGTCTTTGGAATATCTAAAGATAGTTTAGAAAGTCATAAAAAATTTAAGGAAAAGTATAAGGTTAAATTTGAACTTTTGTCAGATGAGAATAAAAAGGCAATCAAAGCCTATAAAACCTGGGGGCAGAAGAAGTTTATGGGTAAAGAATTCATGGGCCAAATAAGAAGTACATTTTTAATTAAAGATAATAAAATTTTACATGAATGGCGTAACGTTAGAGTTAAAGATCACGCTAAAGAAGTATTAAATTTTTTAAAATCAAATTAAAAAAAAGGCCCGTATTACCGGGCCTTTTTAATTGTTAACGTAAAAGGGAGAATGTTAACTAATCTCTTATTGCGTAAGCAATTACTCCAGTTTCAGTAACGTCGGTACCTTTCAGTTCACCTTCTTTACTTAATCTAATACCAATTGTATTTTTCATAATCGCCCAAACAATAAGCGATACAATAAATACAAAGACATTAATCGAAACTACTCCAAGTAATTGAGCTCCAAAGTTTGTATCTGGGTTAGTTATTGGTACAGCTAATGTTCCCCAAATTCCAGCAAACAAGTGTGCAGGTACGGCACCTACAACATCGTCTATTTTTAGAGAGAACAATAATTTTGTTCCAAATACAACTATAACACCACCGACAGCTCCAATTAAAATTGCTGCTATTGGTGACGGCATAAGCGGTTCTGCTGTAATTGCAACTAATCCACCGATACATCCATTTAACATTTGAATAACGTCTGTTTTACCAAACCCTAATCTTGTTACAAAAGCTGCAGCCATAACTCCACCTGCGCCTGCTAAGAATGTATTCATAAAGATAGTTGATACTGCAATGGCATCATCTGCTGTACCCATTGCTAATTGTGAACCACCATTAAATCCAAACCAACCTAACCATAGAATAAATATACCTATTGTTACTAGTGGAATAGATGATGCTGCATAAGGTTTTAAAGCTTTTGCTTCGCCTTTACTTCCAAATCTACCTAATCTTGGACCTAACAAAATGGCACCTGCTAATGCAGCTGCACCTCCAGTTGAGTGAACAAGTGTTGATCCAGCAAAGTCTGAAAAGCCAGCAGATGCTAACCATCCGCCACCCCATTGCCATCCCATAACAATTGGATAAATAATTCCTGATAATATTGCAGCAAATAAAAAGAACGGCCACAGTTTAATTCTTTCTGCTAATGTTCCAGATACAATAGAAACCGTAGTTGCACAAAATACCATTTGGAAATACCAATCTGAACCATCAGAATATCCCGTATCTACAGCACTTGCATCTGACCATGGTATAAATTTACCTATGTAACCACCCTCGGGTATACCGTAAGCCAAATTATATCCAAAAAGCCAAAACATTATTCCTGCTATTGAAAATAAACCTATATTTTTAGCGCAAATTACAGATACACTTTTAGATGTAACTGAGCCCGCTTCTAACATGGCAAAACCTGCTGCCATAAACATGACTAGAAATCCACAAACTAAAAATAAAAAAGTATTTAAAATAAATCCTACTTCAGCTGAAACTGTAGTCTCTGCTGCAGCTGGCATTATAAACCATAATGAAAATCCAACTGTGAGTAAGGACAATTTTTTTATAAATTTAAACATATATCTCCTTAAAATTAATTTGGATTTCTTATATTTAAAAAACTTATTTAAACTATTGATTATACTTAAAAATAGGTATGCAGTTTTTGCATATAGAAACAGCCTTTATTAACTTTTGAAATTAATAAAGGCTGTTTAAAAAAGAATTATCGGTTGAAAACTTCTTTGAGTGCTTTTGCTGGTAAAAATTTTACCTTTTGAGAAGCAGCGATTTGGATTTGCTCACCAGTTCTTGGGTTTCTACCAACTCTAGCTTTTCTTTTAGCTACTTTGTAAGTACCAAAACCAGCAATTTTTACTGAATCATCATTTTTCAATGCGTCCAAAATAGTGTTGGTAATAGTATCAAAAGTTCGCTCTGCATCAGCTTTGCTTTGATTTAGCTTATCTGATAGTTTTGCTACTAGTTGTTTTTTATTCATTTTTAGCTCCAGTGTTAGGTTATTTACACTTTTTTATAAAATCCTTGATTTTTCAAGCTTTTTTTTTGTGTTTATAATTATTAATTACACAATATATTGTGCGCTGAAAGTATTGATTTTATTGACTTTTATCTGATTTTGCAAAAATCCCTTAAAATAGGCCAATATCTTTGAGATCATTAAATGTTGCAAAAAACATTAAAGATAACAGTAAGAACATCCCGATTCGAAAGAATCCTTCTTGAGTTTTTTGACTTAATGGTCGACCTAATATTTTTTCAAAACCATAAAACATAAGATGACCTCCATCCAACATTGGAATAGGAAATAGATTAATTAAACCAAGGCTTATTGAGATATATGCCATCATACTTAAAAAGGGGATTATTCCAAATTCTGCTACTTGACCTGATATTTTAGCTATTCGAATTGGTCCTCCTAATTGGGAACTATCGCCCTTACCAACTAGCATAGATCCTAAATATTTTAATGTAGACGTTGTTACAAAATAAACCTCACCAACAGAATGAAGAAATGCTTGAGCAGGTCCTAATTTCTTATGATTTATTTCGTTGTTATATGGACTAAGTTTTATACCAACCATTCTTTTGTTAATTTTATTTCCAAGATTATCTTCAGCAAGAACGATAATTGGTTTAATTTTAAATATGATTTCCTGATCGTATCTAGAGACTTTAAAATCAACGTATTCAGACGTGGACATTGCAATAAATTTAGAAACGTCCAAAATACTTTTCACTTTAATATTATCAATTTCTAAAATTATGTCATTTTTCATTAATCCAGAAATTTCTGCGGGACTATCTTTTTGAACTTCATCAATTACTGCAGGTGTAAAATCTTTACCAACAAACATATAAATTGATAAGAAAATTACAATGGCCAACAAAAAATTAGCTAGAGGACCACCAAATACAATTAAAGATCTTTGATATAATGGTTTTGTTACAAATAATTTTTCTTGTTCATCTTTGCTATATTTTTCCAATATTTCTTGATGATCTTGTTGAGAGTATACATTTCTATCACCAAAAAATTTTACATATCCTCCCAGTGGTATCCAACAAATTTTCCAACGTGTTCCTGATTTATCATTCCATCCAAATAGCTCTTTTCCAAAACCAATTGAAAAATCAGTTACACCCACCCCATATTTTCTTGCAAAATAATAGTGTCCATATTCATGTATAAAAACTACAACTAAAATTAATATTATGAATGGAAGAATAAAACTAAACATAATTATCTTATAACAACTTTTTAATTAATATAGTAATGATTTTATAGCTTATAATCTTAAATGGCATAATTCTGCATTGTATTATTGTCCCACTAACACAAATATTCATCAATTCCCGTTAATAGTATCCTCAATCAGTTTACCATTACAAAGAGTTCTTATTCTTATTGTGTTATTATTTGTATAATAATAAGTTTTTCCGTCTTCAGTTGGTGTCCCGCTGTTGCCTATCCAGCTATAACCCCAATGATCATTTGGACTATAAGGGTTCTTTAAATAGTTAGTCAAATGTACTCCTACATTTTGGGATAAAGACTCAAAATTATTTGAGCAGTTGAAAGAATACTCAGCACCTTGTTTATGACCTGAATACCAGGTTCTTAGAGTAATTTTATTATCAAGATCACATAGTGTTTTTTTTTCAACAATAATCTTTTTAATTTTGTTGTGATTATCTTTGCAAACGCTCGCTTTAGCGCTAGTTGTATAACCATTGTATGCAACTACCCCTACTGCAGCTAGTATACCGATGATAGCTACAACGACTAATAACTCTATGAGAGTAAAACCTTTTTGCTTCATTATGGTACTATAATATCTTTCTTCGACATATCTCCACTATTATTATCCCATCTCATTTCCAATCTCATAGTTTTAGGTGAGCCTGATACATTAGTTATAAAAACATAACCTGCAGCTTGACTGTTCATAAGTTTTGAAGAAGGATACCCAGAATTAGAGCAGTGAAGGACATATTCACTATCTACATTGTTTTTTATATAATGATCTGTGTAAGGATTTTTCCATTTTAAAGATTTAAAATGAGCTGTTAAGATATGACAG
>CACDOD010000003.1 GCA_902554335.1 uncultured Pelagibacteraceae bacterium
ATTGGAAATAATGCCTCAAAAAAAGCAAGGCTTAGTCAAAAAAATTATATAAATAAAAATAAATTAATAAGTAATACTATTGAATCTGAAATTGAAAAGGTAAAATCAGAATATTTTAAATCTTTAGAACCAATGGCTACCAGAAAATGTTCTGAGAAATTTCTGGAGATTATTTCAAAAGTACCAACTATAATTGGTGGATCTGCAGATCTTGCTGGATCAAATAATACAAAAACTAAAAATCACAAAATTATTAAGCCTGGAAATTTTTCAGGTAATTATATTCATTACGGAGTCAGAGAACATGCAATGTGTGGAATTATGAATGGTTTAGCTTTGCACAGTAATATAATTCCTTATGGAGGGACTTTTTTAATTTTTAGTGATTATTGTAAACCCTCTATAAGACTTGCAGCCATGATGAAACAAAGAGTGATATACGTATTCACACATGACTCTATTGGTCTTGGAGAAGATGGACCAACACATCAACCTATTGAGCAATTAACTAGCTTAAGATCAATTCCAAATTTAAATGTATTTAGACCCTCTGATTTAATTGAAACATTTGAATGTTGGCAGCTAGCATTAGAAAAAAAAGATAGCCCAAGTGTTATAGCATTAACAAGACAAAAAATTAATGCAGTGAGAAAAAAAGATAATTCTCAAAATCTTTCTGCAAAGGGTGCATATGAGATTTTAAGAACTAATGAGCAAATAAAAGTTACTATTTTATCCACTGGCTCAGAAACAAGTTTGGCATGTGAAATTAGTCATAAATTGGCCACAGAAAATATTTATTCAAAAGTTATTTCCATGCCTTGTCAGGAACTATTTGATCAACAGAGCGAAAATTATCGTAAAAAAATATTAAATGAAACTGATCTAATTGTTTCAATTGAGGCTTCAGAAACTAATTTTTGGAAAAAATATACCGGCCAAAAAGGATTAAATTTTGGGATAGATAGTTTTGGAAAAAGTGCACCATTTAAACAGATATATAATAATTTTGAATTGAATTCTGAGAGTATAACGAAAAAAATTAAACAAAAATTATGAAAATAAAAGTTGGAATTAATGGAATGGGAAGAATTGGAAGAATGATTATTCGTTCAATAGTTGAAAACAATTATTCTAATTTTGAAATTAAACATATTAACAATAGAACTAATTCTGAGACATGTTCAAATCTTTTAAAATACGATTCAATACACGGAAAATTCGATGCAGAAATTAAATTTGATCAAAATAATTTAATTGTTAACAATAACAAAATTACCTTTAGTCAAGAAACAGATATTAATAAAATTGACTGGAAAAAATTTAATGTTGATTATGTTTTTGAGTGCACAGGAAAATTCAACTCCAAAGATAAATTATTGCCACACATAAATAATGGTGCAAAAAAAGTTATAGTTTCAGCACCGTGTAAAGATGCTGATAAAACAATTGTATTTGGAGTTAATGAAAAAGAAATAAAAGTAGAAGACAAAATTATCTCCGCAGCATCTTGCACAACCAACTGTCTTGCTCCAGTTGCTTATATTCTTAATGAAAATTTTGAAATTGACAAAGGATTTATGACAACTATTCATGCATTTACTAGTGACCAAAGAATTTTGGATAATTCACATAAAGACCCAAGACGCTCAAGGTCAGCTAGTCAATCAATCATACCAACTTCTACTGGAGCTTCAAAAGCAATAGGTGAAATAATTCCCTCACTTAAAGGGAAAATAGAAGGAATTGCAATGAGAGTTCCAGTTCCAAATGTATCTTTGATTGAATTGGTATTCTGCTCAAATAAGGAAGTTAGTATTGAAGGTATCAATACAGCTTTTAAAAATTTTGTTAAGGATCAAAATAAAAAAATAATAGAAATAACTGATGAAAAACTTGTATCAGTTGATTTTAATCACAACTCAGCGTCATCAATTATAGACGCTTCACTTACAAAAGTAGTTGGAAAAAATATGGGAAAAATTACTGCTTGGTATGATAATGAGTGGGGATTTTCAAACAGAATGTGTGATATAGCAGAATATATTCATAAAAGTTCTTAATGAAATATATAAGAGATAAAAAAGAACTTGATGGTAAAATTGTCATATTAAGACTTGATTTAAATGTACCTATTAAAAATGGTAAAATAGTTGATGAAACTAGAATAAATAAAATATTGCCAATTTTTAATCATTTGATTGAAAGAAAATCAAAAATAATTGTTATTTCTCACATCGGTAGACCTAAGGGAAGGATACTTGAAAATCTATCATTAGAAATAATTTGTAAATGTTTAGAGACAAAACTACAAAAAAAAATTAAATTTATTAAAGAAAATATTTATGATTTAACTAAAATAAATTTATTTGAAAATTTTGTAGATCAAATTATATTTCTAGAAAATATAAGATTTTACAAAGAGGAAGAGGAAAATGATAATAATTTTGCGAAACAACTCGCAAGTCTTGGAGATTTATTTGTAAATGATGCATTTTCTTGCTCGCATAGAAATCATGCTTCAGTAAGTGAAATTGCAAAATTTATACCTTCATATGCTGGTTTACAGCTAGAAACAGAGATAAATGCCTTAAGAAAAGTTACTATAGAAATTAAAAAACCCGTAACTTGCATCATTGGTGGATCAAAAATATCAACTAAAATCCAAGTTATTAAGAATTTAATTCCTAAGTTCGATAATTTTATAATTGTAGGTGGGATGGCTAACAATATTCTTAAATATAAAGGACATCCAATTGGAAAATCAATTCAAGAAAAAAATTGTGATAAAACAATAAGTGATATATTTAAACTTTCTAAAAATCACTCATGCTCTGTAATTTATCCAAATGATGTAGTTGTTGGCAAAACAATGGAAGATAATCCTAAAATTAAAGAGCTCCATGAGGTAAATAATGACGAAATAATATTAGATATTGGCCCTAAAACAATAGAGAGAATTTCTAATATTATAGAAACAAGTAAAACTATATTGTGGAATGGACCAGCTGGCTATTTTGAAAATTCTAATTTTGCAAGAGGAAGTTTTGAAATAGGAAAAAAAATTGCTGAAAAAAATAAATTAAATGAAATTTTTTCAGTAGTTGGTGGTGGAGATACATGGAGAAATAACAAGTGAGAAGATGGCTGTAGGAAATTTTTTAGATGGTAGAGCATCCTTAGTAGTTGGAACACACACCCATGTTCCAACTAATGATGCGAGAATATTACCAAATGGAACAGGTTATATTACAGACGCAGGTATGTGTGGAGATTATGATTCAGTTATTGGCATGGATAAAAATAATTCTATAAAAAGATTTTTAAAAGAAGAGTCAATTAAACATTTTCCTTCTAAAGGTGAAGCATCAATATCAGGAGTAATTGTCAATGTTAACAAAGAAACTGGTTTAGCAATAAAAATCCAAAGCTTTATATATGGAGGTGTATTAAATAATACATATTAATTAAATGGCAGGTCATTCACATTGGGCAGGTATAAAACATAAGAAAGGGAAAGCAGATAAAATAAGATCAAAAATATTCTCAAAACTTTCAAGAGAAATTACTGTAGCTGCAAAATTAGGAGATAAAAACCCTGAGATGAATCCAAGGCTTAGATCAGCTATTCAATCTGCAAGGGCAGCAAACATGCCAAAAGATAATATTGACAGAGCCATAGACAAATCAGAGGTTGGCGATCAATCAAATTTTGATGATATTAGATATGAGGGATTTGGTCCAAAAAATATCGCAGTAATTGTTGACACATTAACAGATAATAAAAATAGAACAGCATCATCTATAAGAACATTATTTCAAAAAAATGGTGGAAATTTAGGAACTAAAGGATCTTCCTCACATAATTTCAAACAATCAGGTGTTATAAAAATAGATTATAAAATTATCTCTGATGAAAAAATTTTGGATTTAGCGCTAAATGCAGGAGCAGACGACTGTATTTCTTATAATAACGATTTTCACGAAATCCGATGTGATAAGGAGGATGTTTATAAAGTTAAGAAAATATTGGAAAAAGATATACAATCGTTCATCTCAACTGGAATTGAATGGATACCTCTGATTTATATTGAAGTTGATAGTAATGAAAAAGATGAAATTGTAAATTTTTTGGAAAATATTGAAGATGATGATGATGTTCAGAGCGTTTATAGCAATGTTAGATTTAAGGATTAAATGTACATAATCGGTATAGATCCTGGAATTTCTGGAGCAATTTGTTTTTTTGAGGATGGAAAAATTGTTGATGTAATTGAAATGCCCTCAATGGCTGAGGGAAAGAAAAATAAAAAACAAGTAAATGGAAATCAACTTTTTAATGAAATTAAATCACGATTAACAGAGGTGAGTCAAGATGAGGTATGTGTTGTTGTAGAACATGTTACTGCAATGCCAGGCCAGGGTGTAACAAGTATGTTTAATTTTGGACAATCTTTTGGAGTAATTAAAGGAATTTGTTCAGCTATGCAGTTACCGATACATTATGTCAGACCAACAAAGTGGAAAAAATATTTTAATTTGATTAATACATCTAAGGATGCAAGCAGATCAAGAGCAATCGAAATTTTTCCAAAAGTTTCAGATAAACTTAAAAGAAAAAAAGACTCAAATAAAGCTGATGCAATTTTAATAGCAAGCTATTATTATAATAGTAATAAAAGTAAATAAATAAGCTAATTTTGGAGACATATTCATGACACATTTTAGTGTGAGAAGAGTCTCATGGAAGCAGATATAGCAACACAAGCTGTAGGTTTAACCTCAAGCGCAGACTTTTCAATTCTTAATTTATTCTTAAGAGCAGATATAGTAGTTAAATTAGTAATTATAATGCTTATAGCGGCCTCTATTTACTCTTGGGCTATTATATTTGAAAAATTTAGAATGTTTAAAAAGATAAACCAATCAACTATTGAATTTGAAGAAAAATTTTGGAGATCTAAATCAGCTGAAACATTTTATAATAATTTACCATCAGAAATGGACGATCCAATGGGAATGGTATTTAAAGATTCAATGCAAACTGTTTTAAAGTCTAGATCTAAGTCAAATCTTAGTGATAGATTAACAAATATTATGTCAACAAACATTGAAAAACAAATGTCTGTAATAGAAAAAAACTTCACCTTTCTAGCAACTGTAGGTGCTACAGCACCATTCATCGGCTTATTTGGAACAGTCTGGGGAATCATGAACTCATTTCAATCAATTGCAATTTCAAGAAATACAAGTCTTGCAATTGTTGCTCCAGGTATAGCAGAAGCTCTATTTGCAACTGCACTTGGTTTGCTAGCAGCTATTCCTGCAGTTGTTGCTTATAATAAATTTAACAGTGATGCTAGAAAATACTCAAACAAGCTAGAAGATTTTTCAAAACGTTTCTTAGCAATTATATAATATGGCATTTAAACTTGGTCGATCATATAAAGAACCTATGAGCGATATCAATGTTACTCCCTTTGTAGATGTGATGTTGGTTCTTTTAATAATATTCATGGTTACTGCACCCCTTTTAACAGTGGGAGTTCAAGTAGATCTTCCAGAAACTTCGGCTGATTCACTGCCAGAAGAACAAGAACCATTAACATTAACAATAAATTCTAAAGGTGAAATTTTTATTCAAGAGGCAAAAGTTGAATTTGATAGTCTTACCGCTAAAATTTTAGCAGTGTCTAAAAATAGAACTGATACAAGAATTTATGTTAGAGGCGATAAGGCAATCAATTATGGAAGAGTACTTGAAATAATGGGGATGTTGTCTGGATCTGGATTTACTAAAGTTGCACTGATTTCAGAGCCATATAAAGAGAGGTAGTCAAGTGCCTCAAAATTTATTATTATCATTTGTATTTCATGTTTCATTAATTGTCATAGCAGTTGTTAGTTTTCCTTTTATTGCAAAAAAACCAATTGATATTCCGCCTTTAGTATCTGTTGAACTAATTCAAATAACAGATCAAACAAATATCCCATTTGCACCTAAAGCTGAAAAAATTATTGAAAAAGTTAAAAAAGAGAAGGAAAAACTAGTTTCTGAACAAGCTCCACCCAAAAAGGTACTTAAGGAGAAACCTGATGTAATACCTTTACCAGATCAAGATATTGAAAAGATCAAAAAAATAGAAAAAGAAAAGCAAAATCCAAAAATTGAAGACAATAAAGCAAAACAAGTGTCTGAATTTGAAAAAAAAGAATTGTTTGACCCAAATAATATTGCAGCATTAATTGATAAATCCAAAGAAAATTTTGCAGAAACAAATCTCAAAAATGACGAAATTACTCAGTCTGAGGATGAATCAATGAAATTATCAGGTCTAACTTTAAATGAAGAAGACGCTTTAAAAGCACAAATTTTTGGTTGCTGGAGCATACCTTTAGGTTTACCTTACAATGAAAATTTATTAGTTAGAATAAAATTAAAACTAAAACCCGATGGTACAGTGATTAAATCTGAGATATTAGACCACGCTAGAATGAACAAACCTGGTCAAGGATTCTATAAGGTATTAGCTGAGAGTGCATTAAGGGCTATACAACTTTGTCAACCTTTAAGAGTTCCTACAACTGGTTATGAAAAATGGAAAGATATGCAATTAAATTTTGATGCAAGAGAAATGTTAGAGGGTTAATGAAAAAAATTAAATTTTTATTTTTATTAATTACTTTAATAATTCCATATAAAGCGATTGCATTAATAGAAGTAGATATAACCAGAGGAAATTTAAACCCACTACCGATAGCAGTTTCAGCTCTATATACAGATAAAGACACAAACGATGCTTTAAAAAAAGAAATAAAAATAGACTTAGTTGGTGAAGAAATTTCTAAAGTAATAGAAAATAATCTTAAAGCAACTGGATTATTCAATCCCCTGGAAAAAAAAGCATTCCTTCAAAAACCAGATGTTGCTCATTTAAAACCAAGATTTGAAGATTGGTCATTAATAAAAGCACAAGCACTAATAACTGGCAAGGTAGAGTTTAAAGACGATAAAGTTAGAGTAGAGTTTAGATTATGGGATGTTTTGGCAGCGAGAGAAATGTTGGCCTTAGCCTTTACTACTTCTCCAAACAATTGGAGAAGAATTGGGCATATTATTTCTGACAAAATTTATGAAAGATTAACAGGTGAGAAAGGGTATTTTGATACCAGAATAATTTATGTTTCTGAGGAAGGACCAAAAACTAAAAGGGTAAAAAAACTTGCTATCATGGATCAAGATGGTTTCAATACAAAATATTTAACATTAGGAAATGAATTAGTATTGACACCTAGATTTAACCCCACAAATCAAATGGTGACTTATCTTTCTTATTTTAGAAACCTTCCAAGAGTTTACTTGCTAGATATTGAAACTGGAATTCAAGAAGTAGTAGGAGATTTTCCAGGTATGACTTTTGCTCCAAGATTTTCACCTGATGGTAAGAAAATTATTATGAGTTTTGCTAAAGATGGGAATTCAGATATTTATACAATGAATTTAGAAAATAGAATTGTAGAAAGAATTACAAATCACCCTTCAATTGATACTTCGCCCTCTTATTCTCCAGATGGTAAATTTATAACATTTAATTCTGATAGAAGTGGCTACCAACAAATTTATGTAATGAAAAGTGATGGTTCAAGCGTTAAAAGAATTTCATTTGGAAATGGTTTATATGGAACACCAGTGTGGTCTCCACGTGGTGACTTAATTGCATTTACTAAACTTCATAAAGGTAAATTTTATATAGGGGTAATGAGAACAGATGGAACAGGAGAGAGATTATTAACGGAAAACTATTATCAAGAAGCACCCTCATGGTCACCTAACGGCAGAGTATTGATCTTTTATAGAGAGACAAAATCAAATAGTGATGGTGAAGGTTTTTCGGCAAAGCTGTGGTCAATTGATTTAACAGGATATAATGAAAGATTGGTAATTACTGAAACAGACGCTTCTGACCCATCTTGGTCCTCATTGTTGTCCAATTAGCAGATAAATTAAAAAAAACTTAATATTTTCAGTTGATTTCTTACCTTGAAAGATTTAATTAGTTGTGAAACTAATAGGTTTATAAAAGAATTTAAGGAGCAGTATGATATTTATAAAGTCAACTTACAATCTAATTTTAGTATCAATATTTGCGCTGTTGTTATCTGCTTGTGCAACACAAAAAGCTGCAAAAATTGACTCACAAATACAAGGTGACGTATACACAGGTACGGACACTGTTGAATATTTAGCAGACGGTGTGCCAGACAGAGTATTCTTTGCAACGAATGAATCAGTTTTAACTACTGCTTCAAGAGAAACTTTGAGAAAACAAGCGGCTTGGTTAAGAAAAAATTCTGATATCAATGTTGTTTTAGAAGGGCATGCAGACGAAAGAGGTACTAGAGAGTATAACTTAGCATTAGGTGAGAGAAGAGCTAACGCTGCAAAAGACTATCTAATGACCTATGGAATTTCAGAAAATAGAATATCTGTAATTAGCTACGGTAAAGAAAGACCAGTTGACTCTGGCTCAAACCCTTTATCATGGTCAAAAAATAGAAGATCTGTAACTGTTAAAGCTAATTAAATAAAATAATTAAATATTAAGACCCATTACTTTAAATTAAAAAGTAATGGGTCTTTTTTTTGCCATCATTGTATCTAAAAACTAATATCTACATGATTAAGAAATTTATTATTAAAATATTTGTCATTATTTTTATCGTCAACGTTAATGTTAGTAATGTATTTTCAGATAACCATAATATTTTACAAATTTTAGAGACATTACAACAAGATATAAAAACTTTAGAAAGAGCTGTTTATTCAGATTCTTTTGAAAAAAAAAGTTCTAATAATAATGAAGAAACTCAGTTAGGTAATAATAGTTCTGAGGAAGCTTTAACAAGACATCTTCTGAAGTTATCAGAAATTGAAAATCAATTTAGAGATTTAACAAATAAATTTGAGGAAATTAATTTTAAGTTAGATAAACTTTCAAACAGATTAACAAAGTTACAGTCAGATAATCAACTTCGTTTTGAACAAGTAGAAAAGACAATAGGTAATGTGGTGAGCACGGGCGCAGCTTCTTTAAATGATAATATTTTAGATGATAAAAAAATATTGCCTGGCTCATCTGAACCACAAGATTTAGGAAGTGTTTCTTATAAAGATATGACAACATCTGAAACTTCCCAACAAACACAGTCTATTGATTCTACTTCAACAGTTATTTTAGAAAATGTAGAAAGCATTGAAAAATTGTTACCAGAGGATGTTCCAGAAAAACAATATGAATTTGCAACAAGTTTTTTAAAAGTTGGTGACTATAATACTGCAGAAAGGGCTTTAAAAGAATTTGTACAAACCAATCCAAATCATGAACTTGCTGGTAATGCACAATATTGGTTTGCAGAAACTTTTAGAATAAGGCAGTTGTATGTAGATGCAGCTTCAGCTTATTTAGAAGGCTATCAAAAGTATCCAAAGAGTGAAAAAGCACCTGATAATTTATTGAAATTAGGTGTATCTTTAGTTCAAATTGGAGAAAAAGAGCAGGGCTGCATGATGATTACGAGCTTAAAAAAAGAATACCCTGAAGCATCCCAATCTATTCTTCAAAAAGCAAAATATGAAGAAAAAAAGTTTGAGTGCAAAAAAGATAATACTTAATAGTTTTAACTATATAAAAATTTTAAAAGATAAAAAAATCTTTAAAATATATAAGAATTTTGAAAAAAATTTCGATAAATTAAAAGAGGCAAATAAAGTTGCTATATCTGTTTCAGGTGGCCCAGACAGTATGGCATTATGTTTTTTAGTAAGCAATTATAAATCTAAAATAAATAGTAATTTACAACCTTATTTTTATTTAGTTGATCATGGTCTAAGAGTTGACTCTTCCATAGAAGCTAAAAATATCAAAAAACAATTAAAATTGAAAAAAATTAAATTAAAAATATTAAAATGGAGAGGAAAAAAGCCAAATTCAAATCAGCAAAGTTTATCAAGGCAAAAAAGATATGAGCTTATATTTAAGGAGTGTAAGAAAAATGATATTAAAATTGTTTTAACCGCTCATCATCTAGACGATCTTTATGAAACTTTTTTTAGTAGACTTTTAAGAGGATCAGGAACGGAGGGACTTTCATCTTTTACAAATATGGAGAAAAAATTTATTTTTGGACAAAACTCATTCACTGTAGCGAGACCATTATTAAATATAAAAAAACAAGATTTAATTTATCTTTCTCAAAAAGTTTTTAATTTTTATTTGAATGATCCATCTAATGATATGGATAAATTTCAAAGAGTTAGATTAAGAAAATTAATTATTAATTTAAAGAAACAAGGATTAGATTTTAGAAAATTAAGCCTCACTTTAAACAATCTTGCTTCCACAAATAGAACAATAAATGAATTAGTTGAAAAAAATTTAAGCGATAACGTAATTTATAAAAAAAATAAATTTTTAATAAGATCAGAATTTTTTTTGGTGCCACAAGAAATAATCTTTAGATCTTTTTCAAGTTTGTTAAAAAAAATAACTAAAAATTACTATCCACCAAGAGGGAAAAAAATTCTATACATAATTAATCAATTAAAAATTAGAGATCGCTTAAAAGCGACATTAGGTGGCACTATTATAGAAAAAATACAAAATACAGTCGTTGTTAGTGAGGAAAAAACAAAAAAACGTTAAATTTGCCACAATTTGACACTTGTTTAATTTATAATAATTCTTAATTAGGTTATATAATTAATATATGAATTTAAAAAATTTAGCTATGTGGGCAATCATAGTCCTGTTGACTATAGGGTTGTATAATATGTTTAAGAATCCGCAAGGATCTTTTAAACAAAATAATAATATCATCTTTTCAGAATTTTTAACAGAAGTAGAAAATGGACGCGTAGTACAAGTTGAAATACAGGGCAATAATGTTAACGGCATTTTCTCAAACGGACAAAAATTTTCAACATATGTACCAAATGATCCAAATTTAATTGAAAAATTATCAGAGCGTGGAGTAAGTATATCAGCATCTCCGTTAGAAGAAAAAATGCCATCACTTTTGGGAGTTCTTTTATCATGGTTTCCAATGCTGCTTTTAATTGCAGTTTGGATTTTCTTTATGAGACAAATGCAAGGTGGTAAAGGTGGAGCCATGGGATTTGGTAGGTCAAAAGCAAAATTAATGAATGAACTAAAAGGTAAGGTAACATTCAAAGATGTTGCTGGAGTTGAAGAAGCGAAAGAGGAAGTAGAAGAAGTGGTTGAGTTTTTAAAAGATCCAAGAAAATTTAGTAGGTTGGGAGGAAAAATTCCTAGAGGTTGTCTATTAGTTGGACCACCAGGTACAGGTAAAACTTTATTAGCAAGAGCAATCGCTGGTGAAGCTGGAGTTCCTTTCTTTACAATCTCTGGTTCAGACTTTGTTGAAATGTTTGTAGGTGTTGGAGCTTCACGAGTTAGAGATATGTTTGAGCAAGGAAAGAAACATTCACCATGTATTATTTTCATTGATGAAATTGATGCTGTAGGAAGAAGCAGAGGTGCAGGTCTCGGTGGTGGAAATGACGAGAGAGAACAAACACTCAATCAGCTATTAGTAGAAATGGATGGTTTTGATACAAATGAGGGTGTAATAATCATTGCAGCTACAAATAGACCTGATGTTCTTGATCCAGCATTATTAAGACCTGGAAGATTTGATAGACAAGTTGTGGTTTCAAACCCAGATATTATTGGAAGAGAAAAAATATTAAAAGTACATGCAAAAAAAATCAATATGTCACCTGATGTTAACTTAAGGACTGTTGCTAGAGGAACTCCTGGTTTTTCAGGCGCAGACCTTGCAAATCTTGTAAATGAGGCTGCTTTGTTAGCAGCGAGGAAAAACAAGAGAATAGTTACTTATCAAGAGTTTGAAGATGCAAAAGATAAAGTAATGATGGGTGCAGAAAGAAGATCTATGGTTATGACAGAAGATGAAAAGAAACTTACTGCATACCATGAAGGGGGCCACGCGTTAGTGTCATTTAATATGCTACCGCATTATGATCCGATCCATAAAGCTACTATAATACCAAGAGGAAGAGCTCTAGGTATGGTTATGAATTTGCCAGAAAGAGATAAACATGGATATTCAATTAAATATTTAAAAGCAAGACTTGCAGTTTGTTTTGGAGGCAGAGTAGCAGAGGAATTAATTTTTGGTAAAGATAATATTACAACGGGCGCAGGTGGAGGAAATGGGTCAGATATAAACCAAGCTACTCAATTAGCAAGAGCCATGGTCACAAAATATGGCATGAGTGAAGAAATGGGTCCGGTTGAATATGGTGAAAACCAAGAGGAGGTATTTTTGGGTAGATCAGTAACACAAACACAAAGTGTTTCAGAGGCCGTTGCACAAAAAATTGATAAAGAAATTAGAAAATTAGTTGATGAAGGATACAATCAAGCAAAAGAAATATTAAAAAATAAAATTGAAGATCTTCACAAAATAGCGAAAGCATTATTAACTTATGAAACTCTTACTGGAGACGAAATTGAGAATATAATTAATAAAAATCAATATCCAGAGAGTAAGCAAGATTTGACAAAAGATGACGATAATAAAGACTCAGCTCTTGGGTCTATTGGACTAAAACCAAAAATAGTTCATTAATAAAATGGTAAAATATTACACAAGAGCGTGTAATTTTTATTATGGCAAAATATCAAAAAACAAAGTAACAAAAAAACTTTCTCTACCTCTTAATGGAAATAAATTTATTTCTTTTGATACTATTGAGTTAATCACTAGAAAAAAAAAGAAACTAATAAATATCAAGGATATAAAAAAACTTCCAAAAAAATTAGAGGAAAAAATTCAAAAAGATTTAAAAAAAATCGTAAAACCAAAAATTTTAAAAAAAATTAGATTTAAAACATCCCCATTGTTGATGGGAATATTAAATGCAACACCAGATAGTTTTTCTGACGGCGGAAAATTTTTAAAATCTAAATATGCAAATATTCAAATAAAAAAATTAAAAAAAGATGGAGCAGATATCATAGATATAGGAGGGGAATCAACTAGACCATATTCAAATACTGTTGATAGCGTAACCGAATGGAATAGAATTAAAAATAAATTAAGATATGCAAAAAAAAATAAATTTTTTACTTCAGTTGATACGAGAAAAAGTTTTGTTCTAAAAAAATCCTTAGCATTTAACATAAATCTTCTAAATGATGTATCAGGATTGAGCCATGATAAGAAAATGATAAATATATTATATAAAACTAAAATACCCTTTGTTATCCATCACATGCAAGGCACACCTAAAACTATGCAAAAAAATCCCAAATATAAAAATGTTGTATTAGATATTTATGACTTCTTTGAAAAAAAACTTAAATTTATAAGAGAAAATAAAATTACACATAATAATATTATTTTGGATCCTGGAATTGGATTTGGTAAAAATTTGAAACATAATATTACTATATTAAATCAAATATCTATTTTTCACTCACTTGGATTTCCAGTAATGTTAGGTATATCAAAAAAAAAATTTATTAAGGATGTAGCAAAGAACAATGATAGCATAAATAGAATTGGAGGAACAATTTCATCTAGTATTTATGCTCTTCAACAAGGAGTTCAAATTCTTAGAGTGCACGATATAAATGAAACAAAACAAGCTATTAAAGTTTTTAATAAACTTATTTTTAATATATGAATAAAAGATATTTTGGTACAGATGGCATTAGAGGAACAGTCAATCATGATAAAATTAACGGAAATATGTTTTTTAAGTTTGGTCTTGCCGCAGGAACTTATTTTAGAAATTTAAAGAAAAAAAAACAAACAGCTATAATTGCTAAAGATACAAGATTATCTGGATATACTTTAGAGCCAGCTCTCGTATCTGGACTAGCATCAGCCGGAATGCATGTATATACCCTTGGACCCTTGCCTACAAACGGATTAGCAATGTTGACAAAAAAAATGAATGCAAATTTAGGAATTATGATTACAGCATCGCATAATCCATTCTACGATAACGGACTAAAATTATTCGGGCCTGATGGATTGAAATTATCTGACAAAATAGAGAAAAAGATAGAAAAATTAATAGATACGAAAATCTCAATAAATTTAACAAGGCCAGGAATTTTAGGTCGAGTAAAGAGATTAGAGGATGCAAACAAAAATTATATAAATATATTGAAAAGTAATTTTCCTAAAAACTTTTCTCTAAAAGGTTTAAAAATAGCCATCGATTGTGCAAATGGTGCAGGTTATAAATCTGGACCAAAAATACTTAAATCTTTAGGCGCTAAAGTTTACGATATTGGAACCTCTCCTAATGGTCTAAATATTAATTCAAAATGTGGTTCAACTTTTCCAAATAAAATAAAATCCTTTTCCCACAAAAACAAAGTTGACCTAGGAGTTTCTTTAGATGGAGATGCAGATAGAATAATAATTTGTGACGAAAAAGGAAAAATAATTGATGGTGATCAAATTATTGCAATGATAGCCCTAAGATGGAAAAATAAAAAAATTTTAAAGGGAGGAGTTGTGGGTACATTAATGTCAAATTATGGATTAGAAAAACTTTTTAAAGAAAAAAAAATTAGATTTATAAGAGCACATGTTGGTGATAGGTATGTAAAAGAAGCAATGAAAAAAAATAATTGTAATTTAGGAGGTGAGCAATCAGGCCATATAATACTTGGAAACTTTGCAACAACAGGAGACGGTATCCTTGTTGCGCTAGAAGTTCTCTATTCAATGAGAAAAGGGAAGAAAGCAAGTGAATTATTTAATAACTTTAAATCAATACCACAAAAACTTATTAATATATATGTAAAAGATAAATCAGTCATAAATTCATCAAAATGTAAAAAATCAATAGCTTATGCAAAACAACTTTTAAAAAATAAAGGTAGAATTTTAGTTAGATCTTCTGGTACAGAACCCAAAATAAGAATAATGTGCGAGACAAATGATACAAAATTGATGATGAGATGTATAAATCTTGTAAAAAAAACTATAAATTAAATTGAATATAAAATCCAAAGTATTGATAATAGCAGGTTCGGACTCTTCTGGTGGAGCAGGAATTCAAGCAGACATTAAAACTGTAAATTCATTAGGATCATACGCTATGACAGTAATAACAGCGGTAACCTCTCAAAATACTATTGGAGTTTTATCAATTTTTTCAGTTCCTCCTTTAGAAATCTCTAAACAAATCGAATATACTTCGAATGATATTAAGCCTGATGCAATAAAAATTGGAATGTTGGGCGATGTAAAAGTTATAAAATCGGTATTAAATTCTTTAAGTAAAATAAAAGCAAAGAAAATTGTTCTTGATCCAGTAATGGTTGCAAAAGGAGGTGAAAGGTTAATAAACAAAAGTTCTTTAAAAATTCTTAGAGAAAAACTAATTAAAAAAGTAACTTTAATTACTCCAAATATCCCAGAAGCAGAGATTTTGACAAATAAATTAATAAATACAAAAGAGGACATGATTAAAGCAGGTAAAAAACTAATTAAAATGGGAGCAAAGAATGTTTTAATTAAAGGAGGTCATTTAAAATCAAAATTTATATATGATATTTTATTAGAAAAAAATAAAATATCTGTATTTAAAAACAAAAAAATAAATTCCAAACATACTCATGGCACAGGTTGCACTCTATCTTCAGCAATTGCAACGTATTATTCGTGTGGAAAATCATTAAAGAAATCTTGTGAAAATGGAATTAAATATGTACACCAAGCTATTAGCAGCGCTCCAAAATATGGAAAGGGACATGGACCAATTAACCATCTTAACTCAATTTATATAAAGAAAAAATTTAGATGAAAAATGTTGTAGTAGTTGGATCACAATGGGGAGACGAAGGGAAAGGTAAAATTGTAGATTGGCTATCTAGCGAAGCAGATGTAGTTATAAGATTTCAGGGTGGTCATAATGCAGGACACACTTTAGTTATAGATGGCAAGATTTTTAAATTAAGATTATTACCTTCAGGAATAGTCAGAAAAAATAAAATATCAATAATCGGTAATGGTGTAGTTGTAGACCCCTGGGCACTCGTTGATGAAATTGAAGAAATTAAAAAAGAAGGTGTACTAATAAATGAAGAAAATCTCTTTTTGTCTGAAGCTGCAACCTTAATTTTACCTATTCATAGAGAATTAGATGCATTGAGAGAAGATAACGCTAAAAACTCAAAAATAGGAACCACTAGAAGAGGTATAGGCCCAGCCTACGAAGATAAAGTTGGACGAAGATCAATAAGAGTAATTGATTTATTGTCAGAGGAAAATTTAGACTCTAAATTAACAATTCTTCTAGCACATCATAACTTTTTAAGAAGAGGAATGGGCGAAAAAGAATATAGCAAACAAAAACTTAAAGAGGAACTTTTAAAAGTTGCTCCAAAAATACTAAAGTTTAGCAAACCAATATGGAAAAAAATTGAAGAATTTAAAAAATTAAATAAAAAAATTTTGTTTGAAGGTGCTCAAGGAATTTTACTGGATATTGATCATGGAACATATCCATTTGTAACATCCTCAAATACTGTAGCATCTTCTGCAGCTACTGGATCTGGATGTGGGATAGATACAATAAGTTACATATTAGGAATAACAAAAGCTTACACAACAAGAGTAGGCGAAGGTCCTTTTCCAACAGAGCTTAAAAATGAAAATGGAGAAAAACTTGGACAAAGAGGAAAAGAGTTTGGAACAGTAACTAGTAGAAAAAGAAGATGTGGTTGGTTCGATGGTGTTTTGGTGAAGCAAACAATTCAAACTTCTGGAATTGATGGGATAGCTTTAACTAAGCTAGATGTACTTGATGATTTTGATGAAATAAAAATTTGTATAGCTTACGATTTAAAAGGAAAAAAAATAGACCATTTGCCAGCATCATCTGAGCAACAATTAAAAGTTAAGCCTATCTATAAAAACTTTAAGGGCTGGAAATCTTCTACATGTGGAATAAAGAAATTTTCTGAACTTCCAAATCAAGCACAAATCTATAT
This sequence comes from uncultured Pelagibacteraceae bacterium, assembly GCA_902554335.1. GTDB lineage: Bacteria > Pseudomonadota > Alphaproteobacteria > Pelagibacterales > Pelagibacteraceae > Pelagibacter. Next base: position 17,067 of record CACDOD010000003.1, read on the forward strand.
TAAGTTTATTGAGGAATTTGTTGGAGCAAAAGTTTCAGCAATATCTACGAGTCCTGAGAGAAATGACACAATACTTATTGAGGATCCATTTAAGGTTTAATTCGCAGGCAATAAGTTCTTAGATTTAGCCGAGTTCAACATGTGCTTTTGCAGTTTTTCAAAAGCTTTATTTTCAATCTGTCTTATTCTTTCTCTACTTATTTTGAATTTTTTACTCAACTCTTCTAATGTACTTGGATTGTCGTTCAATCTTCTTAAGTATAAAATTTCTTTTTCACGATCATTTAAAATTTTTATGGAGTCAGTCAACAAATCTTTTCTTTGTTCCATTTCTTCCTGCTGAGCAATTTTAAGTTCTTGATCCATGTTTTGGTCTATTACCCAATCTTGCCATTCGTCGCCATCTTCACCAATAGGAGCATTTAAAGAATGTTCTTTACCAGCCAATCTTCTATTCATTGAAACGACTTCGTCTTCACTTACATCCAATCTTTCTGCAATGTTTTTTACATCTTCATTGCGCAGGTCCCCCTCGGTATCTGGAGCAATTTGATTTTTAATTTTTTTCAAATTAAAAAATAATTTTTTCTGTGCAGTAGTTGTACCTATTTTGACTAAACTCCATGAACGTAAGATATACTCTTGTATTGCAGCTTTAATCCACCACATCGCATATGTAGCTAACCTAAAACCTTTATCAGGCTCAAATTTTTTTACTGCTTGCATTAATCCCACATTACCTTCTGAAATCATTTCATTTAATGGTAAACCGTAACCTTTATATCCCATTGCTATTTTTGCAACTAATCTTAAATGACTAGTAACAAGTTTTTCAGCGGATTTAACATTTCCAGTATTTTTCCAATTTTTTGCTAACATGTATTCTTCCTCAGCATCTAGCATAGGAAATTTTTTTATTTGCGCAAGATATGCCCCTAATCCACCTTCATTTGAAAGTATCGGCAAATTATATGTTTTTGAATTACTCATAATTATTTCGATAGTTATTTAATAAACAATTTTTTTTTTACAACATTTAATTAGTTATATTTTTCAAGCACATTAACTATATTCTTCAAATCCTTTGGCAAATTTGATTCAAAATAAAGTTTTTTACCAGATCTAGGATGACTAAAACCTAAAATCTTAGCATGTAAAAATTGTCTACTCAGTTTCATAATATTTTCTTCAATTTCGTAACTTATACTCTTTAATTTTTTATATTTTTTTTTATATTTTTTATCTCCAACAATTTGATTACCTTTAAAGTTCATGTGAACTCTTATTTGATGCGTTCTTCCTGTTTCAAGTTTACACTCTACTAAACTGAATGTAGGTATATTTTTTCCTTCAAAAACTTTAAGTGTTTTATAATTTGTTATTGCCTTTTTCCCTTTCGTCAAACTTACATCCATCAATTGTCTATTTTTAGAACTTCTTGTAATAAATGTCTGAATTACACCTGTTTGTGGTCTTAATTTACCCCAAACCAATGTATTATAAACTCTATCAATTGAATGTTCGCTAAATTGTTTTGAAATATTTTCATGACTGGTATTATTTTTAGCGATTACAACTAATCCAGATGTATCTTTATCAATTCGATGAATTATTCCTGGCCTTAGTTCATCTCCTATAGTTGATAATCTAATTTTATCATAACTCATTAAAGCATTTACTACTGTGTTATCATAGTTACCAGGGCCAGGATGCATAGAAATTCCAGCTGGTTTATCTATAACGATTAGATCCTTATCTTGATAAATAATATCTAGTTTAAATTTATATGGCCTTAATGATGTTTTTTTTGGTATAGGGATTTCAAAAGAAATATTATCCCCTTCTTTTATTTTTTTTGACGGCATGACATTAATTTGTCCATTTATTTTAAGTCTTTTATCTAAAATTAAATTTTTGATTCTTGTCCTGCTAAGATCGCTACATTTTCCAAAAATAAATGTATCAATCCTTTTTTTATCTGAGTTTTGCTCAACAATTAAGTTAATGATATTTTTCATATATTATAATATTAATACAAAATGCGCTCGTAGCTCAACTGGATAGAGCGCCAGATTTCGGCTCTGGAGGTTCAGGGTTCGACTCCTTGCGGGCGCGCCATTATTCTCCTATATTTATTAATGTGCCTTTTTTTCTAGCTTGATTAAAAGAGTAATAAAATAAGCTTATAGCAACTATTAAATAAACTGTATTAAGTAAAAATGCTTTATATAAATTTTCTATATTTAATGTTTGATCAACAAGTATTCTTCTTGCTTCCTCAAAAACATAAACCAGCGGCATAGCATATGCAATTTTTTGGAAAAAATTTGGTAGAATATCTACAGGATAATATATACAACCGAATGGAGCAATAAGAAACATTGTAGACCAGGCAATATTTTCAAATGATGGTCCGAATCTAAGAAGTCCTGCAGATACCAAAATACCTAGTGTAATTCCAAAAATGTACAAACTTAAAAAAAGAAAAAACAAACTTATGCCTAAATTAAGAATAGAAATTCCAAATAATGGAGAAGTTAATAATATTGCGGGCACCAATCCAATTAATGCTCTTATTAAAGCCGTACCCACTAAAGAAGTAATTATTTCACTTATTCTCATTGGAGAAATAAACAAATTTGTAAAATTTCTACTCCATATTTCTTCTAAGAAAAGCATATTAAATCCGATACTTGTTCTGAATAGAAAATCGTAAAGTATTGCACATGTTAAGATTATTCCTACAGCATTATTATAATAAGTGCTGTAAGTTGCAAAAAAATTTGATATAAAACCCCATAAGGTTATTTGTATAGTTGGCCAATAAATTAAATCTAGTATTCTTGGGAATGATCTTGTTATCAAATAAAAATGTCTTAAGAAAAGACCATATATTCTAATTAAATTCATTTTCACTCCTAGATAATTTAAGAAAAACTTCCTCTAAATTTTTACGTCCATGCTTTTCTATTAGAAACTGTGGACTTCCCTTATCTATAATAGCACCGTTTTTCATCATAAGTACAGATTTACAGAGTCTATTAACTTCACTCATATTGTGAGATGCTAACAATATAGATATTTTATTTTCTTTTTTGTAGTTTTCTAAAAAACTTCTAACAAAATCTCCAATCTCTGGATCTAAGGATGCAGTTGGTTCATCAAGAAATAATACTTTTGGATTATTTATTAGCGCCTTAGCTAAACTTGCTCTGTTTTTCTGACCAGATGATAATTCACCAGTAATTCTATTTAAAAGTTCCTTAAGTCTTAACTTTTCTGTTAAGTAATCTATGCGTTCTTTTAAATTTTTAATATCGTATAATTTTCCATAGACAGTTAAATTTTGTTTAACGGTTAGTTTTTTTGGAAGTTCTATGTATGGAGATATAAAATTAATTTTATTTAAAATTTCAATTCTATCCTTTTCAAAGATCATATTATCTATTTTTATTTCTCCCCCAGATGGCTTTAAAAGACCCAATAGCATTCCTATAGTAGTAGTTTTTCCTGATCCATTTGGACCCAATAATCCCAAAATTTCATTTTCTTTTATATTAAAAGAAACATCTTTTACTGCTTCCTTCGAAGAATAATTTTTTTTTAAATTTTTAACTTCAACTAAATAATTCATTTAAAATTAGAAGCTCTTTTTAACCTATCATTAATTACTTCCCCAAATCCTTTATTGGGTATTTTCTCAACAGCTATACTCTTATACTTTCTTTTTTTTATGAATCTTAGTGTTTTATACAAATTTTTTGCTGCTTCTTTTAAATTATTTTTTTTCGATAAATAAAAATAATTTTGATTCATTTTTTTCCTTTTCTTGATTAAAACAAAAGCTTCATTTCTATTTGGTTTTTTTATGTTTAATCTTAATTTTATATACGGAGAATAATGGGTTTTTTCTTGCCCAGGTGAATTAATTTTTGATTTTTTTATATATACTAAATGAGAATTCAAATATTTTTTAATTTGTTCCTTAGGGATTCCACCTAACCTCAAAATTTGTGGTTTTTTAATCAAATTTATTATAGTTGACTCAACCCCAATCTTAGATTGACCCCCATCTAATATAAGTTTAACTTTTCTACCAAATTCATCTTTTACATCTTTTTTTGAAACAGGACTAATTTTAGTAGATATATTTGCACTTGGTGCTGCCAATGGATAATTCAATTGTTTTAATAAATTTCTTGTCAGGCGATGGCTCGGGAATCTTACAGCTAAAGTATTTTTTTTATTTGTGACGTTTTTTGAAATTAAACTTTTCTTTTTTAGTTTTAAAATATATGAAATTGGACCCGGCGAATATTTTTTATACAATTTCAAAAAATTATCATTAATTTCGCAATCTTTTTTCAGCAACTTAAGATTGAAGTAGTGAACTATAAGGGGGTTCTTTTTAGGTCTTTTTTTTAATTTGAATATTTTATCTGTTGCATCTGATGAATAAGCATTTGCCGCTAATCCATAAACAGTTTCTGTTGGAATTCCTACACATTGGTTCTTATTTAGAATTTTAACAGCTTTTTTAATATTTGAAAGATTGTTTTTCATATAATAATACCAACTAATATATGAAAGATAAAAATTTACTAGATGATATTGAAACTAAATCATTAGAGGAGTTAAATGCTTTGGCAAATAGAATAATTGATAATTTAGACAAAAAAAGCAATGAAGATTTTATAAAGGATTATCAAGAGTTAATAAAATTAAATAATTTTATAGAAAAAAAGCTTCTTAAAGAAAAAAAATTAATATCAAAAGAAACTAAAGACAAAATTGATGAAATAACTAGCAATGGAAAAAAAATTAAAAAAACTTTCAAAAAGAGTTAATTATTATTTAAATAGCTACATATCAAATTTTAACTCTCCAGTATTGATTGGTCCAATGAAATATGGATTATTTCCAGGTGGAAAAAAAATTAGATCAAAAATTATATTTGATGTAGGTAAAATCTTTAAAGTAAAAAATAAAGACTTGCTAATATTAGCAGCATCAGTGGAAGCCATTCATTCTTACTCTTTAATTCATGATGATTTACCTTGTATGGACGACGATAAATTGAGAAGGGGAAAACCTTCTACTCATGTAAAATTTGGTGAGTCCACTGCTATTTTAGCGGGGAACTCTTTATTAACAACCGCATTTGAAATATTAAGTGATAAAAATTTTAAAATTGATGATGAAACAAAGTCTAGATTAATAAATTTTCTTTCTCGTTGTTCAGGTCAAACAGGAATTGCTGGTGGCCAATATCTAGACTTAAGCTATGAGAAAAAAAAAGTTTCTCTTCAAAAAATACTTAACATGGAATTAAAAAAAACAGGAAAGCTATTTGAATTTTGTTGTGTAGCTCCCTTAATAATTAAAAAAAACAAAAAATACCTGAAATCTTTTTCCAAAATTGGGAAAGATATTGGATTATTATTTCAAATAGTTGATGATTTGATTGATTTTAAAGGTAAAACAAAATTTGCAGGGAAAAAAACACAAAAAGACATAAAAAAAGGTAAAGCTACTATAATTAGTTTACTTGGATACGAAAATGCAGTTAAATATGCTTTCAAACTTAAACAAAATATTTATAGTAGACTGAAAAAACATAATACAAACGCTCAAGATTTAAGAGAAACAATTAATTTTATTATGGAAAGAAATAATTAAATGTCAGATTATAATTTTTTAAAAAATATAAACTTTCCTTCTGACATTAAAAAATTATCAAATTCTGATCTAAAAACTTTATCAAAAGAAATTAGAGAAAAAATGATACAAGCTGTTTCAAAAACTGGAGGACATCTAGGTGCAGGACTTGGTGTTGTTGAACTTACTGTTGCCTTACATTATATATTTGACACACCAAAAGATAAAATTATTTGGGATGTCGGCCATCAATCATACCCCCATAAAATATTAACAGGAAGAAAAGACAAAATAGAGACATTGAGAACGGGAGGAGGTTTGTCAGGTTTTACCAAGAGAGAGGAAAGCGAATATGATCCATTTGGAGCTGCGCACAGCTCGACATCTATTTCTGCAGCATTAGGAATTGCAACTGCAAACAAACTCTCAAATAAATCTGAAGATGTAGTAGCTGTAATTGGAGATGGTGCTTTAAGTGCTGGAATGGCCTATGAGGCTATGAATAATGCTGGATCTGCTAAGACTAAAATGATCGTTATTTTAAATGATAACGATATGTCAATAGCTAAACCAGTGGGAGCTTTAAGAACTTATCTAGCAAAAATTTTATCAGGTAAAATTTATTTTAGTTTTAGAGAGACATTAAAATTGATAATTTCATCATTTTCAAAACGATTTATGAAAAAGGCTGGAAAAGCAGAGGATTTTTTAAGATCTGCGGTAACAGGGGGTACTTTATTTAGTTCACTGGGTTTTTATTACGTTGGACCAATAGATGGTCACGATATTGACGTGCTAACTTCCGTTTTAGATAATGCAAAAAAAATGAAATATGATGGTCCAATTTTAATTCATATTAAGACTGAAAAAGGCAAAGGATATGAATTTGCTGAAAAATCTTTAGACAAATATCATGGAGTTACAAAATTTAATGTTTTAACTGGTCAACAAGACAAAGGAAAAAGCATAGCTCCTTCTTATACAAAAGTTTTTGCTAATTCGCTTATTAAACATGCCGAAAAAGATAGCAAAATTGTAGGGATAACTGCTGCGATGCCTGGTGGAACTGGAATGGATTTGTTTGCTCAAAGATTTCCTGACAGAATGTTTGATGTTGGAATTGCTGAGCAGCACGCAGTAACTTTCTCAGGAGGATTGTCAACCCAAGGTTATAAACCTTTTGCAGCAATTTACTCAACTTTTTTGCAAAGAGCTTATGATCAGGTAGTTCACGATATTGCAATTCAATCACTCCCAGTAAGATTTGCAATTGATAGAGCAGGACTTGTAGGAGCAGATGGACCAACACATGCTGGCTCATTTGATATAACTTATTTAACAACATTACCAAATTTTGTAGTTATGGCAGCCAGCAATGAGTCAGAACTTGTTAAAATGATTAATACTTCAGTCTCAATAAATGATAAACCATCTGCGTTTAGATACCCTAGAGGAAACGGAATTGGAATAGAATTACCTAATGAAGAAGAAAAATTAATTATTGGTAAAGGGAGATTTATCAAAGAAGGAAAACAAGTTGCTTTATTAAATTTTGGAGCAAGACTGCAAGAATGTTTAATTGCAGAAAAAAATTTATCAAAAAAGGGAATTTCTACAACTGTATTTGATGCGCGATTTGCAAAACCTCTAGATCAAAACTCGTTATGGCAAATTGCTACGAATCATGACGTAATCATAACAATTGAGGAAGGATCTATTGGGGGTTTTGGATCTCATGTTAATCACTTTTTAAACGAAAAAAATTTACTAGATAAAGATGCTAAGTTTAGATCTATGATTTTGCCTGATTTATTTATTGATCAAGATAAGCCAGAAAATATGTATAAGGTAGCTGGTTTAGATTCTATATCTATTGAAAATAAAGTTATAGATACATTAAACTCAAAAGTAATATTGAAAAAAACTAATTAGTTTTCACACTGAGCTTTATTCATGAGGTAGTGATCTAGCAAAATACAGTGCATCATTGCTTCACCAATTGGTACCGCACGAATACCTACACATGGATCATGTCTTCCTTTAACGGAAATAGATGTATTTTTACCTGTTTTATCTATTGTTTTTCTCTCATTAAGAATAGATGATGTAGGTTTCACCGCGAAGGAAACTATAATATCTTGTCCTGTAGATATACCTCCCAATATTCCTCCGGCATTATTTGATTTGAAAAATGTTTTTTTTCCTTTTTTATATATTTCATCTGAATTTTCTTCGCCGGTCAACTTTGCAGCATTCATTCCAGAGCCAATATTTACACCTTTAACTGCATTTATACTCATCATTGCTGAGGCAATATCCATGTCTAATTTTGAATAAATTGGAGCTCCCAAGCCAATCGGCACCCCTTTTGCTCTGACTTCTATCACTGCTCCACATGATGAGCCTGCTTTTCTTATAGATAAAAGATATTTTTCCCAAAGTTTAAGTATTTTTTTATCAGGGCAAAAAAAAGAATTTTTTGCAATAAATTTTTCATCCCAGTTATTTGGGTTTATACCTAGAATACCAATTTGAGTAACAGCTCCAATAACTTGATACCTTTTACCAATTTTATTTTCTAAAACTTTTTTTGCTACTGCTCCTGCCGCAACTCTAGCAGCAGTTTCCCTTGCTGACTGTCTTCCTCCACCTCTGTAGTCTCGTATTCCGTATTTCATAAAATAAGTATAGTCAGCATGGCCTGGTCTAAATTTAGATTTTATTGTTTCGTAGTCTCTAGATTTTTGGTCCTCGTTATATATAATTAAAGATATTGGTGTACCCGTTGTTTTTCCATCAAATACACCTGACATTATATGAACTAAGTCTTTCTCTTTTCTTTGAGTAACGAATTTATTTTGACCTGGCCTTCTTTTGTTTAATTCCTTTTGAATATCTTCAGCTTTAATTTGTATATTTGGGGGACAACCATCTATGACACACCCTATAGCTGGTCCATGGGATTCGCCCCAAGTAGTAAATCTAAAAAACTTTCCAAAAGTATTAAATGACATTATACCTGTTATATAGTTTAATTTGTCGAAATTATGAATAAAAAAAATAATTTAGGGCTAGATATTTGCTTCATGAATGAAGATGATCCATTCATAGTTTTCAAACAATGGATGTCTGAAGCTGAAAAAAATGAAATTAATGATCCAAATGCAGTTGCATTAGCTACTGTTAACGAGTCCAATCAACCTGATGTTAGAATGGTTCTATTAAAAGAATTCAACAATAATGGTTTTATTTTTTTTACAAACTTAGAAAGTAAAAAAGGATCAGACTTAAAAAAAATACCTAAAGCTTCAATGTGTTTTCACTGGAAATCATTATTGAGGCAAGTAAGAATTTCTGGCGAAATCTCTTCAATATCAGATAAAGAGGCTGACGAATATTTTAATTCTCGACCTTATTTAAGCAGAATAGGAGCCTGGTCATCTAATCAGTCAAAACCAATGGAAACTAGGGATGCTTTTTTAAATAGAATTCAAAAATATAAAAACAAATTTTCAGATCAAAATAATGTTCCAAGACCAAACCATTGGTCGGGTTTTATGCTTTCACCTAAAAGAATTGAGTTTTGGAAAGATGTTGAGGGAAGGCTTCATCAAAGATTAGAATATTTAAAAGAATTAAATTCTTGGAAAAAAAATATTTTATACCCTTAAAAATTACGCTCTAAAGAGAACGTTGTTAAATTTCTAAGTATATCTTTTTCATTGCTATTTTGAAAAATGTTTAATGAATTTGATGCTAGGCTTATATAATGCTCAGCTTTTTTATAACATTCATTTATTATATTATAATGCTTTATTAGCTCAAGAACTTCTTTTAAGTCATTTTCATTTCTATTTTCTTTAGTAAAAAAATCTTTAAGTAATTTTTTTTTATTATCGCTTATTTTTTGGAGAAGCAAAATTATTGGAAGTGTGACTTTTCCTTCAAAAAAATCATTTCCAATATTTTTTCCAAAAATCTTAAGATCTGAATTATAATCTAGGGTGTCGTCTGCTATTTGAAATGTTAGCCCAAGATTTTTACCATAGGACTCTAGAGCGTCTTTATATTTATTTTCTTTATTTGTTATAATTGGTCCTATTTTGGCAGCAGCCAAAAATAGAGCTGCTGTTTTACTTGAAATAATTTTTAAATATGTTTCTTCTAACATATCCACATCACCTCTATATTGTAATTGCAAAATTTCACCTTGAGATATTAATGCAGATGTCGACGAAAGAAGTTTTAATATTTCTAAATTTCCATCTTCTACCATCATCTCAAAACAACGGCTCAATAGGTAATCACCCACTAATATTGAGGATTGATTTCCCCAAATTTTATTAAGTGTTTTTTTTCCTCTTCTTATTTCTCCATTATCTATAACGTCGTCATGCATTAAAGTTGCAGAATGAATTAATTCAACACATGCAGCAAAATTTACATCCCTCGAACCTTTATTGTAACCACATAATCTTGAAGCACCCAAGGTAATTAGTGCTCTTAATTTTTTTCCACCTGTATTAAGGTGGTAGGAGGACATTTTTTTTACTAAATCGACATTACTTTGAAGCTTTTCTTCAATTCTTTCATCTACCATTAGAAGCTTATCTTCAACTGATTTTTTTAATTCTAAATAAGAATTATTTATTTTTTTACTTAATTTGATTACTGATCCCATAGAATAAAGTTAATATATAATCAAATTTAATACACTTATCAATTGACGCACCATTTTCTTCAACTAAAAGTAAGCTTTATATTATTAATAAAATCTAATAAGCATTAACATGTTTTCTTTTTTCAAAAAAAAAAAAATTATTCCCCATATTAGGCTCAGTGGGGTAATTGGGAATGCTGGAAAATTTAGACAAGGATTAGATTTTTCAGGCCAAGAAGAAATAATAAAAAAAGCATTCTCAATTAAGAAAAGTCCTGCTGTTGCAATAACAATTAATTCACCCGGGGGATCTCCTGTTCAATCTCATCTTATTTATAAATTTATAAGAGAACAAGCAAAAGAAAATAAGAAAAAAGTTATAGTATTTGCAGAGGATGTTGCTGCTTCTGGAGGTTATTTAATTGCGTGTGCTGGTGATGAAATATATGCAAACCAAAGTTCTATTGTAGGATCAATAGGAGTTATATTTTCTTCCTTTGGTTTTAAAGATTTGATTAAAAAAATTGGAGTTGAAAGAAGGGTATATACAGCTGGCAAAAATAAAAGTACGCTCGACCCTTTTATGGAAGAAAAACCCGAGGATATTGAAAGACTGAAAAAAATACAGTTAGAGATACATCAAGATTTTATTGATGTTGTAGAGGAAAGCAGAAAAGATAAGCTTAATAAAAACTCAGGTGTTGAATTATTTTCTGGTGAGTTTTGGTCAGGAAAAAAAGCTAAAGAGTTAGGACTTATTGATGAGATAGGTAATATTAGTCAGGTTTTAAGAGAAAAATATGGCAAAGATATTGCAATCAAAAAATTCGAAAAACCGAAAAGCTGGATATCAAAAAAACTATCATCTTCAGAGGAGAGCATAGAAAAAATTGCTAGCATTTTAGAAGAAAGAAGTATTTGGCAAAGATATGGTTTCTAGAAAAAAAATATCAAAAAAAAAAATTCTGTCATTTCAAGATTCTATATTAAGTTTACAAAAATATTGGAGCAAACAAGGATGTGTTGTACTGCAACCATATGATATAGAAGTTGGAGCTGGAACATTTCATCCTGCAACAACTTTGAGATCACTTGGAAAAAAACCTTGGCGTACTGCTTATGTTCAGCCATCTAGACGACCTACGGATGGGAGGTATGGAGATAATCCAAACAGGTTGCAGCACTATTATCAATTTCAAGTTTTAATTAAACCATCACCAGATAATATAAAAAAACTTTTTCTTAATAGCCTTTTATCATTAGGCATTAAGAATGATGAGCATGATATAAGATTTGTTGAGGACGATTGGGAGAGTCCTACTTTAGGCGCAGCAGGCTTAGGATGGGAAGTTTGGTGTGATGGAATGGAAATTACTCAATTTACTTATTTTCAACAAATGGCAGGTATAGAATGTAATCCAGTTTCTGTTGAGATAACCTATGGTTTAGAGAGATTATGTATGTTTATACAAAATAAAAAAAATATATTCGAACTAAATTGGAATGACCAAGGAATTCTTTATAAAGATGTTTTTCACCAATCTGAAAAAGAATTTTCAGCTTATAACTTTGAATATGCAAACACAGATAATTTGTTTAACATCTTCGACATGTTAGAAAGTGAAGCAAAGTCTTTAACGGAAAAGAAACTTTCTTTACCAGCATATGACCAATGCTTAAAAGCAAGTCATGTTTTTAACATATTAGACTCAAGAGGAGTTATAAGTGTAGCCCAACGAGCTGAATATATAGCCAGAATTAGAGAACTTACAAAAATGATAGGCAGGGTCTGGTTAGACACACAAATTTAATATGTCAGAATTCTTTTTAGAACTCTTTAGTGAGGAAGTACCACCAAAACTTCAAATAAATGCAAGGAAAAAATTACTTTTAGATTTTAAAAATTTTTTTCAGCAAAATAACATAAGCATTAAAGGCTCTGCAGATGTATATTCTACACCTAATAGAATTATAGTATATTTTTCAAATATTTCTAAAGAAGTTTTTAAAAAATCTCAGGAACTGAAGGGACCTTCTGTCAATTCAAAACAAGAGGCTTTAGAAGGTTTTTTAAAATCTCACGATATTAAAAAATCTCAAGTAAATACTAAGACAACTGAAAAAGGAGAATTCTATTTTTATATAAAACCTAAACAAAAACTTAAGACCCATGATTTGCTAAAAAAAAATATTCCTATAATTTTAGATAAAATTAACTGGAATAAATCTATGAAATGGGGCAATAACCAAATGTTTTGGGGTAGGCCTCTTAAATCCATTCTTGCAGTTTTTGATGATAAAAAAATTGAATTTAAATTTTACCATTTGAAAGCTTCTAACTCAACTTATTTAGATAAAGATTTTGAGGAAAAGACAAAAAATTTTAATAATTTTAAATCTTATCAATCATATTTTAAATCAATAAAAATTATTCTTAATCAGGATAAAAGAAAAAATTTTATAGTTAATGAATTAAAAAAGGTATCAAAAAAAAATTATTTGTTAATCGATCTGAAAGAAAATTTATTAGATGAAATTACAAATATTGTAGAAAAGCCCAAAATAATTTTATGTCAGTTTGATAAGAAATTTTTAAATATTCCAAAAGAAATTTTAATAATTTCCATGCAAAATCATCAAAAATATATACCAACATTTGATAAAAAAAAAAATTTAACAAATTTTTTTCTTACGGTTTCAGACTCAAATGACCCCAAAGGATATGTAAAATTAGGAAATGAGAGAGTCATAGAGGCAAGATTAAATGATGCAGAATTTTTTTGGAATAGAAATAAATCTCAAAATTTGATTAAACAATTATCAGATTTAAAAAAAATAAATTTTTTTAAAGGACTTGGATCATACTTTGATAAAACTCAGAGAATTAAAAAATTAAGTTCATTAATTTCAGATGAGCTAATGATTAGTAAAGAAAAAATTGAAATCGCAGCCTCAATATGCAAGGTAGATCTCAAATCTGATTTAGTAGGAGAATTTCCTGAGTTACAAGGAATACTGGGAGGATATTTTGCTGAGGCCCAGGGGTTTGAAAAAGAAGTTTGTCAATCAATTTCTGAACATTATTTACCAATCGGGCTTGAAAGTAAGGTTCCAAAAAATCCTTACAGTATTACTCTATCATTAAGCGACAAGCTAGATACCCTAGTTGGTTTTTTTGGTCTAGATTTAATACCTACAGGATCTAAAGATCCTTATGCTTTAAGAAGAAATGCAATCGCTTTGCTAAGATTAATTATCGAAAATAAAATTAGTATCAAACTAAGAAGTATCATTAATTACTCCTTAACATTATATAAAGAGCAAGGTTTTGAATTTGATATTACAAAAGTTCTAAAAGAGTCAAACAATTTTATTTTAGAAAGATTAAAAAATTATTCAAAAGAAAAAGATATAAGATTAGATATTATTGAAAGTTCTATGTTATCAAATGATATTGATGACATGTATAAAGTATATAAAAATGCATACGTATTTAATCAAAATATTAAAAAAGAAATTGGACAAGATGTGGTTGGTATCTACAAACGATCATACAATATTTTAAACAGTGAAATTATTAAAAGTAATTTAAAACTATCAAACTCTGTTGATACTGGTTTGTTCAAAAATGACTTTGAAAAAAATCTCTATAAAAAAATACAAGAAATAAAAAAATATTTTCTAGATCTTGATAAAAACGATAATTTTGAGGACATCCTAAAAGAGCTATTAAAATTCAAGCAAGACGTTAATTCTTTTTTTGATAATGTAAAAGTTAATGACGAAAATGAGTTAATTAAAAAAAACAGGCTAGAACTTTTAAATTTGTTGTGTAAAAGCTTTGATAATTTTTTTAATTTCTCAAAAATTGAAGGCTAAATGAAAAAACTTATTTTTAACTTTAAATCTAAAAATTTGAAAAATTTGAAAAAACCTAAAAATATTTTAGGTGGCAAAGGCGCAAACCTTGCTGAAATGGGCAGATTGGGTATGCCTGTCCCTCCTGGATTTACAATATCAACGGACGTATGTCATTTATTTTACAAAAATAAAAAAAAATTGAACCCTAAATTAATAAGAGAAATAAACAAAGAGCTTAATTTTATAGAAAAGGATACAAAAAAAAAATTTGGAGATTTGGAAAGTCCATTGTTAGTTTCTGTCAGATCTGGAGCCAGGGTTTCAATGCCAGGCATGATGGATACAATTTTGAACTTGGGTCTCAACGATCAGACAGTTGTTGCCTTAGCAAAAAAAACTTCAAACAAAAGATTTGCAAAAGATAGCTATCGAAGATTTATTCAAATGTATTCTAATGTAGTTTTAGGAGTAGAAGGTTATAAATTTGAGGAATTAATTGAAAACTATAAATTAACCAAAGGAGTTCTCCTTGACACTGATTTAGACGAGTCAGATTGGGATAATCTTATTGTTGATTTTAAAAATTTAGTTAAAGAAAAAACAAAAAAAGAATTTCCCCAAAATGTAAAAGATCAATTAATTGGAGCAATATGTGCAGTATTTCTATCTTGGGAAAGTCCTCGAGCAAAGATTTACAGAAAATTAAATCAAATTCCCTCAGATTGGGGAACAGCTGTTAATGTTCAGTCAATGGTTTTTGGTAATATGGGTGATGATTGCGCCACGGGAGTTGTCTTTACAAGAAACCCATCTGACGGTACTAACCAAATCTATGGTGAATATTTAATCAATGCTCAAGGAGAGGATGTTGTAGCAGGGACCCGTACTCCACAACATATCACTAAAAAAGCAAGGATCGAGTCTAAACAAAAAAAATTATCAATGGAAGAATCAATGCCTTCAGTTTACAAAAAACTTAAAAAAATTCTATTAAAGTTAGAGAAGCATTACAAAGATATGCAGGATGTTGAATTTACAGTTGAAAACAAAATTTTATGGATTTTACAAACAAGGTCTGGAAAAAGAACTGCAAAATCAGCAGTAAAGATTGCTGTTGATATGGTTAAAGAAAAATTAATTTCTAAAAAACAAGCAGTGTTAAGGCTAGACCCAAATTCTTTAGACACGTTATTACATCCAACCTTAGACGATAGTGAAAAAATAAATGTAATAGCCAATGGTTTGCCTGCATCACCTGGAGCTGCGAGCGGTAAAGTAGTATTCAATTCAGATGAAGCAGAGAGATTGAATAGTATGATGCAAAATACAATATTAGTTCGAGTAGAAACTTCACCAGAAGATATTCATGGAATGCATGCTGCAAAAGGAATTCTTACAGCAAGAGGTGGAATGACAAGTCATGCTGCGGTTGTAGCAAGAGGGATGGGAAGACCTTGTGTCTCAGGCTCTAGTGAAATTGAAATAGACTATGAAAATAAAAATTTCAAAGTAAATAACAAAATTATTAAAGAAGGTGATATAATTACAATCGATGGATCGACAGGCAGGGTTATATCAGGAGAAGTAAAAACAATTAAGCCAGAAATATCTGGGGATTTCTCAAAAATAATGAGCTGGGCAGATATGTTTAGAAAATTAAAAGTTAGAACAAACTCAGAGACACCTTTAGATAGTAAAGTTGCTAGGGATTTTGGGGCAGAAGGAATTGGATTATGCAGAACGGAGCATATGTTTTTTGACGAAGAAAGAATTATATCTGTAAGAGAAATGATACTTTCCAAATCAAAAGAAGATAGAGCCGTTGCCTTAGATAAACTATTACCTCATCAGAAGAAAGATTTTTTTGAAATATTTAAAATTATGCAAGGATTACCAGTTACAGTTAGGTTATTAGACCCTCCTTTGCATGAATTTTTACCAAAAAGCTCAAAAGATATTGAAGAGGTGGCGAATTCTTTAAAATTAACAAAAAACGAGATAGAAGCAAGAATTACTGAACTTCACGAGCAAAATCCAATGCTTGGTCACAGAGGATGCAGACTCGGAATTTCTTTTCCAGAGATCTACGAAATGCAGTGTCGCGCAATATTTGAAGCATTAATTGAGCTTAAAAGAAAAAAAATTAAATCTGCGTTTCCTGAGATAATGATACCCTTAGTTTCAACTGAGGCTGAAATTAAAATAATGAAAGACCTTGTAATAACTACAGCACGAAAAGTACAAAATAATTACAAAACAAAAATCAATTTCTTGGTAGGTACAATGATTGAGTTACCAAGAGCCGCTATTAAAGCCGATGATATTGCAAAGCATGCTGAATTTTTTAGTTTTGGAACTAACGACTTAACACAAACAACATTTGGTATTAGCAGAGATGATAGCGGTAAGTTTTTGAATGATTACATTGAAAATAAAATTTTCGATATTGATCCATTTGTTTCTATTGATGATGGTGTAGGTGATCTAATCCAAATCGCATATCGAAAGGGGAAAAAACAAAATAAAAAAATCAAGCTTGGAATATGCGGAGAACATGGTGGAGACCCTAAGAGCATACAGTTGTGTTCCAAAATTGGGCTTAATTATGTATCTTGTTCTCCTTATAGAGTTCCAATAGCTAGACTTGCCGCCGCCCAAGCTGAGCTTATAAAATAATAATTAAATTAATAAACTAGTATCAAAATTTTTTGCACTATGCGTTATAGATCCAACTGAAATTCTATTTACACCTGTGAGCGAAATTTGACCAACATTTTTTAAATTAACATTACCCGAATACTCTGTTTCATATTTATTTTGACACAATTTCAAACTTTTTCTTAATAATTTTAAACTCATGTTATCAAATAAAATCCTTTTAAATTTAATTCCCAAAACTTGTTTGAGTTGTTTAATATTTTCTATTTCTACAGTAATTGGTTTATTTTTTTTTTTAGCTTTAATTATTAATTTTTTAATACTATTTTCTGAATTTATGTGGTTTTCTTTAATTAATATTTCATCACTTAAATTAAATCTGTGATTGAAGCCACCACCTTTTTTTACTGCATATTTTTCAAGTAATCTTAAATTGGGAGTTGTTTTTCTAGTGCAACAAATTTTAGCTCTTTTTCCTACTTTATTTACAAATTTATTGGTTAAAGTTGAAATACCGGATGAGTGATTGAGAAAGTTTAATGCTGTTCTTTCAGCAGTTAAAATCGTGTTGGTTTTTGCTTTTATTTCAGCAATAATTTTATTTTTTTTAATTCGCTTGCCATCTTTAATTTTTTTCATAAATACTGTTTCTTTACCAATTAATTTAAAAGCAGTTTTACAAAATTCCAAACCTGATATTACTCCATCTTGTCGAGCAATAATTCTAGCTCTAATCACTTTATTTTTTGCCCGTATTAGATTAGTTGTCAAATCACCTTTAGGTGATAAATCTTCAAATAATGCTTTTTTAACAATTGATTTAATATATCTTTGATTAATTTTTTGCATTGATCTAACGACCAATTTTAACCATTCTCTCTACAGAATTTCTAGCTCTTTCCACTGTAATATCATCCATGATTATTTCATTTGTTTCATTTTCTAAGCAATCAAGAATTTTTGGTAGTGTAATTTTTTTCATATGCGGACAGAGATTACATGGTCTAATAAATTTTACATTTGGGTTATCTATTTGTACATTATCACTCATTGAGCATTCAGTCACCATCATAACTTTCTCAGGCTGTCTATCATTTACATATTTAATCATTCCACTTGTTGATCCTGTGAAGTCGCTTGCTTTAATTACATCTGGGGGACATTCTGGATGAGCTATAATTTTAATTCCGGGGTTATTTTTTCTTATCTCATTAATTTCTTCATCATTAAATTGTTCGTGTACCTCACATGTTCCTTTCCAGGAAATGATTTCCACATCTGTTTGAGATGCAACATACTTAGCTAAATAATCATCAGGCAAAAAGATGACTTTTTCTGCACCTAAAGAATTAACAATTTTAACAGCATTTGCTGATGTGCAACAAACATCCGTTTCAGCTTTAACATCCGCAGAAGTATTTACATATGAAACTACCGGAACACCTGGATATTGTTTTTTCAACTTTCTTACATCATCACCTGTAATAGAAGACGACAAAGAACAACCCGCATCCATGTCTGGCAATAAAACTTTTTTATGAGGATTCATTAGTTTTGCTGTCTCTGCCATAAAATGAACACCACACATAACAATTATATCTGCTTTTGTTTTTGCGGCTTCCACAGCTAACGCCAAAGAGTCAGCAGAAAAATCAGAAATACCATGATAAATTTCTGGTGTTTGATAATTGTGAGCAAGAATAATTGCATTCTTTTTTTTTTTTAATTTATTGATTTTATATATATATGGAGCGTGAGTTAGCCATTCAATTTCTGGGACAGCACTAGAAATCTTCTTATAAATTGGGTCAGTAGCTTTTTTTATCTCTGCAGTTATTTCCATATTAAAACTTATCAACTTGATATAGGATTGTCATTCATTTAATCTGACGCATCAACAGCGGTCATGCTGAAACTGGTAGACAGGCACGGTTGAGGGCCGTGTGGGCCTAGCCCATGAGAGTTCGAGTCTCTCTGACCGCACCAAAAAATTTAATTATCTTTAATAATTTTATGGGCGTTCTGTTGTCCGTCCCAATTCAACTTATAACAGAATATAACACTTTTTGAATAGGTACATAGCAGGGTACATAGTTAAACTATGATTTCTTTGTGACGACTTTGTAATTGAGATTTTTTTCTGATATGTAATTCTCAAGTGAAATTAAATTGGATTATTTTTGTAACTGGATGGATGTCATTCAGAGCAGTTGGGTCAGGTTTGTTTTTGTTTTGGATCTTTACTGAAAATGAGCGTTCGGCACCATCCGAATGGATAGTTCCTTTTGTGGGCGACTTTTTTATTGGGATAACTGCTTTATTTTTAGTTTACCACATTATAAAAAAACCAAGCACTATACTATGGGGTCTTTTGCTGTCTTGGAATGTGATTGGTTTGTTAGATTTAATCGGGGCGATAAATGTAAGTTTTGTTGCTCCTTATGGACCTATACCAGAAATAGGATTTAATGAATTGGCAGTAAGATCTATTTTAATTTTAAATACTTTATTACAGATTTCTTGTATTTACCTATTGTTTCAAAAAGACATAAAAGAATATTTTAAAAAAAGTAAATTTTGAGTTTTGAAGGTATGGTACATAGTCAGTACATAGTAGGTACATAGTCTTTTTACAAAATAATTATCGTTGATAGAGAAAGATAATAAATTATTTAAGGGGCGTTCTGTTGCCAGGTGCCCCAAACCCCGTTACTTAATTAATAAATTAATTAAGCTGCAAGTGCGTAACTTTCGTTAGCATTTGTAAAATTGCCCATTAAGGCGGAACAATACCTGACGAAAGAATAACTTTTAGACACCCGTCGATCCTAATTCACCCCCGTTATTGAAAATGGTGGAGGTGGTGGGTACTGCCCCCACGTCCGTAATGGTTATTACGAAATTCGTTTATCGCCATAGTTGGAAAACCAACTATATGATTATAAAAAAAAAGTTATTTTTTTCAACTTATTAATTAATTTTAAATTTTAATATTTCAGCCTTAAGGTACTGTTACTAATATTTTTTTACCCAGAATATTCATTTTAGAAAAACTATTTTTTCTTTCTTGGATCCAATCCATGTATTTGTAAATTTTATCATTATGATAAAATTGATTATTTATAAACGGATTATATCCATAGCTTTGATTTTCTGAGACTAATCTATCTATATTTCGACCGAAAAAAATTATTAGTACTATTACTAAGATTAATTTTGATTTTTTTTCAAATAAATAAAAGTTAATTGTACTACTATTAAAATAAAAAGAGATTGGTAAAAATATTAATAATGCAATTAAGTGATATCCTCCATACCTTAATTGTGGATGTTTAAAAAACCACTCTAAAAAAATTACAAATAGGAAAATATAAATAAAAATAAACTTATTAAGATTGAACATATTATTTTTTTTAAAATTAGATTTTAAAAAAAATGTTAAATAAAAAATAAATATTAAAATTGCCAAACCTATTAAAAAGTCACTGACTTTATTAAAAAAATATATATTCATCCAATTTGGAAACCAATTCATTCCACTAATATAAAGCTCCTTATTTTCTACAGAAAAATTTGGCATAGCACCTGCTTTTGACCAAAGTTCAAACCACATATTATCGTGAATAATTAATCTTCTTGGTAACGACCAAGAAAGATCGTAGAAACAAATAAAATCTGCTGGATATATAATACATCCAGAATTAAAAAAATTATAAGTTAAATAAATAGTAACAAAAATTGCTGAGTAGAAAATTGAAAATTTTTTAATTATATCAATAAAATTTTTTCTCCAATAATATAAAAAAATTAATCCCAAGGGCAGATATAGCAAATAAATAGATTTTATACTCACTAAGAAACTTAAAAGAATAGAAATAAATAAAAATAAATCCAAATTATTTTTATAATTCTTATTTTGATTAATATTCCTCAAAATAACAAAACTGATTAAAATTATAATAAAAACAATTATCATGGCAGACCTATCTACGCCATGCTCACCAATTCTATAAAAAAAAATATTTATAAAAGAAAAAAAGATTAATGATAAAAAGTTTATTATTTTGAATTTATTAAAATTATTTTTAATAAAAATAAAATATACTAATATTAAATTTGCAAATCCTAAAACAAAAACAGGATATATCTGCATCAAATAAATCCCAGTTCCAGGCAAATAAAATAATGAGTTTAGAAAGAACAATGAAGAGGCATTTCTGAACCCGGGATTAACATGCCCCAAACCAATGGGATGTTCCATTTGTGTTAATAAATAACTGTATGGAAAGTGATAATAAGGAAAATCATCATGAGTTTTTGCTGAAAGTATAAAAATTATTAAAATTGTAAAAACAAATAAATGAGATTTAAAGTTTTTTTTTAAATCTAATGACCCTTTTTTTATTATCATAAGACATAACAATCCAAAAATTAAAATAATCGAATTAAAAATATAATTATGAACAAAAAAGGGTGCGGTCACATATGAAATAAATGTTAAAAAACTTAATCCATAAAAACCTAGAAAGCCAAAATTTCTTATTTTTAATCCTAAAATTTTAGAAAAAAATAATCCATAACCTACAATTGAAAAAGATATTAGAAAATAATTAATAAAAAACATTGTAAAACGAGAATTAATCTTTCAATTACACTAAAAATAGAAATTTTAAATGTTTTATTTCTATTAGAAAATCCAATAATTTAAGTAAACTTATCCTCAGAAAAAACATAAATATATAAAAAAATTATTACTATTTTTAGTGTATTAGGCTAAATACTATTTTTGTAATAAATACTTGTAAATTTAATAATGAAATTAACAAAAGAACAAGCTCTAAATATTAAAGAACAACAATCTCAATCCTATAAAACGAAGAGAGTAACAGCCCCGGATCTTGAGAAAATTTTATACGAGGCTATCCCACTTTTAGATCATGGATTTATAAGAGTTATTGATTACATGGGGGACGATAGCTCTATAGTTCAAGCGGCCAGAGTTTCATATGGAAAAGGAACAAAAAAAGTATCTACAGACTCTGGGCTTATAAAATATCTTATGAGACATTGGCATAGTACACCATTTGAAATGTGTGAAATAAAATATCATGTTAAGCTACCAATTTTTATTGCAAGACAATGGATAAGACATAGAACAGCAAATGTTAATGAATATTCTGCGAGATATTCAATACTAGATAAAGAATTTTATTTACCCTCACCAGAGAACTTAGCTGCTCAATCTACAATTAATCGACAGGGAAGAGGCAATGTTTTAGAAGGTGAACGTGCAGAAAAAGTATTATCACTTTTAAAAAATGATGCACAGCAAACTTACGATAATTATGAGTTAATGCTTAATGAAAGATTTGATGGATCAATAATTGATGAAAATGATGTAGGCTTAGCAAGAGAGCTTGCTAGAATGAATTTAACATTAAACACATACACCCAGTGGTATTGGAAAACAGATCTATTGAATTTAATGAATTTTTTAAGATTAAGAGCCGATAAGCATGCTCAATATGAAATAAGAACATATGCTGATGCAATGCTAGAAACTTTAAAAAAATGGGTTCCTATTACTTATGAAGCGTTTATGGATTATAGAGTTGGAGGCACAGAGGTTTCAGCAAAAGGAAAAATTATAATTAAAAAACTAATAGACGGTGATAAAATTGATTATGAAAAATCAGGACTATCAAAAAGAGAGTGGAATGAGTTGATGGAGTCATTTGATATGAAGTCACATATAATTAAGTAATTTGTGCAAAATCTCACTTTAGTTATACCGGCAAAAAAAGAAGCTGAGTCGCTTCCAAGTGTTCTTAAAGAAATAGAAAATTTAGAATGTAACAAAATAGTAGTTCTTGAAGAAAATGATAAAGAAACAATAGAAAGTATTAGAGATTTTAATGTAACAATAATTTTTCAAAATGGAAAAGGTTATGGCAATGCATTAATCCAAGGCATCAATAACGTGCATACTAATTATTTGTGCATTTTTAATGCTGACGGTTCATTTAATCCTAAGGAATTACAAAACCTTTTAAATTATTGTCAAAAATTTGATTATGTTTTTGCATCAAGATATCTAAAAAATGCAAGCAGTGAGGATGATACAATTTTAACAAAATTAGGAAATTTAATTTTTACTTTTTTAGGTAATATTTTATTTTCTCTTAGATTATCAGATATACTCTATACTTTTGTGATTGGTAAAACAAATTCATTTAAAAAATTAAACCTAAAATCTGATGATTTCTGTCTATGCGTTGAAATACCTATAAATGCAAAAAAAATGAAACAAAGTTATACAGATGTACCTAGTAATGAAAGAAGACGAATAGCAGGGAAAAAAAAAGTAAATGAATTTTCTGATGGAATGAAGATTCTTAAGTATATGTTACACAGATTTATTAAAAAGTGAAAACAATTTACAAAATAAAAGTAGCAAAACTAATATTCAATATTTTAATGTTATGTGGAATTAATCAAAAGCAATTATTGAGCAGATCGTCTATTAACTGGAATTTAGATTTGTCGGAGGGTATAGATTTATCTATTTATATATTTGGATCTTTTCAAAACGATATTTCGTCTTCTATCTTAAGGTTGGTTAAAAAAATTATAAAAAATAATAACAATAAAATTAACTTTATAGATGTTGGTAGTAATATTGGTGATAAATCATTATTTTTTGCAAGAAATCTATTAAATCAAAATATTCAAAATTTCCAAGTGTACTCCATTGAACCAACTGAATTTGCATTAAATAAACAAAAAAAAAATTTAAGTTTAAATAAAAAACTTTACAAAAAAATTAGTTTACATAATTATTTTATTTCAAACAGAAAAAAAAAAAATATATCGACCTACTCTAGTTGGAATTTAAAAAAAAATAATAATTCCCATAGTATCCATGGAGGCGTATTAAAAAAAATAAAAAATAATACAAAAATCACTTCTTTAGACGATTTTATCAAAAAATTTAAAATTAATGATAATATTATAATTAAAATTGATGTTGATGGTTTTGAGTTAAATGTTTTAAAAAGTTGTGAAAAGCAAATCAGATCAAAAAATATTATCTTTTTTATGGAGTATGCTCCATATGCTTTTAAAGAGTATGGCAGAAGTATAAAAGATTTTTTTAGTTTTATTAAAAAAAATAATTTGATGATTTATGACCTAAATTTTAATAACTTAAATAAAATTAAAATTGGAGAAGGTCAAAGTATCGATATTATTATTGTTAAAAAAAATTTTTTAAATCAAACTAATTGCCATTAAGGTATAACTTCTTGATTTTTGTTGCAAATTTGAAATATATTTTTGATATCTCATTTTCTGGTAAACTTAATACTATTGGGGTACCCATATCACCTAGTTTTCCAACTTCTGGATTTATCGGGATTTCACCCAAGAACTCTTTATTAAACTCCTTAGCAGTTTTTTTTACACCCCCTTCTCCAAAAATTGCATATTTTTTTCCATCGTCTCCAATAAAATGACTCATGTTATCAACCAAACCAATAATTTTCACATTTAATTTGTCAAACATTTTTATACCTCTTTTTACATCTTGAAGAGCTATTTCTTGTGGTGTGGATATTATAATAACTCCATCCATATTAATTTCCTGAGAAAAAGTTAATTGTGTATCTCCAGTACCGGGCGGCATATCTACAATTATAAAATCTAAATTATGCCAGGCAACTTTTTGAGTAAAAGTTTTTATAGCTGATGTTACCATCGGACCTCGCCAAATCATGGGTGTCTGCACATCTGTCAAAAAACCAATAGACATGCATTGTATTTCATATTTTAAAATTGGTTTTAAACTTTGGCCATCACTTTCAGGTTTACTATTTATAGAAAATAATTTAGGTAATGATGGACCATAAATGTCAGCATCTAACAATCCAACCTTACAGCCTATTTTCGACAAAGCAAGCGCAAGGTTTGTTGCAAAAGTAGATTTACCCACTCCTCCTTTTGCACTTGAAATAGCAATTGTAAACTTTGTTCCCTTTATTGGGTTTTTTTGAAAGCGTTTTTTATCTAAATTTTCTTTCATTGTGTCAATTAGACCTTATTTTCATTTATTTTTCAAAGTATCATTACCTTGTTTTTGTCAATAAAGACATTATATAGAGTGTCTTATGAACGATTTCAAAAATCAAAGTCCTTGGGGGACTCCACCAGGAGGAAACGGTAACGGAGATGGAGGCTTCAGAAGAGGTCCAACCCCACCAAATATTGATGAAATTGTAAAAAATTTACAGAGCAAAATAAATAGATTTTTTCCAGGAGGAAGTACTGGTGGCAAACCAATTATTTTAGCATTAATCCTAATTGCAGTTCTTTGGACACTTAGTGGACTTTATAGAGTTCTTCCTGACGAGCAAGGTGTAGTTCTAAGATTTGGAAAATTTATTAAAACAACTCAGCCAGGCTTAAATTATCATTTACCATATCCTATAGAAAGTGTGTTAACGCCTAAAGTAACAAAGGTAAATCGTATGGACATTGGTTTTAGATCTGAAAGAGATACAGGATTTACATCCTCAAGTGTTGCAGATGTTCCAGAAGAAAGTTTAATGTTAACTGGAGATGAAAATATTGTTAATATTGACTTTTCTGTCTTTTGGGTAATTAAGGATGCTGGAAAATTTTTATTTAAAATACAGGATCCAGAAGGAACTGTAAAAGCTGCCGCTGAGACAGCAATGAGAGAGGTGATTGCGAGATCAGAAATTCAACCTATTTTAACAGAAGGAAGATCTCAAATAGAGATTAATACACAAGAAATCATTCAAAATATTTTGGATGAATACAATTCTGGGATACAAATAACTCAAGTTCAAACTCAAAAGGCCGACCCACCTGACCAAGTTATCGATGCCTTTAGAGATGTACAGGCTGCAAGAGCAGATATGGAAAGAGCAAAGAACGAGGCTGAAGCATACGCAAACGATGTTATACCAAGAGCAAGAGGAGATGCGGCGGTAATATTGCAAGCAGCTGAAGCATACAAGAAAGAAGTTGTAGCTAAAGCAGAAGGAGAAGCAAGTAGATTTTTATCAATATATAATGAATATAAAAATGCAAAAGATGTAACTCAAGAAAGAATGTATCTAGAGACCATGGAAAGAGTTCTTGCTGATATAGATAAAGTAATAATTGAAAAAAATGCTGGGTCGGGTGTAGTGCCTTATTTACCTCTTCCTGAACTTAAAAAGAAAGTAACAAATTAATGAAAAAAATTTTAATACCACTAATAATTTTAATAGCAGCAACAATTTATTTCTCAGTATTTATTGTAAAAGAAGTTAACCAAGCCATAGTTTTACAATTTGGAGATCCAAAAAGAATAATTATGAATCCAGGTATAAATTTTAAAATTCCTTTTATTCAAAATGTGGTATTTTTAGATAAAAGAATTTTAAACTTAGATACTCCACCAGAAGAGGTAATTGCATCTGACCAAAAGAGATTAATAGTTGATGCTTTCGCCAGATTTCAGATAGTTGATCCATTAAAGTTTTATATTTCGGTTGGAAATGAAAGAGTTGCAAGATCGAGATTATCAACAATTATTAATTCAAGAATTAGAAGTGTATTAGGAACTCAAAGACTACAAACATTACTATCAGCAGATAGAACTAACCAAATGGCTTTAATACAAGATGGGGTAAATAATGAAGCGGAGAACTTTGGAATAAAAATTGTTGATGTTAGGATTAAAAGAGCAGATCTACCTCAAGCGAACAGTGATGCTATTTATAAGAGAATGCAAACAGAAAGAGAAAGAGAAGCTAAAGAGTTTAGAGCAAAAGGTGCTGAAATGGCTGCAGAAATAACAGCAAATGCAGATAAGGAAGTTACTGTGATACTAGCAAATGCTGAAAAATCTTCTCAGATTTTAAAAGGGGAAGGTGATGGACGAAGAAATAAAATTTTTGCAGATGCTTTCGGACAAGATCCTGACTTCTTTGCATTTTATAGAGCAATGCAAGCTTACGAAAAGGCATTAATTGGAGGAGAAACTTCATTAATACTTTCACCAGATAGTGAATTTTTTAAATTTTTTGGAAATATAAAACAAAAAGAAAATCAACAGTAATTTAAAAAACATGAGAGAGCTTATAATAGCTTTAGGATTGTTTCTGTTCATAGAAGGGGTTCTATATGCCATATTTCCATCAAAAATGAAAAATATGTTATCAAAATTGAACCTAATATCAGACAAGCAATTAAGATCTGGAGGTTTGATTTTTGCAATAGTTGGGTTCGTAATTATTTGGTATTTAAAAAGTAATGATTAAAAAGATTTCAACATACATAATTTTTTTATTATTCTCGTTCAGTGCAAATAGCAAAGATTATCCAGCATCCTTTGCTAACTTAGCTGAAAGATTGATGCCATCAGTAGTTAATATATCAACTACTCAAGTAATAACCACTAAATCAAATCCCTTTCCATTTGAATTTCCACCAGGATCTCCATTTGAAGACATGTTTAGAGATTTTGGAGAGCCACAACAAAGAAGAACCAGTGCTCTCGGCTCAGGATTTATAATCGATATTAATGGCACCGTAGTAACAAATAATCATGTAATTCAGGGAGCAGAAGATATTTTTGTGTCTGTGAATGGAGAAAAAGAATACCAGGCAGAAATAGTTGGTTCTGATCCATTGTCCGATATAGCAGTTTTAAAAATAAAATCTGAGGATAAATTTTCACCTGTTAAATTTGGAGATTCAGATACAGCAAGGGTAGGAGATTGGGTAATAGCAATTGGGAATCCATTTGGTTTAGGTGGAACCGTAACTTCAGGAATTATTTCAGCAAGAAACAGAAGCATTGGTCTTTCAAGATATGAAGATTATATTCAAACTGATGCCTCAATTAACTCCGGTAATTCGGGTGGACCACTATTTGATATGAATGGAGACGTGATTGGAATAAATACAGCCATTCTAGGTCAATCAGGCTCAATAGGAATTGGTTTTTCAATACCATCTAATAGTGCAAAGAAAGTTATTGAGCAACTTATAAAGTTTGGAGAAACAAAAAGAGGGTGGCTTGGTGTAAGAATTCAAAATGTAACAGAAGAAATTGCTGAGGTAGAAAATTTAGGTGAGCCAAGAGGAGCATTAGTAGCAAGTGTTGCTGAAGGCAGCCCATCAGAGAGAGGCGGAATAAAGTCAGGAGATATAATTTTAGAGTTTAATGGAAAAAAAATAAATGAAATGAAAGAATTGCCAAAAATAGTTGCAGAAACTAAAGTTGGAACAATAGTTGATGTAAAAGTATGGAGAAATAAAAAAGAAATAACAAAAAAAATCACACTTGGTAGACTGGAAACCTCTGAAGATTTTAGACCACAATTGAAGAAAGAAGAAAAACCTAAACAAACTAGAATTGAAGGTTTAAAAATTGAAGTAAGGCCTATAACAGAAAAAGATATTACTGATAGAGAATTACCAAAGAATACATCGGGAGTTGTAATTACAAAAATTGATAATGATAGTCCTGTAAATTACTTAAAAGTAAACAACATTATAATTGAAGCCCAAAAGAGAAACATAAATACACCAGGTGATTTAAATATTGTTGTAAATTCAACATTAAGAAGCTCTGAGAAAACAATATTAGTAGTTATTTACAATAACCAGAATCAAAAAAGATATATTGGTGTTAAACTAGATTAAAAATGGACCTTCAGTCCAAAATAATTTTAATATCTGGACCAACAGCATCAGGCAAGTCAAGTTTTGCAGTTAACTTAGCTGAAAAAATAAATGGTGAAATTATCAATGCAGATAGTATGCAAGTTTACAAAGAAGTTAAAATATTAACTGCACGTCCCACTATAAAAGATCAAAAAAAAATTAAACATCATTTATATGGGTTTATTAGTGTTAAAAGAAAATTTTCAACAGGACAATGGTTAAAGCACGCCTCAAAAAAAATTAATGAAATAAGAGAAAAAAATAAAGTTCCGATTTTAGTTGGTGGAACTGGTTTATATTTTAGAGCATTAATTGAAGGACTTGTAAGAATTCCAAAAATATCTGCAAAAAAAAGAAAAATAGTATCAGGTCTTCAAAAGAAGTTAGGACAAATTAACTTCTATAAAAAGTTAATTAAGCTTGATCCAAAAATAAAAAAAATAGTGAACCAAAATGACTATCAAAGATCAATAAGAGCTTACGAG
Organism: uncultured Pelagibacteraceae bacterium; assembly: GCA_902554335.1. Classification (GTDB taxonomy): domain Bacteria; phylum Pseudomonadota; class Alphaproteobacteria; order Pelagibacterales; family Pelagibacteraceae; genus Pelagibacter. The sequence continues at coordinate 46,131 of CACDOD010000003.1, forward strand.
GTCAAAAAATTTACAAGAAAATCAATAGTTGATTGGCACAAAGATACAAAGCCACTTTTTATGAAAGATACTTTTGTAAAGCTTTATATTGACTGCTCAAAGGATTTACTTTTAGAGAGAATTAAACTGAGAGCAGAAAAAATGCTCCCATATGGAATGCATGAAGTTAAAAAAATTAGAGGGATCAAAATACCAAAAGGTTACAGTTCTACAAAAATAATTGGGTTCACCGAAATTAAACGCCTATTAGATAAAAAGCAGGACAAGGAACAAACAGTAGAGCAGATAGTCATAAAAACAAGGCAATATGCCAAAAGACAGGCCACATGGGCCAGAGGGAAGATGAAGAATTGGAAAACTATCAACACTCTGGATAAAAAAATCTCATTAAAAAAATTATTTAATTAATCACTAAACCTTGACCAATTAGCACAACTTCAGCTAGATTAGCTGGATGTCAAAATTATATTCAGGAGCTGAAATTGTATTTAAATGTCTTGAAGATCAAGGTGTTGAATTTATTTTTGGTTATCCAGGAGGTGCAGTGCTGCCAATTTATGATGAATTAAAAAATCATAAAAGCATAAAACATATTTTAGCAAGACACGAACAAGGAGCTGGTCATGCTGCAGAAGGTTACGCTAGATCGTCAGGTAAGCCTGGCATTGTATTAGTAACATCAGGCCCTGGTGCAACAAACGTTGTTACAGCATTAACAGATGCGTACATGGACTCTGTTCCTTTGGTTTGTATTTCAGGACAAGTTCCTACTCATTTGATTGGAACTGATGCTTTTCAAGAATGTGATACAACTGGTATAACTAGACCTTGTACGAAACATAATTGGTTAGTCAAAGATGTAAAAGATTTAGAAAAAACTATTCACAAAGCTTTTGAGGTAGCAACAACGGGAAGACCTGGCCCCGTGTTAGTTGATATTCCAAAAGATATTCAATTTAATAAATATAAATATTCAAAACTAAAAAAACAAAAAAAACTAAATGGTAAGTCACATAATTTTTATTCACAAAAAGATATTGATGAATTAATTAATTTGATAACTAAAGCAAAAAAACCAATAATTTATTCAGGTGGCGGAGTAATAAATTCAGGTATAGAAGCAAGCCAGCTTTTAAGAGAACTTGTTGATGCAACTGGTTTTCCGATAACTTCGACTTTACAAGGGCTTGGAGCGTATCCAGGTGAGGATAATCAATTTTTAGGAATGTTAGGAATGCATGGAACATATGAAGCAAATAATGCAATGTATTCATGTGATCTAATGATAAATATTGGAGCAAGATTTGATGACAGAATAACTGGTAAGATAGATGAATTTTCTCCAAAATCAAAAAAAGTTCACATTGATATTGACCCATCCTCGATTAATAAAAATGTAAAAGTTGACCTTGCAATTGTAGGAGATGTTTCGTCTGTTTTAAAAAATACAATCAAAACACTAAAAAAGGAGAAACCAAATTTTTCTAAATCAAATAAATCAAATATTTCGAAATGGTGGGAGCAAATTCAAAAATGGCGCTCGGTAAATTCTTTAGGTTATATAAATAGTGAAGAAAGTATTAAACCTCAGTATGCGATTCAAAGATTATATGAATTAACCAAAAATAAAGATACCTTTGTTACAACTGAAGTGGGACAGCATCAAATGTGGGCTGCTCAACACTATAAATTTGATAAACCAAACAGATGGATGACATCAGGTGGACTTGGAACCATGGGGTACGGACTTCCAGCCGCTATTGGTGTTCAAATTGCAAATCCAAATAAACTAGTTATTGATATAGCTGGAGAGGCATCTGTTTTAATGACAATGCAAGAAATGTCTACAGCGGTTCAATACAGCCTTCCAATTAAGATATTTATTTTAAACAATGAATACATGGGAATGGTAAGACAATGGCAAGAATTATTGCATGATAAAAATTATTCTGAAAGTTACACTGCTGCTTTGCCTGATTTTGTCAAATTAGCAGAAGCATATGGTTGTGTTGGAATAAGAGCAAAAACGCCTGAGGAATTGGATGATAAAATCATTGAAATGATCAATACAGATAGACCGGTTATATTTGATTGTTTAGTTGATAAAGTTGAAAATTGTTTTCCTATGATCCCATCTGGGAAGCCTCACAATCAAATGATTTTAGGACCAAAAGATCAAGAAGAAAATAAAATAACTGGTAAAGGAAAATCTTTAGTTTAATGAGTAAAGCAAGATCAGCTTATAGTATTTCAAGCAAGAAGGAAAAATTTGACACACACATAATTGTTGTGTGGGTAGATAATGAAGCGGGTGTTTTAGCTAGAATTGCAGGCTTGTTTTCAGGAAGAGGATATAACATCGAGTCTCTAGCAGTTGCAGAAGTAGATAAAAAATTAAATATTTCAAGAATAACGATAGTTACAACAGGAACTCCACAAGTTATCAATCAAATAAGACTTCAATTAAAAAAATTAATACCAGTTCACAATGTTGCAGATTTTAAAAGAGAAGATAAACAAGTAATTTTTAAAGAAATGGCACTTTTAAAAGTTGTTGGGAAAAATGGCAAAAGGGATAAAGCTTTAAAAGCTTGTAAAAAATTCAATCCTGTAATATTGGATAAAACAAAAAAATCTTATGTAATTCAAATAACAGCTTTAAGAAGAGAAATTGATAAAATGATAGTAGATTTAAAAAAATTTGGTTTAGTAAGTGTTTCAAGAACAGGAGCAGTTGCAATGACAAGAGGATCAGAAATATTTAATTAAAAAAGGGAGATAAAATGAAAATATTTTATGAGAAAGACACAAACACAGATTTAATTAAAGACAAAAAAATTGCGATTTTTGGATATGGCAGCCAAGGACATGCTCATGCACTTAATTTAAAAGATAGCGGTGTGAAAGAAGTAGTAGTTGCTTTAAGAGAGGGATCTGTGAGTAAAGAAAAAGCAGAGTCAAAAGGACTTAAAGTAATGAATTTATCAGATGCTGCTGAGTGGGCTGATGTAGTTATGATTCTAACGCCAGATGAATTACAAGCTACAATTTATAAAAATCATATAGAGCAAAGAGCAAGGAAAGGAACATCCATTGCTTTTGCGCATGGATTAAATATCCATTATGACTTAATTAAAGCAAGACAAGATTTAGATGTATTTATGGTTGCACCTAAAGGCCCTGGTCATTTAGTAAGAAGTGAGTTTGAAAAAGGTGGAGGTGTACCATGTTTATTTGCCGTTCATCAAGATGGCTCAGGTAAGGCCAGAGATCTAGCGATGTCTTATGCTTCTGCTGTTGGAGGAGGAAGATCTGGAATAATTGAGACTACATTTAAAGATGAAGTTGAAACTGATTTGTTTGGAGAACAAACGGTATTATGCGGCGGTCTAGTTGAATTAATCAAAAATGGATATGAAACTTTAGTTGAAGCTGGTTATGAACCTGAAATGGCATATTTTGAAACAGTTCATGAAGTAAAATTAATTGTTGATTTAATATATGAAGGTGGAATTGCGAACATGAATTACTCAATATCAAATACAGCAGAGTATGGAGAGTATATGTCTGGACCAAGAATTGTAAATAAAGAGGAAACTAAAAAAAGAATGAAAGAAGTTTTAAATGATATTCAATCTGGGAAGTTCACTAAACAATGGATGAATGAGTGCAATAATGGTCAAAAAGAATTCTTAAAAATCAGAGCTAAACTTGCCGAACATCCAGTTGAAAAAGTTGGGGCTAATTTAAGAGGTATGATGCCTTGGATTGGTAAGAAAAAACTAATCGATAGCGATAAGAAGTAAATTTATACTCAAATTTACATTTAAAATTGTAATTTATTTTGCAATCTCTATTAGAGATTGTATTATGCAGAGCTTTAAAAATTAAAAAATGAGCGATAAAAATAAAGTATTTATATTTGATACAACGATGCGTGATGGAGAGCAGTCTCCAGGTGCATCTATGAGTTTGGAAGAAAAAATTCAAATTGCAAGAGTTTTTGATGAGCTCGGAGTAGATATAATTGAAGCTGGTTTTCCAATTGCATCCCCAGGAGATTTTGAAGCAGTAACAGAAGTTAGTAAAATTTTAAAAGTTTCTATTCCAGCAGGATTAGCAAGACATTCAAAAAAAGATATTGATAGATGTTACGAAGCTTTAAAGCATGCTCCAAGATTTAGAATTCATACATTTATTTCAACTAGCCCTTTACACATGAAACATAAGTTAAACAAAACACCAGAACAAGTTTATGATTCAATTAAAGAACACGTAACATATGCCAGAAAATTTACAGATGATGTTGAATGGTCGTGTGAAGATGGAACAAGAACAGATATGGATTATATGTGTAAAACAGTCGAACTAGCAATTAAATGTGGAGCTAAAACTATAAATATTCCTGACACAGTCGGTTACACAGTTCCATCAGAATTCACTCAAATTATTCAAACTTTATTAAATAAAGTTCCCAACATAGACAAAGCTATTCTTTCCACACATTGTCATAATGATTTAGGTTTAGCGGTTGCAAATTCTTTAGCAGGCGTCCAAGCCGGTGCGAGACAAATTGAATGTACAATTAATGGAATTGGGGAAAGAGCTGGAAATGCTGCGCTTGAAGAAGTTGTAATGGCAATGAAAACTAGACCTGATCTTATGCCATATGAAACTGGAATTAATACTAAACTATTAAGTAAGGCTTCAAAAATAGTTTCGAATGCAACAGGATTTCCTGTTCAATACAATAAAGCAATTGTTGGAAAAAATGCATTTGCTCATGAATCAGGAATTCATCAAGATGGAATGTTAAAAAATAGACAAACATATGAAATTATGACACCAGAAAGTGTTGGTGTTAAACAAACATCGCTTGTAATGGGAAAACATTCAGGCAGACATGCATTTAAAGATAAACTAACAAGTTTAGGTTATGTCGATGTAACTGATGATATAGTTGAAAATGCATTTGGTAAATTTAAAATCTTAGCAGATAAGAAAAAGCACATCTACGACGAGGATATAATAGCACTTGTTGATGATAGCTTGATTATTGACAATAAAGTCAATGCTATAAATTTAAAATCTTTAAAAGTATTTGCTGGTACAGGAGAACCACAAAGAGCGGAGATGACATTAGATGTATTTGGTAAAGTTAAACAGGCAACTGAAACTGGAGATGGACCTGTTGATGCAATATTTAAATGTATAAAATCTCTATATCCACACAATATTAACTTGCAATTATACCAAGTTCATGCGGTAACAGAAGGAACTGATGCACAAGCAACAGTAAGTGTTCGAATAGAGGAAAATGGAAAAACTACTGTTGGCCAAGCTGCAGACACTGATACACTAGTTGCTTCAGCAAATGCTTACATTAATGCATTAAACAAAATGATAATTAAAAGAGATAAAACAGCTCCAGACAATACGCAAGTTTCTGTGGAGTATGACAATAAAGTGAAAGGTATATAATATGGGAATGTTTGATAAGTTAACTGGAATTTGGTCACAAGATATGGCAATTGATTTAGGTACAGCCAATACATTAGTTGTGCTTAAAACTAAAGGTGTGGTTCTAAATGAACCTTCAGTAGTTGCTGTTGCTGATAACAAAGGAAAGAAAACTGTTTTAGCAGTAGGTGATGAAGCAAAAACAATGCTGGGAAGAACACCTGGAAATATTCAAGCAATTAGACCTTTGAGAGACGGTGTAATTGCAGATTTTATTGTCACGGAAGAGATGATTAAACATTTCATTAAAAAAGTACATAAAGGAAGTACTTTTGCAAATCCAAGAATCCTAATTTGCGTTCCAACAGGATCCACACCTGTTGAAAGAAAAGCTATTCAAGATAGTGCATTAGCTGCAGGTGCAAGAAAAGTTCAACTTATTGAGGAACCAATTGCAGCAGCAATAGGAGCTGGACTTCCTATTTCAGAGGCAACTGGTTCAATGGTAATTGATATAGGCGGCGGAACAACGGAGATAGCAGTTATGTCTTTAGGAGGCGTGGTGTATTCCAGGTCTCTAAGAATTGCAGGAGATGCAATGGATGTTGCATTACAAAATTATATGAGAGAAGAATATAATCTTTTAATAGGTGATAGTACTGCTGAGAAAATTAAAAAAGAAGTTGGTACAGCTATTCCAACAAATAATAATAAGTATCCAGTAAAAGGAAGAGACATTAGATCAGGAACCCCAAAGGAAATTAATGTTACGGAGGAAGATACTGCCGCAGCATTAAATCCAATACTTAAAGAAATGATCGGTGGAATTAAAATGGCTCTAGAAAATACACCCCCAGAGCTTTCAGCAGATTTAGTTGATATGGGACTAACACTTACTGGTGGTGGCGCATTGTTAAAAAATATTGACAAAAGATTTTCTAAAGAAACTGGTTTACCAGTGCATATTGCTGAGGATCCACTAGCATGTGTTGCAATTGGAACTGGAAAGGCGTTAGATCAAGAGGAAACTTTTTCCTCAATGCTTACAGAGTATTAAAATAAATGGCCTCAGGCAGAGATGACTTTATAATTGCCGTTAGATCAGCCTTTCTAAAAAAAAGTAACAAACAACAGTTTTCTTTACTTGCATTAATTATATTTTCAGTTTTTCTAATTTTTTTATCAAATTTAAATTTTATTGGAATTAAATATCTTAAGACAGGCATAAACGAGGCAACTTACAGACTTTCAGCATTAATAAGTTATCCAGAAAAAAAGCTTAACGATACGATAGTATTCTTTAAAGAATATTTTATTGTATACGAAGAAAATCAAAATTTAAAAAATCAAATAGATAAATTAAATAATGAAAGATTAAATTATATTTTTCTTGAAAATGAAAATAAACGGTTAAAAGAAATTGTTGGTGAGAATTCTTCTTTTATAGACGGAGTAGTTTCGCGAGTTTTAATTGATAAAGATGGAAAGTTTTTAAAATCAATTATTTTAAATAAAGGTAGCAAAGATGGAATTAAAATAGGTATGGTTGTGCTAGAGAAAAATTATCTTGTTGGACAAGTGATTGAAGTTAACTTTACCACATCAAGAGCAATATTAATTTCAGATTTAAATAGCAATATCCCAGTAGTTATAGAACCAGGTAGCTTTCAGTCAATTTTAAGTGGCACAGGTAAAGATTATGGGAAAATTAAATATTCTAAGAATGAAATAAAATTTAAAGATAATGATATAGTATATACATCTGGTTCTGGAGGAAATTTTAGAGCTGGATTGCCAATTGGAAAAATTGACAATCAAATTGAAAAATTTGGTGTACAATTTTTCTCTGATTTATCACAATTATCTTATGTAAAAATTCAATCAATTGCACCAGCAGAGGAATAAATGGTTCAAAAAAAAATAAATCTTAAAAATAAATTTTTAAAATATTTTCCTCTAATATTATTATATTTTTCAGTCCTAAATGAATTTGATATAGATGTTTCCAACGATTGGCTTATATCTTTTAATTTACCCTTTATAATAATTTTCTATTGGAGTTTAAAGGACCCAGATCAAATAGGAAATGGATTAATATTTATATCAGGAATTTTAAACGATGTTACTCTTGGTTATCCCATAGGTATAAGTTCATTTATATACTTAACAATAATAGCATTTGCCGCATACCTGAGAAATATAACTTTAAGACCCAACATTTACAAAGACTCGGTTGTTTTTCTTGTTGCAATCTTGTTTGCTAATTCTGTTAATGCATTAATTTTAGGTTTCATATTTTCAATTGAGATTAATTTTTTTGAAATTATAACCAATATAACCTTCACTTATGTATTATATTTTTTGTTTGCTAAGATATTTAATTATTTAAAACCTGTAGGAGCCTAAATGCTTGGAGATGGGATTGGATCAAACGTAAGAAAATCTAAATTAATAAATAGGAGAATGTTTTTAGCTTCAGCAGCAAAAGCAGTAGTTTTTTTTGGTATTGTAAGTAGGTTATTCTATCTGCAGGTTGAACAAAATAAAAAATATTTAACGCTCTCAGATAAAAATAGAATTAGAGAAAACAAACTTCCTCCGGTCAGAGGAGAGTTCAAAGATTTCTTCGGTAAGACAATTGCTGGTAATTTAGACGTTTACGAACTACATGTGATACCAGAGCAGGTTGAAGATTTTAGAGTATTGATTACTAGAGTTAAGCAAATATTAAATCTATCTAATAAACATATTGATAAAATTTACAAAACAAAAAATAAGCAAAAACCATGGGAAACCATTATTATTTCAGACAACTTAAATTGGAATGAATTTTCAAAAATAAATTATTACCTGTATGATTTGCCAGGTTTAAAACCAGTTATTTCAGTAGGTAGAAATTATCCTTTTAATGAGAGCTATTCACATGTTCTCGGTTATGTAGCATATGCAAGCAAGGAGGATTTATCATCAAATGAAACAATTAACAAAAGACATGTGCCAGGTCTTAGGGTTGGAAAGAATGGCTTGGAAAAAACTTTTGAAAATCAATTAATAGGTACTAATACGATTCAAAGGTTTGAAGTAAATGCTTATGGAAAAAGAATTAATCAACTAGAGGTTCAAAATGGTGATCAAGGAAATTCACTTAGAATTACTGTAGATACTGAAATCCAAAAATATACTAACGAATTACTTGCCGGAGAAGCAGGCTCAATTAGTGTAATGGATATTTTTACAGGTGAAATTATTGCAATGAACTCTTCTCCTTCATTTAATCCTAATGATTTTTTGTATGGAATAGGATCAAAAGATTGGAAAGATCTAAATTCTAATCCGTTCAAACCTCTTGTTAATAAAACTATTTCTGGACTGTATTCGCCAGGATCCACTATAAAGCCATTGGTTGCATTATCGGCACTTGAAAATAATGTTATTAAACCATCAATGAGGGTATTTTGTAAAGATAATATCGATTTTTATGGTCAAAAATTTCATTGTTGGAAAAAGAAAGGTCATGGACATATGACTTTAAAAAATGCGATTAAACAATCTTGTGACATTTACTTTTATGAGGTTGCAAGATTGCTTGGAGTAGACAGATTAAATGAAACAGCAAACAGATTTGGGCTTGGAAAAATAGTTCTAAAAAATTTCTTTGAAAATGAAAAAAAAGGAGTTTTTCCATCTACCGAATGGAAAAAGACAGCAATTGGGCAAAATTGGTATCTCGGAGAAACATTAATCACAGGAATTGGCCAAGGTTATATACAAAGCACACCACTACAATTAACTTTGATGACTGCACAATTAGCTAATGGAGGGAACAAAATATATCCAACAATAATTCCAAATAATAAAAATGTTGAACTTATAAAAAAAGAAATGCAAGATAATGAAGACTATGATCTTCCCACTAATTATCCACCTCTTGTAACAAACAAGGAAAATGTAAAATTTGTATTAGATGCTATGTTTAAATCAACAAATGAAATATATGGAACATCATATTCATCTAGGATTGAAGATCCAAAATATCAATTTGCAGGAAAAACTGGAACTGCTCAGGTAAAAAGAATTACAGAAGCTGAGAGAGAACAGGAAAGAAAATTAGAGCAAATACCTTACAAAGAAAGAGATCACGCGTGGTTTATTGCTTTTGGACCTTATAAAAATCCTCGATATGCTCTAACTGTATTGGTTGAACATGGAGGATCAGGAAGTTCAGCGGCAGCACCAATAGCAAAAAAATTATTTAAAAAAATTATTGATAGACATGAGGAAAGAGAAAAAATTAGAATAAATGAAATTGAAACATCATGAAATCATATAGTACATTCGGAGAAGTTTCATTCTTTCAAAAAATAAAATCATTAGATTTTTACTTATTAATTTCAATAATTATTCTTGGGGCAATAAGTATTTTAGCCATGTATTCTACTGACATAAGTGATGGAAATTTTTATCATAGTTTTAATCACGCTTTAAGATTTGTAGTATTTTTTTGTTTAATGATTTTATTGTCATTTATAAATATTAAGCACTATTTTTCGCTAAGTATTTTTTTTTACTTTTGTGTATTAATCTTGCTTATTGGTGCTACTTTTTTTGGAACAACTGTTCAAGGCTCACAAAGGTGGATTAACTTATATTTTATAAATCTCCAACCTTCTGAGCTGATGAAAATTGCAATCATAATATTTTTGGCAAGATATTATCATAGAGTTCAGCCCGATGCTGTTAACTCCATTAAAAAGTTTATTATTCCTTTTATTATATTAATTGTTCCAATTTTGTTAGTTTTAAGTCAACCTGATTTAGGAACATCAGTTCTGATTGCTTTGAGTGGAATTGCCGTTATATGGTTAGCGGGAATAAATATAAAATATATTATATATTCTCTATTAGGTTTAGTCATATCTTTTCCATTTGTTATTTCAATTTTAAAACCTTATCAAAAATTAAGAATTTTAACTTTTATTAATCCTGACAGAGACCCTTTAGGAGCAGGTTATCAAATAATACAGTCAAAAATAGCAGTTGGTTCAGGAGGATTAACTGGCAAAGGTTTTTTAAAAGGAACACAAGGTTATTTAGATTTTTTACCTGAAAAACATACAGATTTTATTTTTACACTTTTTTCAGAAGAATTTGGGTTTGTAGGTTCGGTTTTACTTTTAATTTTGTACGCATTTATAATAACTCGTATTTTAATTATTGGATCAAATTCGAGAAATTATTTTGGTAAATTTTTTTGTTATGGTTTTGCAATATCTATATTTTTTTACATTTCTGTAAATATGTTAATGGTCCTAGGAATGCTACCAATAGTTGGTTCACCTCTTCCAATAATGTCATATGGGGGTTCATCAATGTTATCTATGATGATAGCGCTAGGAATTGTTATGAGTGCTAGGATATACTCAAGAGAAATTATTAATTAGTTTCAACTCTAAATTACATTACTACAGGTTCAATTTGTCACGTGATAGAAATATTCTATTTTTAATAAGTTGATTTATGCAAAGAAAAGAAAGAATTGCGATTATAGGCGCAGGTATTCAGGGAGTTTGCACAGCTCTATTTCTTCAAAAAAGTGGTTTTAAAGTAACTTTATTTGATAGAGATGAACCAGGTAACGCGGCCTCATATGGAAATGCTGGTCATTTTTCTCCCTACGCATCACTACAATTAAATAGAACAGATATTTTGTCTGACGTTCCAGCCATGCTTTTAAGTAGTAGAGGACCTTTGGCAATTAAATGGAACTATATTTTAAAAATGTTGCCTTGGTTCACGAAATTCATATTAAATTCATCAAAATCAAAAATGATGCATACGGCAAAATATATGCATCAAATTTTGAACCTGTCCTTAGATGCTTTTGATGAGCTATTTCAGGAAATAGACTTAGATGACTTAGTTGTTAATAATGGTATTATATATATTTGGGAAAACAAGAGCCTTAAAAGCAGAGACTTAGAAATTAATATTAGAAAAGAATTGGGAATTGAACAACAAATTTTAACGCCAAAAGAAATCCACGATCTTGAACCTAATATAAAACCATTTTATCATGGTGGTGTTTTTTACAAGTACGCAAGACATGCCAGAAACCCAAAAAAAATTTTGATAAAATTGTTTGAAAAGTTTTTAAATGATGGTGGAAAATTTTTAAAATTAAATATTCAAGATTTAGATTTTGATGAAAAAAAACCTGTCTTAAGGTCAGAAGCACAACGTTTTTTATTTGATAAATTAATAATTGCTTGTGGAGCTTTTTCTAAAAAATTAACCGATCAGCTTCACGAAAATATTCCTTTAGATACGGAACGTGGTTACCATGTACATTTTAAAAATTATGAAAATCTGTTGTCTAGACCTGTAGTATGGTCAGATAGAGGATTTGGTATAACTCCAATGGAACAAGGCTTGAGAGTAGTTGGTACAGTTGAGTTTGGTGGGTTAAATAATCCTTTGTCAAAGTCAAGAGTTAAAAATTTAATTCTAAATGCAAAAGATATGATCGAAGGAATACCAAATGATGAAGATCACGAAGATGAATGGCTAGGTTTCAGGCCAACTTTACCAGATTTTTTACCTGTAATTGGACCATCAAAGAATTATGAAAATGTATATTATTCATTTGGACACCATCATCTTGGCTGGACTTTGGGAGCAATTTCAGGCAAAATAATATCAAAGATGATTGCTGAAGAAAAAACAAATCTAGATTTAGAACCTTATCGATCAACAAGATTTTCATAATTTTGTGAAAAATAAAAATAACTTAGCTTATATTTTATTAGTTCTCACCACACTTTTTTGGTCAGGAAACTTTATAGTTGGTAAAGCAGCAAGTATTTACGAAATACCACCCTTTTCATTAAATTTTTATAGATGGTTGTTTGCGGGATTAATCCTTTTACCTTTTACACTAACTGAGATTTTAAAGAAAAAGAATTATATTTTAGAAAATTTAGGTTTTTTTATTATTTTAGGAATAACAAGCATTACAATATTTAACTCCACAGTTTACTATTCATTATATTATATGCAGGTAATAAGTGGAGTATTAATGATATCCACAATTCCAGTTTGGATAATGTTTATATCTTCAATATTGGGAATAGAAAAAACAAACAAATTTCAAATTCTTGGTGTAATTTTATCGCTTTTAGGAGTTTTTTTTATTATCACCAAATCAGACATTGAAGTTATAAAAAATTTGGCATTTAACAGAGGTGATTTAATAATGGCCACAGGCATGTTTGCTTGGGCACTTTATTCTGCGTTACTTAAAAAAAAAACATATAAAATTTCACAAATTACCTTGTTAGAAGTAGTTATTATAACAGGGCTTGTATTTCTTATTCCAATATATATTTTAGAAATGAGTTTTGGAAATCAAATTGTTTTAGGAAAACCATTTATTCTAACATTATCCTATGTGGTTATATTTCCAGGTCTTGCATCCTTCTTTTTTTGGATTAAAGGAATTAGTATTATTGGAGCAAACAGAGCTGGGGTTTTCTTACATCTTATGCCCGTATTTGGTTCAGTTATGGCAATAATTTTATTTAATGAAAAATTTATGTTTTATCATTTATTAGGAGCAATATTTATTATTGCAGGTATAACACTTTCAAATAAAAAAATTAAAAATGCTTAAGGTTGCAATATTAGATGATTATCAGAATGTTTCCCAAGAGTTTATAGATCTAAAAAAATTATCCGGCAAATATGAAATTAAAGTTTTTAATGTACCTTTTTTGGATGAAAATGACGCTATAGAACAATTAAAAGAATTTGAGGCCATATTAATAATGAGAGAAAGAACCAAAATTACTTCAAGCTTAATTAATAATTTAAAAAAACTAAAATATATCATCACTAGTGGAATGAGGAATAAGGCAATTGATATTGACTCTGCAAAAAAAAGAAAAATTATAGTTACAGGGACTGAAATAAATATTAATCCAACATCTGAATTAACCTGGGCTTTATTATTAGGTCTTGCAAGAAACTTAAAAACAGAAATAGATAATATGTATCAAGGTTACTGGCAAACAACAATTGGAGTAGAATTAAGAGGAAAAATATTAGGTTTAATTGGATTAGGAAGAATTGGTTCACAAGTGGCTAAAATTGCAAAAGCATTTGGTATGCAAGTAATGAGCTGGAGTGAAAATCTAGATTTAGATAAATGTACTGAATTAGAAGTTTTGCCCTCTACAAAAGAGGACTTAATTAAGAACTCAGACTTTATTTCAATACATGTTCAAGGAGGGGAAAGATATAAAGACTGTATTACTCTAAAAGAATTAGATAAAATGAAAAAAACAGCATTTTTAATTAATACATCGCGTGGACCAATTGTTAATGAAGATGATCTAATTATTGCATTATCAACAAATGTGATTGCTGGAGCAGGAATAGATGTTTATGATAAAGAACCTTTACCAGAAGGTCATAAATTAAGGTTTCTACATAACGCTTTAATACTTCCTCATCTTGGCTATGTAACAACAGAAAATTACTCAACATTCTACACTCAAATGATTGAAAATTTAGAAGCATGTGTTGCAGGAAAACCAATTAGATTAATAGAAAACTAATGGACCTACCTATAGTCAACCATCCAGACTATGTCGCTAAAATCAATGACGACAACAAGTTTCCAATTAAAAAGTTTGGAGAATTAGCCAATCACCTTAAAGAAACAAACATAGTAAAAAAATTCTTTATACCAAAACCCTGTTCTTTTGAAACTTTGAATCGGGCCCATTCAAAAGATTACATAAAAAACATTCAAAATAAAACTTTGGATCATTTAAGCCAAAAAAAAATTGGTTTTCCATTAAACGACAGTGTTGTTCAAAGATCATTTGTTGCAACAGGTGGCACAGTACTTGCAAGCAAACTTGCAATCAATTTTGGGTTGGCTTGTAATACGGCAGGAGGGAGTCATCATGCAAATTCTAACGAAGGCGCTGGTTTCTGTGTCTTTAATGATGTAGCTGTTGGTGCCAGATATTTGCAAAAAAAAGGATATGCAAGAAGGATATTAATTTTAGATCTAGATGTTCACCAAGGAAATGGAACTGCAGATATATTTAAGGATGATAATTCTGTTTTTACTTTTAGCATGCATTGTAAATCTAACTATCCAGCAAAAAAGACAAAAAGTGACCTAGATGTAGAATTAGAGGAAAATCTTGAAGATAAACAATATCTAGAAATTTTAAAGAAATATCTATTCTCCTTGAATGAAGAAAGTTTTGATTTTGTATATTATATAGCAGGAGTTGATATTCACCACGAAGATAGATTAGGAAAATTGAAAATTAGCGATGAAGGAATAAAAGTTAGAGATAGAATAGTAATTAATAATTTTTATCAAAAAAGAATACCTTTATGTGGAGTATTAGGAGGAGGGTATAACAAAGATTTTAATAAATTAATCGAATTACATTCAATCTTGCATAAATCTTGCGCTGAAATAATATAATTTTATGAACAAAAAAAATCCAAATTTAACAGCAGAACAAAAACTAGTATTTTTTGAGGAGGGAACTGAACCACCTGGAACTAGTGAATTAAATCATGAGAAAAGGGAAGGTGCATATTATTGTGCCAATTGTGATGTAAAATTATTTGAATCAAATTCAAAATATGAGAGTGGATCTGGCTGGCCATCTTTTTTTCAATCTTTACCTAAAGTGTTTGAAACAAAAACAGATTATTTATTAGGTTATGCAAGAACAGAATATCATTGTAAAAATTGTGGCGGTCACCATGGTCATATATTTGATGATGGACCTAAGCCAACCGGCAAAAGATATTGTAACAATGGTGTGTGCTTAGTTTTTAAACCAAAAAATTAATTATTTAAGAAGATTATTAAGTTCTCCATTCTTTTCAAGTTCCCTTAACTCTACATATCCACCAACATGATGATTATCAAAAAATATTTGAGGAATAGTTCTCTTTCCATTGGCTTTTTGTATCATTTCATCTCTTAATCCAGCTTCTTTAGATATATCTATCTCTTTGTAAGATAAATTATTTCTAGTCAACAGTCTCTTTGCTGCCTCACAGAAATTACACAATGGACCTGAATAAACTGTTATAGTTTTCATAAAACTTATATAATTATTAAATATTTTTTTTCCACTATATTTTTATCTTATTAATGCTATTAAAATTTTATGAAATTAATAATTAATTTAATAATTTTTAGTATTTTTGTTGTAAACGCTGCGTTTAGCGATGAAAAACCACCGTTTAAAAATATTTTAGTTCTAGACAAACCAAAATTTTACAAAGAAATTATTTTTCAAGATCGAGAAGGAAATCAAATAAATTTAAACTCTATTAATACGGAGGAAATATATATTTTAAACTTTTGGGCAACTTGGTGTGCACCTTGTAAAGATGAAATGCCATCTTTGGATAAATTACAAGCAATAGAAGAAATTTTTATTTATCCAATCAATATTGAAGATAAAAATCTTAATAATGTTGATAAATTTTATAAGGATTTAAAAATTAAGAATTTAAATGTTTATTTTGACCAAGGATTGAAATTAGTTAAAGTTTTTACTTTAAGAGGAGTGCCCACAACTATTATTTTAAATAAGAATAAAGAAATGATTGCAAGAATCTCAGGCAGTGTAGATTTTGAAGATGAAAAATTTATTTCTTGGATTAAATCAATTAAATAAAATCATTTTTATTAACTTTTTTTCTTAAATTTTTTCTTTCTAAAATAAATTTTTTTCTATGTTTGATACTTTTTCTCTTTGCTCTTTCTCTCCAAAGTCTAAATGATGAGGGCTTAAGATTTCTTCTCATTATTTTAATAACATCATTTTCTGACTTTCCAGTTTTTTTCTTAATTTCCTCAAAGGTCACACGATCAGCCCAGGCAGCCCAAATTACCCAATCTGGACTATTAAGATTTGGCTCTGGATTTTTGACGCGGGTCTCAGGTAACTTAGATTTTTTCATAAAATTCAATAAATCTTAAAAAAATCTATAATGCAAATTTTATTGGGCTATGGTATAATAAGTACAAGATAGTCCTACTAAGCCATTTTTAGCTCCCGGTTCATTAGGACTATCTCTGAAAAATGTTCCCCCAAGATTTTATACTTTTTTTACAAATCATAATTTTCTTATTCATCACGCCTGGCACTCCGAGAATAGTTATTATTTCTTATTCTATGAATTACGGGGTAAGAAATTGCATTTGGACAGCGCTGGGTGATGTAACTGCTAATTTATTTCAAGCAACTTTAGTAATTTTTGTTATAGGATCTTTTTTTTCTGATCATCCATTATTTTTTAAATACTTTTAAATGGATTGGAATAATTTACTTATGTTATTTAGCATTTGATATTTATAAAAGTATGCCAAAAGACATAGATTCGAAAAATTTTTCATCAAAAAGCTTTTTTTCTTTTTTTAAAGATGGATTTTTAGTTGCGGGAACTAGCCCTAAGGCTTGGATGTTTTTTCCATTTATTTTTCCACAATTTATAGATTTTTCAGGAAATTATGTTGCTCAATTTATTATTTTAATATCAACCTACATGATATTAGATTTTATATCCCTTATAGGTTACGCAATCCTCGCAAACAAATTGATTATGTGGATAAAAGCAAATCCTAGAGTTATTAATTCAATTTCCGCGTGTGTATTAATAATTATTGCTATAATTATTGCTCTTACTCAACAATATTGAGACTCGCTATGCACATTTAGTGTACTTGAAAAAAAAAAAATTTTTAGATTAAATACAATTATTAATAAATTTATTAAGAGGAGAGAAAAAAATGAATATAAAAAACATTTTAATTACATTTTTTTCTGCAATAGCAATATTATTTTCAACTTCAGTTGTTTCATTTGCAAAAGTAGTTGGGGACAAAATTGTTTTAGGTGCTGCAATTTCTTTAACTGGAAAATATTCATCTAATGGTGTTCATACTCAAAACGGCTATAACATGGCTGTTGACAGAATTAACAGTATGGGTGGAATTAAAGTTGGAGGAAAAACTTATAAATTTGACATCATTTACTACGACGACGAGTCAAATCCAAAAAGAGCAGCCCAACTTGCAGAAAGATTAATTTCACAAGATGGTGTTGAGTTTATGCTTGGACCTTACAGCTCAGGCCTAACAAAAGCAATTGCGCCTGTAACTGAGAAATATGGTGTTCCTATGGTTGAAGCAAATGGTGCTTCTAGATCTTTGTTTACAAAAGGTTACAAATATCTATTTGCTGTATTAGCTCCCGCTAACTTATATCTTGATGTAGCTATCAGAACAGCTGTCGAATTGAATGGTGGAAAAGGTGTTAGGATTGCACAAGCTTTTGAACAAGACGCTTTCTCACAAGACGTTAGATTAGGTATTTTAGACGCCGCTAAAGAAACTGGCTCTGAAATTATAATCGATGACAAGCTTCCAAAAGAACTCAACGATATGGCTGCTACACTTGTTAAAGTAAAACAAATGAAACCAGACGTTTTAGTTGTATCAGGACACACAAAAGGTGCATTAACTGCAATTAGACAAATTGCTGAGATGAAAGTAGACGTACCTATGTTAGCAATGACACACTGTGATGCTGCAAAATTGTCAAAACAACATGGAAAAAATTCACAGTATGCACTTTGTGCTTCTCAATGGCATAAAACACTAACTTATAAAGATGACTTTTTTAAAGATGGAATGACCTATGCGGCAGATTTTGAAAAAGAGTTTGGTTATGATCCACCATATCAATCAGCAGAATCTTCAGCAGCATTATTAGTTTTTAAAGATGCTTTTGAGAGAGCAAATTCTTTCGATAAAAAGAAAGTAAGAGATGCTCTCGCAGCTACTAATATGCAAACATTCTATGGAAATATAAAGTTCGCAGAGGGTGGTCAAAATGTTGACAAGCCTATGGTTCTTTTCCAAGTTATGTGCGACGGTGGAAAATGTGAAAATAAAGTTGTTGCTCCTTTAAAATGGGCATCAGCTGAGTTAATACATCCAATACCTAAGTGGTCTGAGAGATAATAAATAATCTATGAATACCCCCTAAATTCTAGGGGGTATTTTCTTTTAAGGGCAAATTATGGATTTTATGGTTTTCCAGTATCCAATGATAACCATTCAAGCATGTCTGGATGGGATATTATTAGGCGTGTTGTTTGCATTGATCGCTTACGGCATGGCACTTCAATGGGGTGTAATGAATATTATTAATATTGCTCAAGGAGATTTAGTTATACTCGGAGGATACATTGCCTACTTTATGTACCTATATGGTATTCATCCAGCTTGGGGAGTAATAGTATCACCAATCATAATGTATTTTGTTGGCATTGGAATTTACAAACTAGTAATTAATAAAGTTGTAGATAGAGACTTATTTATCTCAATACTTGCAACATTTGGAATAAGTATTCTATTTATGCAATTAATGAATTTTGCATTCGGTGCAGATGTTGTTTTGGCTAATTCTGGTTATGGAACAACTTTTTTGTTTGATAGCAATGTCGTATTACCAAATTCTAAAATATTTTCTGCAACAGTAAGTATAATATTTGCTGTATGTTTAGTGATTTACATGAAAAAATCGAAACTGGGGCGTGCAATAAGGGCAACAGCTCAAAATGCGCGCGCAGCTAAGATTTTAGGAGTTGATACAGAGAAAGTTTATGCAGCAACTTTTGGAATTAATGCAGCATTATGCGGTGTGGCTGGTGCGTTAATTTCAATTACTTTTACAATTCATCCTTACATGGGTTTGCCATATACAATAAGATCTTTCATGATTGTTATAGTTGCTGGACTAGGAAACTTGCCAGGTGTTGCATTATCAGGAATGGGTTTAGGAGTTTTTGAAGAATTTGCTGATT
>CACDOD010000004.1 GCA_902554335.1 uncultured Pelagibacteraceae bacterium
ATTGATACAATAGGATCTTTTTTTGGACCAATAGCAGGAGTAATTATATCTGACTATTATTTAATTAAAAATCAAGAGTATATTTCAAAAGATATATTTTCGGATTTAAAGAGTGGTGCTTACTTTTATAGTGGAGGTTGGCAAATCAAAGGCTTATATTCTATGATTATAGGTTTTATTTTTGCTGCTTCAACAATTTGGAATGTTGAATTAAGATTTTTACAAAGTTTTGCATGGTTAATTGGTGCAATCGTATCTTATACAACGTATTACTTATTGGCTAGCGAATAATATGAAAGCTTTAGTTTATACAGGAACTCAAGAATTAGTTTATAGAGATGAAAAAAATCCTTTAGAGGTTAGTGGAGAAAGCATATTAAAAGTTCATGCATCTGGGATTTGTGGATCCGACATGCACGCATATCATGGAAAAGATGAGAGACGAATACCACCATTAATACTCGGTCATGAGGTCAGTGGGGAAATTCAAAATGGTAAATTTAAAGGTAAAAATGTTGTTCTAAATCCATTGATTACATGTGGTGAATGTCAATATTGCACAAAAGGTAGAGAACATTTATGTCCATCAAGAGTTTTATTAGGCATGAACAGACCAATTGAAAGACAAGGTGCCTTTGCTGAACTAATATCTTCACCTGACTCAAATATTTATGAAATTCCAAATGGACTGGATAAAAATGAAGCTCCGGTTGCTGAGCCAACAGCAGTTTCACTCCATGCAGTACTTATTGGAGAAGAATCTTTAAAAAAACCACTTAGCGAATGCAAGACCTTAGTTCAAGGAGGAGGTGCGATAGGATTATTGTGTGGCTTAATTCTCTCAAAAATAAAAGGAAATAAAAATATTGTCTTATCTGATCCAAATAAATTAAGATTAAATGAATGTTCTAAGTATTTAGATGCAAAGTTTGTAAGACCAGAAGATAAGGAAATTCAAAGTAATAGTTTTGATATAGTTTTTGATACAGTTGGATTAGAAGTTTCAAGACAACAAGCAATTGATGTTGTTAAACCTGGAGGATCAATAATTCACATAGGACTCACACAACCATCAGGAACCTTTAATTTTAGAAAAATGACACTCCAAGAAGTAACTGTAATTGGCACTTATTGTTATACAAATAAAGATTTTGAAACAACCCTTAAGATTCTGGCAAATAAAGATATTGGACCACTTAAATGGATAGAATTTAGAGATTTAAAAAATGGATGGGATGCCTTCAAGCAAATTCACGATGGAACATGTGTGGCACCAAAAATTATTTTATTACCTTAGAAGTAAAATTTAATCGATTTTCAGTTATTTTAATTCGACTTAACTTGATATCTTTTGAGATAACAGGAGCTAAAATCATTATTGACCAATAAATAAGGAGTATAAAAATCGAAATTGTCTTCATTTCTAATATATACTGATCAAAGTTGATTTTTGAATGTTTAAATTTTGGCAAAATAATGTATTAAGAATTTTTTTATATAATGAAAAAATTTATTAAATTTTTAGTTTCATTTTTTCTTCTTTCGAGCTATTTGGGAGCTGAGGAGGTTAAAGTATTTGAGTTTACAGAGCAGGAGCTTAATAGCCTAAAGGTAAAAAAGATAAGAGGAGCAAATGCAAAAACGCAATATTCTCTAGGGTCAAATGAAAATGGAAGTTTTTTAAAGGCTGTAGCAAACAATTCTGCATCCGGTCTTGGAAAAGAAATAATAATAGACCTTAACAAAACCCCCTTCCTGAATATAACATGGAAAGTGGAAAAAGATCTTAGAGGGATCAATGAAAGAAGTAAAAAAGGGCACGATTACGCAGCTAGAGTCTTTGTTGTAAAAAAAACAGGCGCCACACCTTTATCAAATAGAGCAATGAATTATGTATTTTCAAGTAATGAGGATGTAAATGTTTCACATCCTAGTCCTTATACAAAAAAATCAATTGATTTTGTTTTAGCCACAACAAAAGATAGTTTTAATGAATGGGTTACAGTTAAAGTAAACGTAAAAAAACATTTTAAAGAGTTTCATGATCTTGATGTAAATAAGATAAATGGAGTAGCAATAATGGCTGATACAGATAACTCAAAACTAAGTTCTGTAGCCTATTATCAAAATATTAATTTTTCCTCAAATTAATTAACTTTTAATAAACTTTTTAAGATTCATACTTGCAAAAGATAATATAACTGCAGCAATAACATCTTCTAATGGAGAGGCAAAAGGGTATCCAAAGTTCCATAAAATTACCCCAATTAGCCAAATAATAAAAACTTTCATATAAAAATTTATTTTAATATAATTAATATTATTAATTATGGCAAAAAAATTTAGTTTTTCCACCAAAGTCTATTACGAGGATACTGACGCAGGAGGAGTTGTTTATTATGCAAATTATTTAAAATTTTTAGAACGTGCAAGATCAGAAGCTATTTACTCATTAGGATTTACTAATTCATCTTTACTAGAAACTTATGGAATCTTGCTTATTGTCAAATCATGTAATATTGAATATAAAAAGTCAGCTAAATTTGAAGATACAATTGAAATTATTTCTAAAGTTAAATCGTTTACTAAAACATCTTGTATAATGAAACAAACTATTTTTAGACAAAATGAAATGATATCAGATGCAGATATACATTTAGTAGCAGTAGATAGAAATGGAAAACCTTCAAAAATGCCCGAGGATCTTAAGAAAAAACTAGAAGTTTAATCTAGCTTTTTTACTTTTAAAAAAAGTTTTGTCATCATTTTTTCATTTATACGGCCAGTATTCACATTTCTTGGACTTGGATGATAACATCCAACTAAATTGACACCATTTTTTAGTTTGAATGCTTTTCCATGCTGAAATTTAACATATTTTGGTATCTCAAATTTTTTACTGTAAAAAATTTTACATGTATCAAACGCAATTTTCCCTAATGCTACGACTACTTTTAAATTTTTTAAAATATTTAGTTCATTGTTAAAAAATTTAAAGCAATTATCTAATTCAACTTTTAGAGGCTTGTCTTCAGGTGGAACACATTTAAGCGCTGGCGTTATGAATGCATTTTTAATTTTCAGACCATCATTAACATGATCAGATGTACTTTGATTTGATATGTTTGCATTAAATAAACATTTATACAGAAAGTCTGATGATTTATCACCAGTGAAAACTCTTCCAGTCCTTGTTCCTCCATGTGCAGCAGGAGCCAAACCAACAAAAAGAATTTTTCCTTTTGGATCTCCAAAACCCGTTATTGGTTTTCCCCAATAAACTTCATTTTTAAATTGTTTTCTTTTATTTTTTACTATTTTATTTCTGAATTTTATTAGTCTAGGGCAAGCTCTACATTTTATAATTTTGTTATTTAAGGAATTTAGAATAAGATTCATTTGTGAAATATTTTATTTTAATATTCTCTTTTATTCTATCTTTAATTTTTTCAACAACTGTTTTTTCTAATGAACAAATTATTTCCAAATTGCAATCTGGAGGCAATGTTGTTTTTATAAGGCATGCTTTAGCTCCTGGTAATGGTGATCCACTTAATATAGATTTAAATGACTGTGAAACTCAAAGAAATTTGAATGAGGCTGGAATTAAACAGTCCAAAAGAATTGGAGACTATTTCAAAAACAACAATATTCCAATTGATAAAGTTTTATCAAGCGAATGGTGTAGGTGCAAAGATACAGCTAAATATGCTTTTAAAAATTTTGAAACATTCAATGCCTTAAATTCGTTTTATGATGAAAAATTTAATAAGTTTAAAAAAATGCAAATAAAAGATCTAAGAAAATACATTAAAGAATGGAATGGAAATAAAAACCTAATATTAGTAACACATTACGTAGTTATATTGGAAATGTTGAATAAACCCGTTTCTTCAGGCGAAATAGTAGTTTCAAATAAAAAATACAAAATTATTGGATCAATAAATATTCAGTTTTAATTTCTTTTTGAAATAAGAAAAATAAGTAGTATAAATTACCGATTATAAATGGCGGGGTAGCTCAGTTGGTTAGAGCGCGGGACTCATAAGCCCGAGGTCAGTGGTTCGATCCCACTTCCCGCTACCATTCTAGAACGTTTAGTCAATTCTTGACTCACATATGACACACTCAGAAACGGAATTTTGAGAACTCGGGAAGTTTTAATTTACATTTTCCACATTCGATTTGGTTCAACAATCATAAGCATAAGTTGATCCATAACCATTTGATGAACTAGATATTGTAGAGTTCCTTCAGCAGTCATAACTGATTTATAATTTTTACCTACAATGTTCATTAATAATATCCCAGCTGGTCGATTAAATGGATTAGTTTTTAACGACCAAGATTCTTTATATGCTTCTATATATTCATCTATTTTTTTATTTATATGGTTTGATTCCTTAAGTGTATAACCAAAATCTTTGTCTATTGATCTTCTGCAAAGTTTTTCAACTTTTTTTCCTTGTGCAGCTGACAATAAACCAGAACCTCCAGAATGCATAAGACCTATAGACACACCTAAAACTGCAGTAGCAACTTCTATAGTTATCTCTTTTGTAATTTTAATTTTTGGCGGGCTATCGATTGATTGTTGTATTGTATCAACTAAAATTTTTGATGAATCTTCAGAATCTATTAAAATTTTCTTAACAAATTTTCTTGGAAGATCATCATCAAATTTGTAGGAAAATTTTAAAGAATTAAGTAATTTTCTAAAACCCATAACTATAAACCCAGAACCACGATCCCTAAAAGTTTTTTCATTTGATTTATTAACTAAATTTATATTGTTTTAAAAATTCTGAAAGTTTTTTTGGTAGAGATGGCCAATAATAAATACCATTTTTTTTCCAGCTTTCGGTATTTCCAACATTATAATTTGATAAAATATGCTCCATAACTTCATCGTGCGGATATAGATAAAAATGATTTTTCTCTCTAAAACAAACCCAAAGGTCTTTATTAATATATTTCTTAGAAATACACAGTTTGCTTTTTAATTGAACTTTTAGGAATGTTTTTTTGTCTATGTGTTGAGCTATAAAATCTGCTGTTTGCCAATCATCTGAAAGTTTAATAGTTTGAAATCCATATTCTGCAAGAGCTGAAGCAACTTTGGTATAGTTGTAATTTTCTTGCTGTCTAGGGCTTAATTTTAGATATTTAACTTTTTCTAATTTAATCATAATTATTTTTTCTTTTTGCTAAAATCAAATGTCATCGAATTTTCTGTAATATGAAGTGTTCCAACATCTTCAGGATGTTTTTTAAAATGTTCATTCAACCTTTTATCCTCCTCATGTTTCCATAAGTTATTAATACCAGCTTTCTCTTTCATTTCCTCTACCTGTCTTAAAAGTGCATGGGTTTGACTTCCTAGATTGAGGATTCCCATTTCAACTTTTAGTGTACTATATTGCAGTTCCATTATTTTGGCTTGGGCTTCTTCTTTTTTATTTAAATTTTCTCTTAAATCTTTAGCAATCAATTCTAAATCAAATTTTGTTAGGTTTGGACTCTTCTCAAGATTCCAAAGGCAACTTTGTATTGTTGTGTGAGCCCAGCTTATTGTGTGTTTTTCTTTTTCTATATCCAAAATAATTTTTTCAAGTCTTTTAAATTTTCCGTCTTTATCATTAAATAAGTTCATAATTATATTTATTTTAACAAAGATTTTGACACACTAAAATTGAAAAATCCCTGACACACATATGACTCATTGAGTTAGGATTTTTATTATTTTCTTAACGTTTTGTGGTATAAAAACGTAGAGAAAGGGTGTAGCGCGGGACTCATAAGCCCGAGGTCAGTGGTTCGATCCCACTTCCCGCTACCAAAAATTAATTAATAATTATAAATTTAGCTTCTTTTTTATTTCTCTTGTTAGATAACCAATAAAGCTTCTTTTTATTAGCATAGGTTTATTATTAACAATTTCCATTCGATAGCCAGTATTTTTTTTTAATGGAGTTTTCCAATTTCGACCATATAAATATTCACATATTTTTTCTGGATGTTTTGGTATAGAAACTAATTTAAACTTTTTATTTTTCACAACAGGAAATATGTTTTGCTTTGGAATATGTAGCGCATAATTTGGGTTGGATATATTTGAGAGAAAGTTGTGCCTTTCAATTATATAATTTTTTGAAAAATTATTTTGATAAAAATAAAAATCAATAAAAGTTTCTAAATTATTTTTTTTTAAAGAATATTGAATGAAATATTTATTAGAATTTTTTCTATTAAATTGAAATGATTTACTTTTAGTCATTATATTAATGAGTTTTTTTTTATCCTTGATA
This sequence comes from uncultured Pelagibacteraceae bacterium, assembly GCA_902554335.1. Classification (GTDB taxonomy): domain Bacteria; phylum Pseudomonadota; class Alphaproteobacteria; order Pelagibacterales; family Pelagibacteraceae; genus Pelagibacter. The sequence continues at coordinate 6,309 of CACDOD010000004.1, forward strand.
TCTACCAGAAAATCAACATCATCATCTCCATCTATTATATTATTCTCCCTGGTTAAGCCAAGCAAAGTTCCATAAAATACAAAATGTTGTATGGTTTTTAACATTTTTGAAATAGATATAAGGTTTTTTAAATTTTGTTCTTTAATTCTTTTTTTAAACATATTTTTAAATTATATATATTTTTTAATTTGTTAATAAATTAATTTTTAATGAACAATCTAACTGATTTAACAGTAATTCTAGTAACATATAAAACTAATTATCAAATTTTATATAATTGTATAAACTCAATTCATAAAGATATAAAAATAATAAATGTTGAAAATTCTGATAATATTAACCATAAAAATGAAATAGAAAAAAAATACAAAAATGTTGAAGTCATTTTGTCAGGTACTAATCTTGGCTATGGTGCAGGAAATAACTTAGGTATAAAACTTGCAAAAACGAATTATATTTTAATTTCTAATCCAGATACCGTTTATGATAATAAATTTTTTAATCATTTAAATAATTATTTAACACAAGAATTAAATTTTAGTATTATTGGAACATCATATTCAGATGAAACTTATCTACCATATGGAAGTTTCGATCTTAAGTTAACAAATAAAATGAAAAATAAAAGTTACGATAGTAATAATTTAAAAGAAGTTGATTGGGTAGTGGGATGCTCAATGATAATAAATTTAAAAAAAATTATGTTCAAACCATTATTTGATGAGAATATTTTTTTATTTTTTGATGAGACAGATTTATGTAAAAGAGTAAAAAAAATTGGTGGTAAAGTATTTAATAGCTCTATATTAATCGTTGAACATCTTGGACATAAAAGCTCTATTGCAGCTAACCCAGAAAATAAAATTTTATCTGAAAAGTTAAGGAATTGGCATTATATGTGGTCATCATTTTATTATCATAAAAAACATTATAGCTATTTATATTCTTTAAATAAAAATTTTGGAAAACTGATAAGGTCACTATTTAAAATGTTTTATTTTAGATTGAAAAAAAATGAATTAAAATCCACAATCTATAAATTTCGTTTTTTAGGATTGATTAATTCAATGTTAGGAAAAAAATCTTGGTATAGAGTAGAAAATTAACTTATTTTTTTAAGATCTTTTTTAACTTGCTAATATTCATAGATATATTTTTTGGATAATAATTTTTTCCTGAGGCTTTCTTAATTTGTGGATCAAATTTCTTTGCAAAATTATAGATTGATTGTATTTTACCACCAACGTTTAAGGTTCCCTTTTGATTTAACAATTTTGGCAAATAACTTGCAACATCTTCGTGGAAAATAAAATTTGTGTTTATATCGTGATAGGCAGTTTTGTGTAGAAATGGTTTTTCACACATAATTAATCTCAATATTAAAGAGTTATTATAAAGTTTTACGCTTGCCTCACCACCTAATTTAGACCAAGCATATTTATTGAATGGATTAATTGAATCGTTTTCTTTATAATTACCTTTTTTACCTGGGTATACATAACCAGTAGAAAAATAAATTAATTTTAATTTAAATTTTTCACAAGCTATAACTACATTAGAAGTACCAATAATATTTAGATTTATACTTTTTTTTATATTTTCATCATGAATTGACATTGGTCTAGATAATCCTGCTGCATGAATAAAATAGTCTGGCTTAGTTTTTTTTATATATTTTATAATCGATCTTTGACTTAAAATATTTAACTCTTTCTTATTTGGATAGAATATTTTAAATTTATTTTTTTTTGACTTAAAAACTTTTCCAAATCTACCAGAGCCACCAGTAAATATAATTTTTTTTAAACTAGTTTTCATCAATCTAAATATTCTTTTAAAGTAATATTCAATTTATCTTTCTTAGAAATTATAGGTTTTTTTCTAGGCCATTTAATATTTAGGTTTTTGTCATTCCAAATCAAACCTTTTTCAGAGTTTTTATGTCTATATTTGGTGCATCCATATAAAATAATATTTTCTTTGTCGTAACAGTAAAAACCATGAGCAAAACCAGGTGGAATATAAATACTTAAGTTATTTCTATCACTTATTTCACAACTAAAATGTTTCAAATATGTTTTAGAATTCTTTCTCAAATCAACTGCGACATCAAATATTTTACCTTTTATTACAGATAAAAACTTTCCTTGTGGATTTATAGATTGAAAATGCAAACCTCTTAAAACATTTTTTTTTGATTTTGAAACTACTGTGAATACAATTTTTTGTGGCACAATTTTTTGATGGATTAGCTCTCTAAAAAAACCTCTATTATCTATATGAGTCATACCTTTGATAATAAATAAATCTTTAAATCTTGTTTTAATTTTTTTCATTAACTAATGATTTTTTCTAAATATTTAGAATATTCACATTTACCATAAAATTTAATTTGATCTCTAATTTCTTTTTTTCCAATCCATCTCTTTAAAAATGATATTTCTTCAAGACATGCAATTTTAAATCCTTGTCTGTTTTCAATTGCTGAAACAAATGATGAGGTTTTATAAAAATCTTCAATAGAACCTGTATCTAACCATGCACCTCCTCTCCCAATATAATCTGCAGATAATTTTTTATTTTTTTTATATTTATTTAGAAGGTCAGTTATCTCTAATTCACCTCTTTTTGATGGTTTAAGTTCCTTCGAATAATCAACAACTTTATTATCAAAAAAATAAAGACCTGTAATTGCCAAGTCAGAAAAATATTTTTTAGGTTTTTCAATTATTTTCATAATTTTGTTTGAATTATTCACTTTTGCAACACCATACAGCTCAGGTTTTGAAACTTTATGAAGCAAGACTTTTGCTCCTCTTTTAAGTTTAGTACAATTTACAAGTTTTTGAGTTAAATTTTGTCCATAAAAAAAATTGTCTCCTAGGATTAAAGATACATTATCTTTTTTAATAAAATTTTCCCCTAAAATAAATGCATCTGGCAATCCTCTAGGAGAAGACTGCTCGATATAATTTATTTTAATTCCAAGATTTTTTCCATTAGGTATTATTTTTTTATATTGCCCAAGCTGTCCTTTGTTAACTATTATTAAAATATCTCTTATATTAGCCAACATCAATATTGAGAGAGGATAAAATATTAATGGTTTATCATAAATTGGTAATAACTGTTTGTTAACTGCTTTAGTTAATGGACTCATTCGTGTACCCATTCCTCCCGACAGTATTATTCCTTTTTTGATCATATTTTTTTACCTAATCTTTTAAGAATGTCTTTTTTTTTATATTTTAAGAAATATTCTTGATTTTTATTATACCATTCAAATGTTTTTTTTAACCCGTCATTTAAATTAATTTTACTTTTCCAATTTAAATTTCTCATCAATTTATTACTATTAATTGCATACCTTAAATCATGACCAGGTCTATCAGTAACAAATCTAATTTTAACTTTTTTGTCAATTTTATATTTTGTTCTAACAATTTTTAGTAATTTCTTTATTAAAGCAATATTATTTATGTTAATATTCGAACCTATATTGTAAAAATTTCCAGTTTTACCTTTTTTGAATATTTTCTCTAATGCAAGACAATGGTCGTCAACATATATCCATTCTCTTGAGTTTAATCCTCTGCCATATATTGGCAGTGGTTTTTTATTTATTATATTATAAATCATTTTAGGTATAAGTTTTTCTGGGTGTTGTCTTGGTCCATAGTTATTTGAACAATTTGTAATAATTGCTGGAATTTTATAGGTCCTTATATATGAACTTACTAAATGGTCTGAAGAAGCTTTACTTGCAGCATAAGGTGAGCTCGGTTTGTAAGGATCAGTCTCTTTTGATCTACCTTTTAGCACATCTCCATAAACTTCATCGGTTGATATGTGAATTAATTTTGAATTTTTATTTTTTTTTTGAAACTTTCTAAATACTTCTAATAAATTAAATAAACCAATAATATTACTTTTTATAAATGGACTAGGATCATCAATTGACCTATCAACATGTGTTTCTGCAGCTAAGTTAAAGATTCCTTTCGGTTTATATTTTGAAATAATTTTATTTAGTTTTATTCTGTTTTCTAGATCACAATTTAAAAATTTATAATTTTTATTTTTTGAAAAATTTTTTGTATTGTAGAAATTTGATGAATAACTTACTTTATCAATATTTATTACGTAATAATTTTTTTTAAGAAGAATTTTTATAAGATTGCTTCCTATAAAACCTAAGCCACCAGTTACAAGAATTTTTTGCATTTTTTTTAAATATCTCAATCGATAAGAGTAGTATAGAAGAAAATGTTATAATTATGGTTATTTTAAATTTAACTAATGACCAGGAAATTCAATTAAATTTTCAACTTTATAGCCATTTTTTCTTAATTTATCACATCCACCCAGATCAAAAAGATTTATTACAAAAATAAACAAATTCACTGAGCCCTCTGCCATCTCGATAATTTTTGCTCCAGCTTCAGCAGTTCCCCCAGTAGCAATTAAATCATCAATAATTACCACCTTATCTCCTGAAGCAATAGAGTCTTTGTGCATTTCAATAGTGGCAGTTCCATACTCTAATTCAAAATCGACAGAGTATCTTTCAGCTGGTAATTTATTTTTTTTTCTTAATAATATAAAAGGCTTATTCATTAAATATGAAATTGCAGATGCAAATACAAACCCTCTAGACTCAATAGCTGCTATCTTATCAAAATTTTGTTTTTTTAATATATTAACAATTTGATTTATTGTTTCACAAAAAGCTTTTTCATTTTTTATTAAGGTAGTTATATCTCTAAATAGAATTCCCTTTTTTGGATAGTCTGGGATAGATCTTATATAATCTTTTAAATTCATTAATAATTAGGTTATATATTGATTATATATATGACAAAAAACAAATTAGCAATTATTGGCGGCAGTGGCTTGTACGATGTTGAGGAGTTTGAAATAAGAGAATTTTTGGAAATCCATACCTCTTGGGGAAAACCATCTGATAAAATTTTAAAAACAGAATACAATAATAAAGAAGTATATTTTCTTCCTCGCCATGGAAAAGGTCACTATATTTCTCCATCAAATATTAATTTTAGAGCAAATATTGATGCCCTAAAACAACTAGGTGTTACAGACATAGTATCAATTTCTGCTGTTGGGTCGTTAAAAGAAGAACTGCCACCAGGTAAATTTGTAATTGTAGATCAGTTTATAGATAGAACTTTTGCTAGAAATAAAACATTTTTTGATGATGAGATAGTAGCACATGTATCAATGGCACATCCAACATCTATCGGGTTAATGAATGCTTGTGAAGATGCTATAAAAAAAGAAAAAATTGAGTACCAAAGAGGTGGAACTTATATTGTTATGGAGGGACCTCAATTTTCAACATTAGCAGAGTCCAATTTATATAGGTCATGGAAAGCTGATGTAATTGGAATGACCAATATGCCAGAAGCAAAATTAGCAAGAGAAGCTGAAATAAGATATGCATCTGTCTCAATGGTAACTGATTATGATTGTTGGCATCCAGATCATGAAAATGTTGATGTTCATCAAGTAGTAAAAGTTCTATTAGGAAATGCAGCAAAAGCAAAAAATATGATTAAAAATTTAATAGATCACTTTGAAAATCATATTGATCCTAAAGATCCAACAAATAATTGTTTAGATGTAGCAATCATCACAGCTCCTGAAAAAAGAACTGAAAAAACAAAAGAAAAATTAAAATTTGTTGCAGGGAGAGTTTTAAATAAATGAAGAAATTTATAATCGTACTTATATCCATTTTTTTATGTACAAATGCTGTAGCCGATAAAATGACAAAGAGTGGTTTTATAACCGAAAAAGTAACTTATGCAAAAGATCAAAAAATTGAGAATCCAGAAAATAAAATTTTATTAATTTATAATCATGGACAAGGAACGCACGATGGTCCATCAAGTGACTGTGCATGGAAAGGTGGAATGAAAAATATGTCTTCTTTAGTTGGAAAAAAAGTTAAAGATAAAGATATAGTTGTTTATTTATTTTGTACAGGAAAACTTAAAGGAGATGATTATAAAAGATTATGGAATAAAAAAAAATTTAAAGAACCTTATAAAGGTAAGCCTAAACTTGAAAAAAGATTGGACGCTAACTTAGATCTCATAGATAACTTTGTCTCACAAGGGTTCAAAAAAAATCACATATTTATAACTGGTAGATCGTGCGGTGGTTGGATGACAATGATGCTACTAAGCAGAAATAAAAATATTGTAGCAGGAGGTATTTCATTTGTTCCGGAATGTTATGGTCGTTTAACTAAGGCATATAAAGTTGAAAAAGTTGGTGTTGAAAATGCATTAAAAAAATTTAAGGAAAAAGATGGCCCTGGTCCAGCCAATATGAGGCAAAGACAAATAGAAGAAATTAAAAAAAGCGAAAATTTGCCAGTTTTAGTTTTTACACATCCCAAAGATCCCTTTGGTGGATTAGTGTCAGATTGGGTAGATGGAATATCAGGCATTGAAAGAGTAATTATTTCAGAAAATAACAAAGTAAATGGTAAAAGCTGTAATGTTTGGGGCAAACCAATTAAAAATTATCACGATATGGATAGGGCAGATTGTTTTAAATTTTTTAATTCAAAAATTTTAGATTTTATTGACTCAAAAATTAATTAAATGAGAATTGAAGGAAAAGAGTACCGTACTATTTGGTTTGAGAATAATATAGTAAAAATTATAGATCAAACAAAACTCCCTCATAAATTTACTATTAAAGAACTCAAAACAGTTAATGATACAATAAATGCAATAAAAAAAATGGAAGTAAGAGGCGCACCTTTGATAGGTGCCACTGCAGCTTACGGAATAGTCTTAGCTACTCTTGAAAATAATGATTTTTCATTTTTAATGAAATCCGCAGAAAAATTAATTAATTCGAGACCAACAGCTATAAATCTTAAATGGGCTGTAGATAGAATGATGAATAAACTTTCAGGCGTAAATAGTGAAAAAATTTTTGATATAGCTGCAAAAGAAGCAATAGATATTTGTGAAGAAGACATAAAATTTTGTGAAAATATAGGATTAAATGGTCTTAAAATAATTGAGGAAATCTATAAAAAGAAAAAAGATACAATAAACATTCTGACTCATTGTAACGCAGGATGGCTTGCAACAATTAATTGGGGAACCGCAACCTCACCAATTTATCATGCACATAAAAAAGGAATTCCAATACATGTTTGGGCTGATGAAACAAGGCCAAGAAATCAAGGAGCTAATTTAACCTCTTATGAATTAAATGAAGAAGGTATTAAAAATACAATAATTGCAGATAATACAGGTGGCATTTTAATGCAAAGAGGTGAAGTTGATATGTGTATTGTCGGTACAGATCGAACTTTATCTAATGGTGATGTTTGTAATAAAATTGGAACTTATCTCAAAGCATTAGCAGCCTATGATAATAAAATTCCTTTTTATGTAGCTCTGCCAAGTTCCACAATTGACTGGAATATTAAAGATCATAGTGAGATCCCAATTGAGGAAAGAAGCTCCAAAGAATTATCACACATTGAAGGCATAGATGAGAATGGTAATATAAAAAAAATTCAGGTTTATCCACATAAAAGCGTTTCAATGAATCTAGCTTTTGATGTAACACCTGCAAAATATGTTACAGCATTAATAACTGAAAAAGGCGTCTGTGATGCATCATCTTCAGGTTTAAAAAAATTATTTAACAAGTAAAATGAATGAAGATTTAAAACAGAAAGTTATAGATTATTCTCTAAAGTTGAATTCCACAAATCTTTCGCCACTTAGATCTGGAAATTTGTCTGTTAGAGCTAAAATAGATGATGACGAAGGTTTTTACATAACTCCATCTGGTATTAAATACGAAAAACTCAAATTAACTGACATTGTTTTTATGTCTTTGAAAACAGAATATGATTATTTAAAAATTGCAAATTCAGGGCTAAATCCATCATCAGAGTGGAGATTTCATCAAGATATATATAGAAAAAAACCTGAAGCAAAAGCAATTGTCCATACACATTCTGCTCATGCAACTGCAATTTCAACTCATAGAAAATCTATTCCCCCTTTTCATTACATGATTGCCCTGATGGGAGGGGATGACATAAAATGTGCAGAATATGCAACTTTTGGAACTAAAGAATTATCACAAAACATTTTAAAAGCATTAGAAAAAAGAAAAGCTTGTTTAATGGCAAATCACGGACAGATTGCATTTGCAGAAAGTTTAAGCAAAGCATTTGAACTCGCACAAGAAGTAGAAAACATTTGCCACCAATACTTTCTTGCGATAAAGCTAGGAGAGCCAAAGAATTTGACATTTGCAGAAATGCAAAAAATTTTGGAAAAAGTAAAAGGTTATAAGAGGGGATAATTTTTTATGGTTAAAGTTGGGGAGCACATCACTCTTGATATTATAGGCACTTCAGGTGAATACGAGCCAATCTTTTTTGAAAGATTAGTTCACAAAATTGCAGAAAAAGCTAAAGTTACAGTACTAAATATATCTAAGTATAAATTCGAGCCTCAAGGATTTACTTTAGTTGCTCTACTTGCTGAAAGTCATATTAGTTTTCACACTTTTCCAGAACATGGAATAATCAGTTTTGATTTTTTTACATGTGGGAAGATATCTCCAGATGTAGCTTTAGATGTAATTAAGAGTGAAATTAAATTTAAAAGAATAGTTAAAAAATCTTTTGACCGTAACACAGTAGAAAACTATTTCGATACTTCTAGCACACCAGGAATGCAAAAATCATATGTTGTTAAAGATGTTCTTGAAGATTTTGTATCTAAAGTTGGTCAACACGTTGAAATTTTAAATTTGGAGGAATTTGGTAAATCTCTATTTATAGATAAGGATTTACAAGTAGCTTCATGCGACGAGCACTTATATAGTTCGACATTCGTAAATTCTTCATTGAAATTAAATCCAACAAAAGATAGAGCGGCAATAATTGGTGGAGGCGATGGCGGTGTAGCTCGTGAATGTATATCAAAAAATTTTGGATTTATCGATTGGTACGAGTTAGATCCTGAGGTAGTAGAAGTTTGTGATAAACATCTTGGGACAATTGGTCAAAAAGCTACAGAAAAGAATTCAGTTAAATGTGTTTGGGGAGATGCATTTGAAAGTATTAAAAAAGTAGAGACAGATACTTATGATAAAATATATATTGATTTAAATGATGATCAATTTTGCATAGATCTTGCAGCAAAAAATATGGATCAAATTATAAGAATTCTTAAACCAAACGGATTAGTTACTGCTCAAGTTGGCAGTCAAGACAAAAGACCAAAACAGGTTGAAAACTGGAAAAATGTGTTCAATAAAAACTTTGGAAATGCTACCCTAGATAGAGTTTATATTCCAAGTTTTGATAGTTCTTGGAATTTTTATACATCTGTAAATCACTAATTTATTCTTTTTAATTTCTTAATTTTATGAAATACTAATTTTTTTTATTAAAGGAGAAAATAATGAATATATTCAAAAAAACTATAATTTCAGTTCTGGCTTCTTTATTTATCATGACAAACGTATACTCTGATACAATAAAAATTGGAACTGAAGGTGCATACCCTCCATGGAATTCAAAAGATGCTTCTGGTAAGTTAATCGGATTTGAGGTTGAACTAGCCTGGACACTTTGTAGATATATTGGAAAACAATGTGAGATCGTTGAACAAGATTGGGATGGTATGATACCAGCTTTACTTATGAGAAAATTTGATGCGATCATGGCTGGAATGTCAATTACTGACGAAAGATTAAAAACAATTAATTTTTCTCAAGGTTATGCAGATGAAGTTGCTCAACTAGCTGTAATGAAAGGTTCAGACCTTGAAGGTATGGATACTCCATCAGGAATAAATCTTTCAATAGGCGGAGGTGCTGTCAAAAAAGCACTTAAAACAATTGAAGGTGCTTTAGCTGGTAAAACAGTTTGTGTTCAAACAGCGACTATTCACCAAAACTTTTTAGACTCTGGTGACGTAGGAAGTGTAAATGTTAGAACTTATAAAACTCAGGACGAAGTAAATTTAGATTTAGCTTCTGGAAGATGCGATGTAGCTTTAGCAGCAGCAGTTGCATTTACCGACTACGCTGAAAAATCTGGAAAACCTGTTGTTTTAGTTGGACCAACATTTTCAGGTGGAGCTTTTGGAAATGGAGTAGGTGTTGGAATTAGAAAAGGTGGAAGTGGTGCAATAGGAGAAAGAGATGCGCAACTTTTAAAAGATTTCAATATGGCTATTAATAAAGCAAGAAAAAATGGTGACATAAGCAGAATTGCTACGAAGTGGTTCGGTTTTGACGCATCTATGTAATTAATTTTAGATTTGGCGACTATATTATATAGTCGCCAATCTGTATGGAACTTCTAGCATTCGGAGATACTGGTTGGGGAGATGAGTTATTTTATGCTACCCTGATGACTATAGCTGTTTCAATAACAGCAATGTTAATTGGTTTTTTATTTGCTTTAATATTCACTCCTTTAAAATTATCTAAATATAAATCTCTTAACTTAATAGGAAATTTTTATACTACAGTTATTAGAGGTGTTCCCGAGTTATTAGTCATTTATTTATTTTTTTTTGGAGGCAGTGGTGCAATAATGTTTGTTGCCTCTATGTTTGGTTATTACGAATATATAGAAATAAATGCATTTATCACAGGTTCGTTTGCAATTGGAATTATCTCAGGAGCTTATTCGACAGAGGTATTTAGAGGCGCAATTCAATCTATAGATAAAGGACAGTTTGAGGCTTCGAAAGTCTTAGGAATAAAAAAATATATTCAATTTTATAAAATTATTCTGCCTCAAATGTTGAGGTTAGCAATACCAAATTTAAGCAATGTCTGGCAAATCACATTAAAAGATACATCGTTAATTTCTGTAACTGGATTAGTTGAAATTATGCGGCAATCTTATATTGCAGCTGGATCAACACGAGATCCACTATTTTTTTATTCTTTTGCAGCAGTTTTGTATTTGTTACTTACTTTTCTGAGTATGAAATTAATCAATAGATTAGAAATTAAATACAGCAGAGGTTTTTAATGGATTTAGAATTAATGATTAATAGTTTTCCTAAGTTGTTAAATGCTTCAGTAATTACAATTAAATTATTATCTTTATCATTATTCTTTGGGTTATTTATTGGACTTTTTTTTGCAGTAATGAGAATGAGCAAAAATATTATTTTTAATAAATTTGCATATGGTTACTCATACTTATTCAGAGGAACACCGTTACTTGTTCAAATTTTTATAATTTACTTTGGTTTTGGACAAATAGAATTCATAAGAAACAGCTTTTTATGGATTATATTAAAAGAACCTTATTGGTGTGCAATAATTGCTTTTGCTTTAAATACTGGTGCTTATACATCGGAAATACTTAGATCAGCGTTTCAAACTATTAAAAAGGGGTATATAGAAGCTGGGAAAAGTCTTGGTATATCAAGTAAAATTATATTTTATAAAATTCAAATCCCAATTGCTATTAGACAATCTCTTCCAGCATATGGCAATGAAATAATATTAATGTTAAAGGGAACTTCGCTGGCTAGCACAGTTACACTTATGGATTTGACTGGTGTAGCGAAGTATATTATTTCAACAACCTTTAAACCAATAGAAGTATTTATAGTAGCAGGAAGCATTTATCTTTTTATGACATTTATAATACATAATTTAATCAAGTTTCTTGAGAGAAAATATAATTATTAATGAAAGTTGCTTGTATTCAATCATCAGCTGGTGAAAATTATAATAAAAACTTCAAACAAATAGTTAAACTGATAAATCAATCAATTAAAAATAAAGCAGATTTAATCATTACTCCTGAAACAACCTCACTTATCACAAGTGATAAGAAGATATTATATAAAAATACGTTTAAAATGAGTGCTGATCCTTTAATTAAAAAAGTAAAAGAAATAGCAAAGCAAAATAAAAAATGGATATTAATAGGCTCATTACCAATTAAGGATAAAACAAAATACAGAAATAGATCGATAATGGTTAACCCAAATGGAAAAATTGCTGCCTATTATGATAAAATTAAAATGTTTGATGTAAAACTTCCCAATAATGAACAGCATAAAGAGAGCAAAACGTTTAAACCTGGAAACAAACTTGTATCAGTAAAACTACCTTGGGGAAGATTAGGCCTAACAATATGTTTTGATTTACGATTTCCAGAAATTTATAGAAACTTATCTAAAAAAAATTTAAATTTTATCACAGTTCCATCTGCATTTACAAAATTAACAGGTGAAAAACACTGGCTAGCATTACTCAAAGCAAGAGCAATTGAAAATTTTTGTTACATATTTGCACCCAACCAGGTTGGAAGAAATACGAAAAAAAGAGAAACCTTTGGGCATAGTGCAATAATTTCTCCAGACGGAAAAATTTTAACGATGAAGAAAAAAGGTATTGGAATTATATATTGTAAGATTAATACTAATTTACCTTTAAAATTAAGGAAAATAATTCCAAGTCTAAATTAAATCAGTTCCAAATAAGTAAAAGGACTTTTATTTTTATCAATCTCATTAATAAAATCCTTTGAAATTAAATTATCCAACTGTTCTTCTTGTATATTATCTATTTGTAAAATATCTAAAATCGACAATGGAAATTCATAATACAAAGATAAATTTTTTTCAATAATTTCAAAATTTTGTTCGTTATATCCGTCCCTAATTCTTTTTGAAATTTGATCTAAATCTTTTTTAATTAAATATTTACTTTTTAAAATTTTACTTAATATTATTTTATTAAATATAAATGCGGTTTTCATTAAACTAAGAAATCCTGGCTTATGATTAAAAGTATAATCCTTATAAATTTGCTTAAGGGTTTGAAAATCTCCTTTATTATTTGAATAATTATCTTCAAAAATAATGTTTTTTATATTAAAAAATTTAGTCTCAATTAATCTTTCCAAATGATTTACATGATCATCAAAAAAAACTAAAGTATCATCTGGTATTTTGGATAGATCTTGAAATTTAAAATCTATAGCGCTATATCTAGATTTTTTTGAAATATATTCTCTTTGTGACAAATCAATATCAATAGAAATAATATCACTTTTTGGTAAAGTATTTTCTATAAGCCATGTTGATTGTCCTTTAAATACTCCACTTTCGATAACAAGCGAAGGTTTCTTCTTAGTTAAAACTAAGAAAAAAAAGAACATATTGTTAAAACCCATACCACCTTTATTATTTTTTATTGGCCTTTCTTTATATAAATTTAAGAAATCTTTAAATTGTTCAAAAATTTTATCTTTACTAAAAATAAAATTTCCTTTTTGAAATACGTTATCGCTCATAAGGATTTAGTATGAAGTATATTCCTTGATTTCTTTAATTTTTGAACCTGTCAGGTTATTAATATCTAATTTAATTTTTGCGCGTTCGTCGTTTAAAAAGTGTATATCTCTTGATAGTTTTATAAATTTTTCACTAAAATCAGAATTTTTTTCACACAACCTTTTTTCATCTTCAATCACCCAAAGTTTTGAGTTTATTTTTTTCAAAGACTTGAACAATTCATCTATTTTTTGATTAGATAATACCTTTTCATTATACTGCTCTTTAAGCACATTGTATTCATCGTTAATATATTTAAGTTTATCTATATCTTGAATCTTTTCTTGTTTGATTTCTAAAATTGAAATTTTATCTAATAGTTCACCAACAGATACTTCTACTAATATTTTATTCATATTAATTATTTAATAGTATGTTAAATTGTTAAAAATATGTCTAATATTTTAATAATCAAACATGGATCATTAGGAGATATAGCTCAAGCAAGTGGTGCTATTCAAGATATTTCTGAGTTTCATCGAAATGATGATGTATATTTATTAACTACAAAACCTTATTTTGAGTTATTTAAGAGCAACCCATATCTTAGGGCAGTTATTTTGGACAAAAGGCTTTCAAGGTTTAATCTAATTTATTTATTTACTCTTATGCGTATTATCAAAAAGTATAAGTTTGCAAAAGTATTTGATCTGCAAAATTCATCAAGAACAAGCTTTTACAAAAGAATACTTTTTCCAAGTGCAAATCATGTTATTTGGTCCTCATCAGAAACAACTTTACCGAAAGATAAATCAAAAAAAGAATTTGATAAAAATCCTGTTTTAGAAAGATTTAAGCATCAATTAGAATTTTCAGGTGTAAAAACAGATAAAGTTACTTTTCCAGATTTTACTTGGGCATGTCAAAATATAGATAAAATAAAAAATCAATATAAATTAAATAAATATATTATTTTATTTCCATTTTGTTCCCCTCACTTGACAATTAAAAAATGGCCTCACTATAATAAGTTTATAAATTTAGTTAAAAATAAATTTCATGATCAATATAAAGTTGTGGTTGCTCCAGGTCCTTTAGAAATAAAAAATGCCAAAGAAATTAATGCAGTTTGTGTACTAAATAATGGTGTGTCACTTTCTATCTCTGAACTCGCAACATTAATTAAAGATAGCTCATTTGTTGTTGCAAATGATACTGGTCCAGCACATATGGCAGCCCACTTAGGTGCAAAAGGATTAACTTTATTTGGTTCTCATACAACGGCGTATAAAGTGAGTATCGAAAGAGAAAATTTTAGAGCAATACAAGTGGCTGATCTAAATAAACTTACACCTGAAAAAGTTTTTGAAAAATTTTCAAATTCTATCTTTTAAATTTGTTTTTCTAATTTAATTCTTGAACTCTTTAGAATTGACAAAAAATTATTAGTATTAGTTTTGTTAAAATTAGAAACGTGGCCTGATACAGATATTGCTCCCAATAATGTTCTTTGCTTTGATAACAATGGGACTGTGACTGATGCTTTTTCTGGATCAATTTCACCATGAGAAATTGAAAATTCATCTTTAAGAACTTTATTTTTATTTTGTGTTTTTAGATCATGATAAGTTGATATTATATGTCCGCTAGATCCTCTTTCTAATGATCTAGGTTGGCCTAAAACTAAGTTGTGTCTCATGTCTTTTTTAGGTTCACTTTTTAAAATACATATTCGAGCATTATCACTTTTGATCCAAAAGCTCGCAGTTTCATTTGTTTTTTCCTTTATCAGATTTAATTGTTTTTGAATTAGATTATTAATATGGAATGTATCATCATAAACGTTAATTAATCTATTAATTGCGTTTCCTAATTTATACTTTTTACTTGGAAGTCTTTCAATGTATCCAAACTTAATCAATGATGTACATAATCTTGAAGTTGTACTTTTGTATTGTTTTATTTTTTTTGATATTTCTGTTAAAGTCAATTCTTCTCTTTTTTCACTAAATGCATTTAGAATTTGTAAAGCTTTATCTACAGCTTCAACACCTGAATTTTTTTTTTCCATAATTTATTCTACGACATATTTATTTAAAAAAAATGTTTATTTTATAAGTTCTATCAAATAGAACTTTTAGTTATGTAAGGTAGAACTTTTATTTTATAAATATATCTTATCTGCTAAACCATAGGTAAGTATTGCACTTAATAAAGTTAAAATTCCAGGCGCTATAATACCCTCAATCGAAGTTTTTTCAGTATGTCCTAATTTATTGATTTTAATTGTGTAAACCCCAACAACAAATGCAGAGAGATTTTGTAAAAATATTAAATTGAAAAATCCCCATGTTCCATTGACACCACCTGATCTTATAAACATTATATACATTGCCATTAGGAATGATGCTATAAAAATTGATCCAAAAAATCTTGTCATGATAGCTCCTGAGTCGTGCATTGCATATTGATCTAGGAAGGACTTTGTTCCAAACACACATCTAAACCCATAAACCCCATGGCCAATAAAGTGTAGAATAAAAACAATTAAGAAGAATATTCCATTAAATTTTTCAATCATACTAGATACTGTATCATAGTAATTTTAAATAATCTTTTATAATTTTATCCCAGTGAAAATTAATAGAGAATTGTTTAGCTTTTTTACCAAGGTCTATATAAGAACTGTTTTTTAAAATTAAATCTATACTTGTATAAATTTCCTCCAGGTTGTTACCATCACAGATTAATCCAGTTTCATTATGTTTTATTGCATCAGAAGCTCCACCGTCTTTTCCTCCAATAGAAGGTATGCCAAATTGTGCAGCTTCAACATAGGCTATTCCAAAACCTTCAACAGATTTTTTATATGTTATAGAAGGCATTACAAAAACATGAGACCTGGCAATTAATGCATTTTTTAATTCAGAGCTAACATTTTTTAAGAACAAAACTTGGTTATTTAAATTAAGTTCCTTAGTTAACCTTTTAATGTTTTCCTCTTCTTCGCCATAGCCGATAGAGGTATAAATAATATTCGGGTAAATTTGCTTTAAATTCCTTAAGGCCATAATTATTTTGTCATGACTTTTTCTTTTGTCATACCTTGATACAGTAATTAATCTCGGATTTTTATCTTGAAGCATCCTATCTGCATCTTTAAGATTTTTATTATCTATTTTTTCAATAGGTTCTATACCTGGATTAATGACAATTATTTTTTCAGCTAATACACCCAAAGAAATAGCGAGTTCTTTCGTAAAGTTTGAATTAGCTACAACTTTATCAACATTATTAAGTACTTTCAAAACTCTTTTATTTAAGAAAGATCCTTTATTATGATTAATTTCTTTAGAGTGAATTAAACATATTTTTTTAACTTTGGTTTTTATTTTTTCTAAACTTTTCCAGTGGTCAGCAATAACTGTTTTTACTTTGTTATTATTTTTAAGATAATTGTTTACTAATAATGATTTTCTATATTTTTTAATTAATTTTGGGCCACCTATTCTTTCGATTGTGAAAGAAACATTTTTATCAAAGTTTTTTGCGTTTTCATGATCATCTGCAAAAACTTTTATTAAGTCATGCTTTGAAAGAGATTTTGTAAGTCCCCACATTAAATTTTGCATACCACCTATTTCTGGAGGATAACTTCTTGTTACAACTAAATGCATTTAATTATTTCCACTTAATGCTACAGCCAGCACTAGGTATTTGATTTTTGGGCCCTTTTCCAGTTTCAGATATTTGTTTCATTGCTTCTAAGAGGTCACTAGTTCCTTCTCTCACTGGGATTAAATTTTTTAATTCTCTTAATCTTCCTCTATATTGAAGCTCTAAATTTCTATTATATCCAAAAAAATCCGGAGTACACACTGCTCCATAGATTTTAGCAACTTCTTGAGTTTCATCATTTAAATATGGAAAATTAAAATTATGTTTCTTTGCAAAATCAATCATATTTTCAAAAGAATCTTCGGGATAATTTTCAGCATCGTTTGCACATATTGCAACTGAATTTATGCCAAACTTTTTTAATATTTTGCAATCCTCTACCAAATCCTTAGTAATCGCTTTAACATATGGGCAATGGTTACAAATAAACATTATTAAAGTTCCATTTTCACCTTTTATATCTTCTAATGATAAAAGCTTATTTTCCGTAGAATTAAGTTCAAAGTCATGAGCCTTCTGGCCGAAATCACATATTGGAGTTTCTATTGGCATAATATATTAATATATAAATTATGTTTTACGATTTAAAAGATAAAAAACCAAAAAACTCTGGCGATAATTGGGTAGCACCTAATGCTGTTATTATAGGAGATGTAACGTTGGAGAAGAATTCAAGTATTTGGTTTAATACAACCCTTAGAGGAGATATTGAAAATATACACATAGGCGAAGGATCAAATGTCCAAGATGGTAGTGTTTTACACACTGATCCTGGCTGTCCGTTAAAAATTGGAAAGAATGTAACGGTTGGTCATTTAGTTATGCTTCATGGATGTACGATAGGGGATAATAGTTTAATTGGAATAGGAGCAGTGATTCTTAATAACGCTAAGATTGGAAAAAATTGTATTATTGGTGCTAAAGCTCTAATCACAGAAAATAAAGAGATACCAGACAACTCATTAGTTATAGGGTCGCCGGGCAAAGTTGTAAGAGAAGTTACTGAAGAAGAAAAAAAAATCGTTTGGGAAAACACCAAACATTATCAAGATAATTGGAAAAAATATTCTAAGTCAATTTTTTAGTGATTATATTTACTAATTTAAAATATGAATAATTTTTTTTTTGATTGTTTCACTTAACATTATAGTACCTTGTTTATTAGGATGAATACCATCTTGTTGATTTAAACTTGGGTCAAGCGCCACTCCTTTAAGAAGAAATGGTATTAAAGGCAGATTATATTTTTTAGATAATTTTGGATAGATTGCATCAAATTCTTTTTTGTATTTAAAGCCATGGGTTTTTGGCGCAATCATTCCAGCTATAACAATTTGAATTTTTTTTTTATTTGCTATTTCTACTATTTTCTCTAAATTTTTTTCAGTTTCTTCAGGTTTTATCCCTCTAAGCATGTCGTTAGCACCTAAGCCTATAATAACTAAATCAATTCCTGGTTCAGATAAACTCCATTCAGCTCTATTCAATCCTCCTGAAGATGTGCTTCCAGAAACACTTCCATTAATCACAGTAATATTAAATCCATCTTTTTTTAAACTATTTTCCAAAATTAATGATAAATGGTGCTCTTTTGGTAACCCGTATCCAGCCATTAAACTGTCGCCAAATAAGATTACCTTTTCAATAGCATGTGCCTTAAAGTGTACTAGAAAAACTATTAAAATTTTTATAAATAAACTTTTACTCATGAGCACTCTTCTTAAATTAAAAAAAATAAATCTCCAATACAAAACTGGTAAGGAAAATATTAGTGTTTTAAAGGATATAGATTTAAATATACAAAAAAAAGAAACAGTTTCTGTTGTTGGAGAAAGTGGTTCGGGAAAAACTAGTTTAATCATGCTAATTGGTGGATTAGAAAGACCAACCTCAGGAAAAATCTTTTTTCAAGATCAAGAAATTACCAATCTTAAAGAAGATGAAATATCAAAAATAAGAAAGAAAAATATTGGAATTATATTTCAATCCTTTTATCTTATTCCTAATTATACTGCAGTTGAAAATGTTGCTCTAATCCTTGAGCTTAATAATTTTAATAATCCAGACAAAGAGGCAAAATATTTATTAGATCGTTTTGGTCTAAAACATCGTTTTAATAATCTACCGAGTCAATTATCAGGTGGAGAACAACAGCGTGTAGCAATTGCTAGAGCTATTGCGATGAAACCAGAGCTAATTTTAGCTGATGAACCAACTGGAAATTTAGATACCGAAAATACTATAATGATTGCAAATTTATTATTTAAGTATGTAAGTGAAGAAGACTCTTCTTTGATAATGGTAACTCATGATCCTAAACTTGCGGATAAATCTAAAAGAAAAATAAAAATTAAAGATGGAAAAATTTTATAAATTTTCAGAATTTAGTTTAATTCTCAAATATGCTTTGAAAGACTTGAGCAGGAATTATCATAAAATTTTTAGTATCATAATTACATTATTTATCAGTCTTTTTATCTTAAGTGCTATTTTCACAGTTGAAGATAGTCTTAAAACAGAACTCAATGATAACGCAAAAGCTTTATTAGGTGGAGATTTAGAAATTGATTATAATCGTAATCAAGGAAATTTAGATCTAGTTAATAAAGTGAAAGAATTTGCTACAGTTTCCCAAATGATTGAGTTTAGTACTATGCTCTCGACAACTGGTAGAGAAAAAAACAAATCTTTATTTACAAGAATAAAAACTGTTGATGAAAAATACCCTTTATACGGAAATATAGTTTATGAGCCTGATGGTGCTTATGAAAGAATGCAAAGAGAGTCTAATACTATTTTAATTAATAAAAGTTTAGCAAAAACACTAAATATAAAAATAGACGAACAAGTAAAAGTTCAAGATCAAAACTTTAAAGTTATTGGAATTATCAAATCAGTACCAGATGTTAGTGGATTTGTAGCATTTGGTGATTGGGCTTTAGCAGGAAAACAGACTTTAGAAATTTTAAAATTAAATGGAATAGGAAGTTTTTTAAACTATGAGTACAAAGTAAGATTTAATGAAAATAATAGATCAGGGGAAATAGAAAAAAAAATAAAAGAAATCTTTAAAGACGATCAGAAGGTAAAAATTAGATATCCAGAAAATTCTGCCAGTGGAATAAAGAGAATTATTAATAACTTTTCTCAATTTTTATCTCTTGTTTCTATCAGTGCTATGTTGATTGCAGGTATTGGAATTGCAAATACTTTGCTTTCTTTTATTAACCAAAACAACATGTCAATTGCTGTGAGAAAAGCAGTTGGTTTCTATTCAGGCAATATAAAAAAATTATATTACTTTCAATTATTCATCCTATTATTTATCATTACAATTCTTGCTTATGGATCGAGCTTTCTAATTGTGCCAATAGTAGATAAATATCTATCTGATGGCTTGGGGCTAAATGTATATCCTGTGTTTTCATTATCTAATTTCTTAAAGATTTTTTTAGTTGGATTATTAGTGCTTATAATTTTTTCTATTCCAACTATAAGCTCAATAGATCAAGTCAAAGCCTCTAATTTATTCAGAAATGTATTTCAAAACTTACAATTTTATTATTCTAAAAGATCAGTTGCTCTAAGCTTAGTTTTGTTATCTATTTTAATTTTATTATTTACGATTGGATCAGAACAACCTTCTTACAGTCTTGGATACTTTGCTGCCTTTTTTGTTTGTTTAATCATATTTTTTTTACTTTCGAAATTAATCATTTTTTTTCTTAAAAAATTAAAATCAAGTTCAATAATTCCTCTAAAAGTTTCAATCAAAAATATTACTCAAACCAAAAGTATAACCCCAATCACAGTTATGTCTCTAGGCTTAGGGGTTACTTTGTTATTAACACTAGCGTTAGTTGGTACAAACTTTCAAAGAGAAATTGCTAAATCAATTCCAGATATTGCTCCAGATTATTTCTTTGTAGGCATTCAAAATGGAGAAAGAGATAAATTTGAAAAAGGAATCCTAGATATTGATCCAAATGTAAATTTTGAAATTGTTCCAATGGTTTCATCCGGTATTGTAAAAATTAATGGAATTGATCCTAATACTTATATTAAACCAGATAATGACAGTTACTGGGTTATTGGTAGTGAAAGAAGATCATCTTGGGTAGAAAATCCACCAAAAGATAATCCAATTTTAGAAGGTGAATGGTGGGATTTATCAAAATCAGATCAACTTCAAATATCTTTAGATGCAAAAGTTGCTAAAGATTTTAATATTCAGTTAGGTGATATATTCACTTTAAATATTTATGGTCGTGAAATCGAAGGTAAAATAATAAATTTTAGAGAGGTTGACTATCGTGATTTGAGCATCAACTTTGCAATGTTGTTCAATCCTCAATTTGCAAAAAAAATTCCACATGAATATTTAGCCACTGCAAAATTTAATTCAGATAAATTTAATGAAACCAAAATGCTAGAAATTATGCCGAGTTTATCAATTATAAAAATTGCAGACTACCTTTCAAAAGTTACAGCGGTTTTAAATAAGGTATTCATTGCTGTTACTTTAATTTCAGCTGTTACAATAGTTATAGGTTTAATTGTAATTTCTAGCGCAATTATGGTTCAGGGAAAGGTAAAAGAATATCAGAATTTAGTCTTTAAAATTTTAGGTTTTTCAAAAAAACAAATTATTTTTTCATCTTTAATTGAGTTTATAATTATTTTTAAATCTGTAATTTTAATTGCAATATTTTTTTCAATAATTGGTTCGAAATTTATTATGGAAAATATTTTTGAATTAGTATGGATGTTTGATTTTAAAGTTTTAATTTATTTAGGTTTTTCAATAGGTTTTATCACTTTGTGCCTAATAATGCTAACAAATTTAAAATATTTAAATCCTAAAGCATATCCTCTTATTAGAAATCAATAATTGAAATTTAAAAAAATTTCCATTTAAGGAAATGAAATTTACTCTATAAAGGTATCCTATAATCAATTCTATATTGGACTATATTGAAATCAGCTTCATAACCATCGGTCATACTTCTGGTATGTTCATTATCACATTCTAAAATTAAATTTTCGATTGAAATTCCATATCCTTTAAAAAATCCAGAGTTTACAAAAAAACCTAAGTTAGGAGTTACACCAAAACATTTAACAAATGTTTCTGCACCTCCTTCCCCATAGTTTCCTGAGCTAAGACCATAGTTTGTATCTGATTGGAAACCTAAAAAGGTTGAAGCATTTAAACCTATATAAGGTGTAAAATTTGAAATTTTATTAAATCGATAACTTGGACCTAACTCTAAAGCTAAACCTCTAAAATGTATGTTAGGGAAATCTGAATTATATCCACCATCAAAAGTAATACTTGTATCTACGGTCTCATGACGAGCAAAAGCAATACCTGAATTTAAATATAAATTATCATTTAAATATTTATTATAATCAATACTTATTGAATAAATTGTATTTAAACTATCGTCATCCAAAACTAAGCCTTTTACGTTTGTACCAGGATTACCAGTTACAGGAGTATGCATTCCCTTAACATTTTCCATAATACCGTTTCCAACAGCAATACCAATTGATAATTCATTTTTAGCGTTGGCATAAATAAATCCACAATTTATCAGGCTTATTAAAATTATTTTTAAAGCTATTATATTTAATTTTCTCATTCTTAAGGTACTAACCAAGTGTTTATATTATTATCTAGATTAAACAATGCCCTCCTATGTCCTTTGGCTGCAAGATATAGCCATTCAATAGATTTAATTTTACATTTAATAACAGTAAAGTTTTTATAACCTTCTTCACTTTGTTCCATTGTATAGTCAAAGTCCTCTAGTTTAGATATCATACCAGATGTAGGATTTTCAGACGTAGTCCCTGGAGGACTATCTGTTAAATAGCATCTTCTACTTATATGTTGAGTTTTTTTCCAAGATTCTTCAGTTGTGGAGTTTTGATTATTTATTTCACAATCAACTTTAACCCTCAATTGAATTTTTTCCTCTTTGTCATAAAAAAGGAGTGATGCTTTATTGTTTTTCTTTAGAATATCCACTTTTGGAGATCTAAGATCAGTATGAAATTGTAATAGATTATTTTCTCTATCAGACTTTCTTAGTACAACTATTCTTCCATCAATTTCATCTTGATGAGCACACATAAAAACTGGAATTCTAAAAGGAGAGGCTCTGTTTGTAACAGCATCGTCAAGCATAGACCAATATTTATTTTGGATTTCCTTTAAATTTTCATAGTATGCTGGTTGCATACAATATTACTTTCTGAATCTTCTGATTAAACTTGATGTATCCCAACGGTTGCCACCCATTTCTTGAACTTCTCCGTAATATTTATCTACAAGTTCAGTGATAGGTAATAAAGAACCATTATTTTTAGCTTCATCCATTGCAATTTTTAAATCTTTTCTCATCCAATCAACTGCAAAACCAAAATCAAATTTATCATCGATCATTGTTTTATATCTATTTTCCATTTGCCATGATTGTGCTGCGCCCTTGGATATAACCTCAATTACATCTTTCATATTTAATCCAGCCTTCATTCCAAAATTAATTCCCTCTGATAAACCTTGAACCAATCCAGCAATACATATTTGATTAACCATTTTTGCAAGCTGACCACTTCCAGCTTTACCAAGTAGTTTCATTTTTTTACTGTAGCAATCAATTTTATCTTTTGCTTTATCAAAATCTAATTGGTCTCCACCAATCATAACAGTTAACGCACCGTTCTCTGCACCAGCTTGTCCACCTGATACAGGTGCATCTAAGGACCCAAAACCGTTCTTTTTAGCATAGTCATAAATCTCTCTTGCAATTGTTGCGGAAGCAGTAGTGTTATCTATGTAAATCGCACCTTTCTTAATTGTTTTAAAAGCACCATTGTTACCAAAAGTAACTTCTCTTAAATCGTCGTCATTTCCAACACATGTAAATATAAATTCAGCATTTTTCGCAGCTTCAGCAGGTGTTTCTGCCATTTTGCCTTTATATTCACTCATCCATTTTTCTGCTTTTGATTTAGTTCTATTAAAAACAGTTACATTATGTCCACCTTTTGATATATATCCAGCCATTGGATAACCCATTACACCAAGACCGATGAAAGCAACATTACAAGTCATAATTTTATATGTTTAAAAGTTTAAGTTTAAAAGTAATTATATTTGGTTTTATATTTACATTTTTTTCAAGTTTTGGACAGAGTTTTTTTTTAGGACTTTTTAACTCAAGTATAAGAAATGAACTTTCTATTACTCATGGTCAATTCGGCACAATTTATGCCTCTGCAACTTTGTTGAGCAGCTTTCTTTTAATATGGGTAGGAAAAAAAATAGATGACATAAACATATCAAAATTTGCACTATTTGTAATTTTATTGCTATCTTTTTCTTCTTTCTTCTTTTCAAAAATTTCATCTGTATCATTATTATTCATTGCAATTTTTCTTATGAGGTTTGCAGGACAAGGAATGATGTCTCATACAGCCACAACAACAATTTCTAGATACTTTACCAAATCAAGAGGAAAAGCATTAAGCACTGGATGGTTTGGATTATCTACTGCGGAATTTATACTTCCAGTATTGATTGTATATCTTTTAGCTATATATGATTGGAAAAATATTTGGATCACCATATCAATACTTGTATTAGCTTTTCTTCCTATTGCCAGTTACTTTCTTGTTAGAAATCTTAATTTTGATTCAAGAGAAACTCACGAGGATAAAAATTCTTTAGATCACAAAATTAAAGACTGGAAAAGAATTGAGGTTATTAAAGATTTTAGATTTTATATCGTATGCTCAAATATGCTTGCAATGCCTTGGATCGCTACAGGGACTTTTGTTTATCAATCTTTTATTTTAGAGTCTAAAAACTGGGGACCATTCATTATTGCCCAATCTTTTATGGCTTATTCAATATTATCTGTGATAACTTTATTTTTATCAGGTTTTTTAATAGATAAATTTACTAGCAGAAAATTATTGATTTTTATGAATATTCCATTGTTATTTGCAGTTATAGTAATAATATTTTTTAATCATCCCATAATTGCATTTATTTTTCTTGGTTTAATTGGAATTTCTAACGGATTTGCTAACGTTTTAGGATCTTCTACTTGGGCTGAAATTTACGGAGTTAAATATATTGGTTCTATAAAAGCATTAACCACTGCTTTAATGGTTTTTGCAACAGCTTTTGGTACCGCCTTATTTGGAGTGTTGATTGATAGGGGTTTTTCAATAGAGCAGATAGCTTTAATATCATCAATATATATATCAATTTCACTAATTTTGCTTTTTTTAGTAAGGAATAAGCTTAATCCTACAAAAATATAAAAAAACTTGATTTTATTTAATGCGGAGTATAAACACCTGCCATGGCGAGAGTAACAGTAGAAGATTGTATTGATAAAGTAGATAGTCCATATCAACTAGTATTAGTGGCAAAAGAAAGAGCTACACAGCTTAATACAGGAATTGAGCCTTCTTTACCAAGAGATAATGATAAAAATACAGTAATTTCATTAAGAGAAATTGCTGATGAAAAAGTAAAAGTTTCTGATTTAGTCGATAGCGCAATATACAAGTTAAGAAAACATGTAGAACAAGTTGATGAGATCTCAGAAGATGATGAAGAAATAGGAGATGATTTTGAAAATCAATACAAGGGAGAAATTTCTAAAAGCGGGGTTCCTATATTACCATCAAAAAGAGCAAGGAAAATACCAGAAAAAATACAAGTTTCAAAAGACGATCTTGCTGAATTAACAAACACACCCAACATTCAAGCAGAAGAGACAGAAGCAGAAGATACAGAAGCAGGAGAAGTTTCATTAGATAAAATGACTGAAGATGAAAATAAAGAAGCTGCTACCGAAGATACAGAAACTTCAAATAGTTAATTAAATAATATATTAATTCTCTAATTATTTATGAATAGACTTATTTCAGTTGCACCTATGATGGATTGTACAGATCGCCATGAGAGATATTTTTTAAGATTAATTAGCAAAAATGCTCTTCTTTATACAGAAATGGTCGTTTCAGAAGCAATTGACAGAGGAGATAAAAAAAAACTTTTAGAATTTAATTTAAAAGAAAAACCTGTAGCACTTCAACTAGGTGGATCGTCACCAAAACTTTTATCTAAAGCAACAAGAATTGGAGAAGAGTTTGGTTATGATGAGATTAATTTAAATTTAGGTTGCCCAAGCAAAAAGGTTCAAAAAAATAAATTTGGTGCATGTTTAATGAAGGAACCAAATTTGGTTGCTGACTGTTTAAATGAAATGGTTTCTTCAACAAAACTACCTGTAACTGTCAAGACAAGAATCGGTTACGACAATGTAGAGGATTACGAAAATTTATATAATTTTGTAAATGTTTTAACAAAAACTGGAGTTACAACATTTATCATACATGCTAGAAAAGCAATGTTAGGTAAATTTACACCAAAGCAAAATCTTAACATTCCTCCATTAAAATATGATTTTGTTTATAAACTAAAAAAAGATTTTCCAAATCTTGAAATAATTATCAACGGTGGAATTACAAATACAGATCAGATCAAAGAACATCTTAAAAATGTTGATGGTGTAATGATTGGAAGATCTGTTTATCATTCGCCATATTTTTTAGCAGATATCGAGAAAGATATTTTTTCAAATGAAAATGTATTAACCAGAGAAGATATAATAAAAGAATTAATTGATTATGCAAAAGTTGAAATAAAAAAAGGAACTATGCTTCATCATATAATGCGACATACACTAGGGTTATACCATGGAATATCTGGATCAAGTTTTTGGAAAAGATATTTAAGTGAAAATATGTGTGTTAGAGATGCAGATATAAAAAAAATAGATCATATTTTAGATAAAGTTAAATATACACATCAACAAGAAGTGAGTATTTAATTGATTAGCCAAATTTTAGAAAATCAATATTTATTATTTATAATATTGATGATCATAACTGCTTTTCCAGTTGGTTTTTTTGCTGGATTATTTGGTATTGGTGGTGGATTAATAACTGTACCATTTTTATTTTTTATATTCAGCTCGTTAGATATTGATCCAAATTATGTCATGCATTTAGCTGTTGGAACTTCTTTTTCTATTATAATCCCAACTTCATTTGTTTCAGTTTATACTCATAACAAACATGGAGCTGTAGATCTCCAAATAATAAAGTCGTATGCACTTTTTGTGATTGTAGGTGTAATTTGTGGAACATCTTTAGCATCAATTATGAAAACAAAGGGTTTAATTTTGTTTTTTACTGTAGTTGTTTATTTTTTAAGCATTTATTTATTATTTTTGAGGGAAAAAGCTCATGATACAAATCCTAATTTTAACCTATTTCCTAAAATAATTTTTGGCTTTTTTTCAGGTTTTATTTCAGCTCCAATGGGGATTGGAGGCGCTGTTATGAATGTTCCTATTTTAAAATATTTTGGCTATCCAATTAATAAGGCTATAGGTAGCGCTGCTGCGATTGGTTTTTTTATTGCCCTATTCGGAGCCATAGGTTTTTTAATTTCTGGCTCTTATCTAGATGTAGATCTTCCATTAAGCATTGGTTTTATTAATATTCCAGCATTATTAATTTTTATACCCATTACAACATTAATGGCGAAAGTTGGAGCAAATGCTGTACATAAGATTGAAAAACAAAAAATTACTAAGTTTTTTGGAATATTTCTAATAGTTGTTGGAACTATATTTTTTTATAGATATCTAAATATATAAAAACGGGAGCGGTTTCAGTCTCCCTCTGCCACTCCCTTAACAATCTTATATCTGATTCTCTCTATTTTTATTAACTCTTATTAATTGAATCTTTTATTTAGATTTTCTGATCATATTCACCAATTTTACCAGTTTGTTGAAGAAGATTGTCTATAAATGAAAAAATATTTTTTTTTCTATTATCAGATGTTGGGCTTTCTGTAACTATGACCAATGATGGTTTATTTGAAGATGCTCTAATTAAACCCCAAGAACCATCCTTAAGGCTAAACCTAACACCATTTACCGTTAGAATATGGTTAATTTCTTGATTATCAATTTTTTGACCAGTT
Source organism: uncultured Pelagibacteraceae bacterium (assembly GCA_902554335.1). Taxonomy (GTDB): domain Bacteria; phylum Pseudomonadota; class Alphaproteobacteria; order Pelagibacterales; family Pelagibacteraceae; genus Pelagibacter. The sequence continues at coordinate 34,407 of CACDOD010000004.1, forward strand.
TCTTTTAAGTTTACAATTTCTTTTGTTATTTCCTCGATCACACCATATTTTTCTTCATCTTTGCAAAAAGGACCCATTGTTGGACTTTGATAAGTTTTTGGTAAAGAAGCGATTAATTTGCTTAGTTTGTATTCTTCATTATCAAGTAGTACACAGACTTGAATTGCAGAATTTATACCATCATCATAGCCATACCCTAATGGTTGATTAAAAAAGAAATGACCACTTTTTTCAAAGCCTGCAATTGCTTTATCCTCATTAACCTTTCTTTTAATGTACGAGTGTCCTGTCTTCCAATAGACTGTTTTGCAATTGTTTTTTTTTAAAATTTCATCATTTTCGTATAACCCTGTGGATTTCACATCAACAATAAATTTATTACCAGGGTATTTTTTTGATATATCTCTTGCGAGCAAAAGACCAACTTTATCAGAAAATATTTCATTTCCTATTTCATCTACAACTCCTACACGATCACCGTCACCATCAAATCCAAAGCCTACATCTGCATTATTTTCTTTCACACACTTCGCTATTTCATTAAGCATTTTAAGATCTTCTGGATTTGGATTGTATTTTGGAAAAGTAAAGTCTAATTTACAGTCTAATTCGATTACATCACAACCAATATTTCTCAGTATTTCTGGAGCGAATATACCAGCAGTCCCATTTCCACAGGCTACTACCACTTTTAGTTGTTTATTAATTTTATTTTTTGATAAATGCTCAATATATTTTGATTTGTAATTATCAATCTTTTTGTAATTTCCTTTACCATTTTCAAATTTCTTTTCTAATACTATTTCTTTTAATTCGTTCATTTCCTCGTAACAATGGGTTAGCCCTTTTTTGATACCCATTTTTATACCTGTCCAGCCATTTTCATTATGACTTGCAGTGATCATTGCAACTGCATCTGAATTAATATCAAATTGTGAAAAATAAATTGTTGGAGAAAGACATAAACCAAGATCTTCCACATAGCATCCTGTCGAAATCAAACCCTCGACAAAATAGTTTTTTACTTCTTCACTATACGACCTATAATCGAAACCAACAGTAACTCTTGCGTTTTTCCTAAATTTTATAATTTGAGAGCCAAAGCCTTTTCCTACTTCCCTGATTCCCGGTCCATTTATCTTTTCTGGATATAACCATCGTGCGTCATATTCTCTAAATCCTAAAGGGTCGATTTTTATAGTTTCAGACATGTGGATATATCTACATTTTTTTTGGTTTTTTGTTGAATAAAAAAACTAATTTTCTATAAATGTTCTCTTGAATTGTAGTTTATATAGTATATTAACCTTTTCAACACACAACATATAGTTGTTTTACATAAGTTTAACGTTTATAATAAGGAAGATACATGAATAAAGTCTTGTCTCAAGCCATAAAAAAAGCTGTCTCTGAATATACTAATAATAATGTAGTTAATATTGAAGATAATTCTCATAAAAGACCAGACTTATTCTCACTTTCAGATAACACAGAGCTATTTCAAAATTCTAAAGGTATCACAATTAAGATTGACAGATCTAAAGATCAAAATTTAACTGATTTTGGTAAAGCAACATTGAGCGATAGATATTTAGGTCACAATGAGTCTTTTCAAGATTTATTTGCGAGAGTTGCGAGTCATTACGCTGATGATAATTTACATGCTCAAAGATTATATAACTATATTAGCAACTTATGGTTTATGCCTGCAACACCAGTTCTATCAAACGGTGGAACAAAGAGGGGTTTGCCAATCTCTTGTTTTTTAAACGAAGCTGGAGATAGTTTGCATGGAATTTTAGATTTATGGAGTGAAAATGTTTGGCTTGCTGCAAAAGGCGGAGGTATTGGAAGTTACTGGGGAAATTTAAGATCAATTGGTGAAAAAATTGGTAGAGTAGGTAAGACATCTGGAATTATTCCTTTTATAAAAGTAATGGACTCTTTAACAATGGCCATTAGTCAGGGCTCTTTAAGAAGAGGGTCTGCAGCTTGTTATTTACCTATCGACCATCCAGAGATTGAAGAATTTATTGAAATGAGAAGACCTACAGGTGGTGATCCAAATAGAAGATCATTAAATCTGCATCATGGAGTCCTTGTAAGCGATGCATTTATGAGAGCAGTAGAATTAGATGAACAATGGGCTTTGAAAAGTCCTAAAGATGGAGCGGTTCAATCAACAGTTTCTGCCAGAAATTTATGGATAAGACTATTAACTGCTAGAGTTGAAACTGGTGAACCATATATAATTTATATAGACACAGTTAATAGACAAATTCCACAACATCATAAACTTGCAGGTTTAACTGTTAAAACTTCAAATTTATGCAGTGAAATAACCTTGCCAACTGGAGTTGATAAAGAAGGTAGGGATAGAACAGCAGTTTGTTGTTTGTCATCATTAAACTTGGAAAAATATGATGAATGGAAAGATGATAAAAATTTCGTTAAAGATGTGATGAGATTTTTAGACAACGTTTTAACAGACTTTATCGAAAGAGCTCCTGAAGAATTTAGTGATGCAACTTATTCTGCAATGAAAGAAAGAAGCGTAGGTTTAGGTGTTATGGGGATGCACTCTTATTTCCAACAAAAAATGATACCTTTCGAGTCAGTAATGGCTAAAGTTTGGAATAAAAAAATATTCAAAAATATCCAAGAACAAGTTGATCAAGCATCCAAAGATTTAGCCGAAGAAAGAGGGCCATGCCCGGATGCCGCAGAATATGGAATTAATGAAAGATTTTCTAATAAAACTGCAATAGCACCTACAGCATCAATATCAATTATTTGTGGTGGAGCATCTCCAGGGGTTGAACCTATAGCTGCAAATAGCTATACACACAAAACTCTTTCTGGCTCATTTAATGTTCGAAATAAATATTTAGCAAAACTTTTAGAGAAACATTCTAAAAATGATGATGAGACATGGTCAAGCATAACTACAAATCAAGGATCTGTATCTCATCTTGATTTCTTAACCCAGGAAGAAAAAGATGTATTTAAAACAGCTTTTGAACTTGATCAAAGATGGATAATTGATTTAGGTGCCGATAGAACACCTTACATTTCACAGGCTCAATCAATAAATATTTTTATACCTGCTGATATTCATAAAAGAGACCTCCATCAAATTCATTTTCAAGCATGGAAAAAAGGACTTAAAAGTCTTTATTATTGTAGATCAAAGTCAATACAAAGAGCTGAAAATGTAAATGATACAAAATCAACGGATGTTACATCCAATGTTTACAAATCAAAAAACAATCAAAATGAACAACCAGAATACGAGGAGTGTCTATCATGTCAGTAGAAAGTTTAAAAAAACAGGAACAATTAATTATAAAACCAAAAAAAATGGGATTACTAGTAGAGAACCCAGTTTACAAACCGTTTAGATATCCATGGTGTTATGATGCTTGGTTAACTCAGCAAAGAATTCATTGGCTACCAGAGGAAGTTCCTTTAGGTGATGATGTGAGAGATTGGCAAAAAAACTTGTCTCAAGCAGAAAAAAATCTACTTACTCAAATATTTAGATTTTTTACTCAAGCAGACGTAGAAGTTAATAATTGTTATTTAAGACATTACACCACTGTATTTAAGCCTACAGAAGTATTAATGATGATGACATCATTTGCGTCAATGGAGACAGTTCATATTGCTGCTTATTCACATCTCTTAGACACTATTGGAATGCCAGAATCTGAATACTCTGCATTTATGAAATATAAAGAAATGAAGGATAAATATGATTACATGCAAAATTTTAATGTAAATTCAAAAGAGGATATTGCAAAAACAGTTGCTGTATTCAGCGCTTTCACAGAAGGTTTACAATTATTTGCAAGTTTTGCTATTTTATTAAACTTTCCACGATTTAATAAAATGAAAGGGATGGGTCAGATTGTTACTTGGTCAGTAAGAGACGAGACTTTGCATTGCAATTCTATGATTAGACTTTTTAAAGAATTCATAAAGGAGGAACCACAAATTTGGACACCTCAACTTAAAAAAGAAATTTATGAAGCATGCAGAACTATAGTTCACCATGAGGACGCTTTTATAGATTTAGCATTTGAAATGGGGCCGATGAATGGTTTAACTGCTCAAGAAGTTAAAGATTATATTAGATTTATTGGGAATAGGAGACTGTCGCAATTAGGTTTAGAGCCAATTTATGATGTTCAAAAAAATCCTTTAACTTGGCTTGATACGATGCTTAACGCTGTAGAGCATATGAACTTTTTTGAAGGTAGAGCAACAGAATATTCTAAAGCGTCTACCCAGGGATCTTGGACAGAAGCTTTTAGTTAATTTAAATGAGAGACTTTGGTCTTGTTGTAATCGGTGCACATTTTGGTGTATGGTTACAAGAAGAGATATCAAACTTTAAAGACCAAAATATTCTCTTAATCGAACCCGTACCCTATAATTTTGAGGTCCTACAAAAAAAATTTAAAGATAGCAAAAATATTTTTATTTGTAATAATGCTATATTTTCTGAAAATAAGTTAGAAAAATTTTTTTTTGTTAAAGAAAATTCTATACCCATACTAGGAAAACATTGGGCAAGTGGAATTGGTTCTTTCAATAAACAACACCTTTTAAATCATAGAACCAAAAGATTTAAGATTGAAGAAAAAGATATTGACACCATTGAGATAAATTTTATAGATTTTGAAACATTGGTAAAAAAATATGAAATAGGTAATATTGAAAAATTACAAATCGATGTTGAAGGTGCAGAATTTGATATTTTAAACTCAATTAATTTTGAGAAAATTAAAATAAAAAATATATTATTTGAGTCCAAACATTTTGATGGCACATTTACTGAGGGTAAAAAACTAGAGAAAATTAAAGAAAAGCTAATTTCACAAGGCTATGAATTGACTCAAATTGATAAAGAAAATATTTTAGCTAAAAAATTATCTCTGATTTAGTTGAACCACTTTTCTGTGTTGATTACCTTTGTATTTTGCTAGAGGCCTTATCAGTTTATTTGCAGCATGTTGTTCAATAATATGGGCTGACCAACCAGTTATTCTGGAAATTACAAAAATTGGAGTAAAAAAGTCTGTGTCAAAACCCATTAAATGATAGGTTGGACCAGTCGGATAATCCACATTTGGATGAATATTTTTTCTTTCAATCATAACTTTTTCTACAATATCGTAAATTTTTTCAAATTTTTTATCTTTTTTAAGTTTTGCCACTTTTCCAAAATATTCGCGCATTGTGGGCACTCTAGAATCTCCACTTTTATAAACTCTATGTCCAAAACCCATCACGACATCTTTTTTATCGAGTGCTTTGTTGATCCACTTTAATGCATTTTCTGGTTTTTTAATTTTGTTCATCATATGCATCACTTCTTCATTCGCCCCACCGTGAAGAGGTCCTTTAAGACTAGCGATTGCCCCAGTTATTGCACCATGAATATCTGATAAACTGCTTGTAATGGTTCTTGCAGTAAATGTTGAAACATTAAAACTATGTTCAGCATATAAAATTAAAGAAACATCAAATGCTTTTACTATTTCCTTGTCAGGAACTTTGCCAAAACACATATGAAAAAAGTTCTCCGAAAAAGAGAGATTTTTCTTTGGAGGAATAATTTTTTTTCCTTTTCTTGCTCTATAAAAAGCTGCCAGAGCAACTGGTGTTTTTGCAAATATCCTCATAACTTTTCGCATATTGGCTTCAAATGAATTATCTTTTGTTTCTTTATCTTCTAATCCCATTATGCTCACAGCAGTTCTCGCAACATCCATTGGATGTGCAGATTTTGGAAATCTTTTTATATCTTGAAGAATCGTATTAGATAATTTTCTTTCTCTTCGTTCTTGATTTTCAAATTTTTTTAATTGTTTTTTATCTGGTAGTTCTCCGTTTAATATTAAATAAGCCACTTCCTCAAATTTACACTTGGCACATAAATCTTGAGCTGCATATCCTCTGTATGTAAGAGAATTAATTTCAGGCATAACTTTAGATACTTCGGTTTCGTCAACTACTATTCCAAGTAAACCTTTTTTAATTTCATCACTCATTATTCATGTCCATCAGTATTAAAATTATATATTTTTTCGTCTAGGGAATTATATTTTTCATAGTCGACTAAATCATATAATCTTTTTCTGGTTTGCATCATATCTATAATGTTATTTTGATGTCCATCTGTAAAAATAGCACGTAGCCCATCCTCAACATTTTTCATGGCTAGCCTCTGACTTGTAACAGGGTATAAAACAATATTATATCCTAGATTTTCTAGTTCTCTAAAACTCATCAACTTCGATTTACCAAATTCAGTCATATTAGCTAACAAATATGAACTAAGTGATTTTCTGACTTTTTCGAACTCTTTTTCGTCCTTTAATGCCTCTGGAAAAATAATTTCAGCACCTGCATCGATATAAGATTTACATCTTTCAATCATTTTATCTATTCCTTCTACAGATTTAGCATCAGACCTAGCAATGATTTTAAAATTTTTATCTTTTTTTGCTTTTACACAATCTTTAATTTTTTGAACCATCTGTTCCTTTGAAATTAGTTTTTTATTTTCAAGATGACCACATCTTTTTCTTTCAATTTGATCCTCTATATGAACAGCAGAAATTCCATAATTTTCAAAAGTTTCAATAGTGTCTTTACAAGATTTGAAACCTGTATCAATATCAACTATAGTTGGTAAATTTGTTACTCTTGCAATTTGATTTGATCTATTGCTTACATCCTTTAGAGTTGTCAGACCAATATCTGGATAACCCAGATCATTAGACATAACACCACCAGAAACATAAACAGCATCATATCCTATTTCTTCAATTAATTTTGCTGTCAACGGATTAAAAGCGCCTGGAACGCGTAAAATTTTATTTGAAGACAGTTTATTATCCAGATCAATCCTTTTTTCCTCAGGTTTTTTTTGAATAAAATGCATTAAAAAATAGATTTCCTTTTATTTCTTTTTATTTTTTTATTATTTATTTCAATGTTTAATTTATCTAACTGACCATTTTTTAATTTTTTTAAATTTTGCACTTCTTTAAGAAATCTCTCACTTTCTTTTCTCGAAATTATATTATCAGTAAGAGTTCTAAATTTTTTTATATAGTTTATTCTTTTAAATGGTCTAGCCCCATATGGGTGCGCATCAGCTCGTTCTAATTGTTGAGTAATTTTTTTTCCATTATTTAGAGTGATTATTACCTTTGCTCCAAAACATTTATTTTTTGGATTGGGATCATGATATTTTTTTGTCCATCTTTTATCTTCATATGTCTTGATTGATCTCCATAATTTAATTGTACTCTTCCTTTTAGATCTAGACTTACTGTATGATTTTTCATGGTGCCAATCTCCATCTTCTAAGGCTACAGCAAAAATATACATAATTGAGTGATCAAGGGTTTCTCTACTTGCATTTGGATCTATTTTTTGAGGATCATTTGCCCCAGTTCCAATCACATAGTGAGTATGATGACTTGTATGAATATCTATTTTTTTAATATGATTAAGATTATTAATTTTTGTTTTAAGTTTTTTTGCAAGATCTATAAGTGCTTGTGCTTGATATTCTGCTGAATATTCTTTTGTGTAAGTTTCAAGAATAGCTTTCTTCTCGTGATTTTTTTTTGGCAAAGAAACCTTATAATTGGCATTTTTACCATCAAGTATTCTTGCTATAACACTATCTTCCCCTTCATAAATTGGACTTGGTCCGCCTTCACCTCTCATTGCTCGGTCAACTGCTTCTATCGCCAATTTACCTGCATGCGCTGGAGCGAATGCTTTCCAACTAGATATTGAGCCTTTTCTAGATTGTCTCGTTGAAATAGTAGTATGCAATGCTTGTTGAATTGCTTGGTAAATTATTTCTGTATCTAGTTTAAGCATAGAACCAATTCCTGCTGCAACACTTGGTCCTAAATGAGCTATATGATCTACTTTATGCTTATGTAAACATATTCCTTTTACTAAATTTACTTGGACTTCATAAGCAGTAATTATTCCTCTTAACAAATCTATTCCACTTTTTTTTAATTGTTGAGCTACTGCTAATAGTGGTGGAATGTTATCACCCGGGTGACTATAGTCTGCAGCCAAAAATGTATCATGAAAGTCTAGTTCTCTTACTGCAGTGCCATTGGTCCACGCAACCCACTCACAATCGAATTTTTTTTTTGAATTTACCCCAAATATTGTAGCTCCATTTTTTCTGGGATGCGCTAATGCCATTTCTCTTGACGAAATTACTGCTCTTCTATTTAAAGAAGCAATTGCTACTGACGCATTATCTATAATTCTGTTTATTACCATTTCAACAGAGTCTCGATTTAATTTTGCTTTATCGCTCGCAATTTCTGCTATCTTCCAAGCTAATTGATATTTCTTTGGAAGCTTTTTTTTAGATGGATAAACTTTTACAGTATTTAATATCACTAAAAATCCTCTCGATAATTATTTACAGCTAGCTCAAAATTTAATCAATATTAATGATCAATATATTTACTAATAATTCTCTCAATACCTACAAAATCTTTAATTAAATGATCATGATGTATTTCTGATGTTTTTTTTTCAGTATAACCATTTTCTAATAAAATAAATGGCACTCCAGCTGATTTAGCTGTTTCTGCGTCCGTTTCACTATCACCTACCATAATTGATTTTTTGACGTCCCCTTGCATAATTTCAATTACATTTGTTAAATGTCTAGGATCTGGCTTACAATAATCAAATGTATTACTTCCAGCTATGTATTCAAAGAAATGATTTATTTTTAATTTTTTTAATAAATCAACAGATAAATAATCCTGCTTATTAGTGCAAACACCCAAAGATATTTTATTTTGCTTACACCATTCTAAGAAATCTTGAACTCCATTTATTAACTTACTATCAACACAAATGTTTTTTGTATAATAATTAAGAAACTCATCGACCATTTCTTTTTTTAAAGTTTTATCATCAATTTTTCTAAAATTTTCTTGAGCTTGACCCCAAACTGATCTTGTTATTAATGAATTTGCACCTTTGCCAACTAGTCTTTTTATATCTTCAGATTTTTTTGTTTCAAAACCATATTTTGTCATAACATGATTATGGGCGGTAATTAAATCAGGTGCAGTTTCTACTAAAGTACCGTCAAGATCGAATATAATTGTTAATTTTTGACTCATAATTAAAAGTATTAAAAAGAAATAATTTGTGACTTAATTATACCATTTATCTAAATATATATAATTTTAAATGAAGCAAGAAATAATTCAAAAGAAATTGAGAAATAAATTTTTAAAACAGGGGGTAAAAATGACCTCACCTGAAACAATTTTTTTTTCTAATAAAACCAAAATTGGTAAAAATGTTTCTATTGAGCCGTATGTAGTTTTTATTGGGAATGTGGTTTTAAAAAACAATATAACAATTAAATCATTCACACACTTAGAAGATGTAAAAATTGAAAATAATGTATCAATAGGGCCATACGCAAGACTTCGACCAGGCACGACTATATTTGAGGGTGCGAATATTGGAAACTTTGTTGAAATTAAAAAAAGCAAAATTGGAAAAAAATCAAAAGTGAATCATTTATCATATGTTGGAGATTCCAATGTTGGTAAAAGCGTAAATATAGGAGCAGGCACAATTACATGTAATTATGATGGGTATAAAAAAAACAAAACAGTTATCAAAGATAATGTATTTATTGGATCAAACACATCTTTAGTGGCGCCAGTAACAATTAATGAAAAAAGTATTGTGGGTGCTGGCTCTGTTATTACAAAAAAGGTAAATAAAAAGACCTTAGCTTTAACAAGATCAAAACAAATTGAAATTAAAAATTATAAAAAAAAAAAATAAATGTGTGGGATTGTAGGAATTACTAGTACAAAAAATGTTTCAAATTCAATTTTGAATTCATTACGAAAATTAGAATATAGAGGTTATGACTCTGCAGGCATAGCAACTTTAGAAGGAGGTATAATCAAAGAAGTAAAATGTGAGGGTAGAGTTGATGCGTTAGAGAATAATCTTTCAAAAAATAAAATAGATGGAAATGTAGGTATTGGCCATGTTAGATGGGCTACTCATGGTGTACCGAGTACTGTAAATGCACACCCTCATTCTTCAGACAAAGTTTCTGTAGTGCACAATGGCATAATTGAAAATTCTACAATTCTTAAAAAATTGTTGATCAAAAAAGGTTATAAATTTAAATCTCAAACAGATACTGAAGTTATTGTTCATTTGATTTCAGATTATTTAAAAAAAAACAACCTTAAAAATTCGATAATTAAAATGCTAAAAAAACTTCATGGAAGTTTTGCATTGGGAATAATTTTTCAAGATCAGCCAGATTTAATTGTTGGCGCAAGAAGAGGCTCTCCTCTAGCTGTTGGTTATGGACCAAATGAAAATTACCTTGGTTCAGATTCATATGCTTTAAAATCTATGACTAATAAAGTTACTTATTTAGATGACAGTGAGTTTTGTATTATTAAAAAATATGGAGTAGAATTTTTTGATGAAAAGGGAAACAAAGTAAATAAAAAAGTTTTAGAACTTTCAAAAAATGATCAAGAATATGAAAAAGGTGACTATAAACATTTCATGGCTAAGGAAATTGATGAACAGCCAACTACAATTAAAAATTGTGTAAATGAATATATTGATAAAATAAGCAATTCTATAAATATTTATAATTTTCCTTGGAAAAATAAAGATATATCATCAATATTACTAATTGGTTGTGGCACTGCCTACCATTCTTGCTTGATGGCAAAGTATTGGTTTGAACAAATTACCACTCTTGATGTTAATGTAGATATAGCATCTGAATTTAGATATAGAAAAAACAGATTTAAGAAAGATTGTTTGTACATTTTTGTATCTCAATCAGGTGAAACAGCCGACACTTATGCAGCATTAGATTTATGTAATAAAAATAAACTAAAAACTTGTTCTATTGTTAATGTAGTTGAGAGTTCTATTGCAAGAGATTCGAATTTTGTATTACCAATTCATTGTGGCCCAGAAATAGGCGTTGCTTCAACAAAGGCTTTCTTGGGTCAAATGTTGGTTCTCTATATTCTTTGTCTTAAATTAGCCTATGAGAGAAAAGAAATTGATAAAAAAATTTTTAGTATCAAAGTCAAATCTTTATTGGACTTATCAAAACATGTTAAAAAAACACTTTTAACAGAAGATAAAATTCAAATGATCTGTAAGAGCTTTGTAGATGCAAAAGGATCTATGTTTTTAGGTAGAGGTTTTTCTTATCCAATAGCTTTAGAGGGGGCTCTAAAATTAAAAGAATTAGCATATGTTCATGCAGAGGGATATCCTGCCGGTGAAATGAAACATGGTCCATTGGCTTTGATTGAAGATGGAATGCCAGTTGTTGTATTAGCACCGAGGGACGAATATTTCAAAAAAACAATTTCAAATATGCAGGAAGTAATCGCAAGAGGAGCAAAGGTTCTTTTAATTACAAATAAAAGCAAAGATGAAGTTTTCCATGAAAATATTTGGCAATCTATTGAAGTAGAAAATGCAAATGATGATTTGCTACCTTTTTTAATTACAATCCCTTTACAGAAACTTGCTTATCATTCAGCGTTAAACAAAGGTTATGACATAGATAAACCAAGAAATTTAGCAAAATCTGTCACTGTTGAATAATTAAAAAACTCTGTTAAAACAATTCCAAGTTGAATATGAAAAAATGGAAATTAAATAGTTGGAGAAATTATCCCGTAAAACACATCCCCACATATGAGGATGATAAGGAATTAAATTCTGTTTTAAATAAATTGAAATCTTTCCCTCCTTTGGTTTTTGCTGGTGAAACAAGACATCTAAAACAACAATTGGCAGAAGTTGTTGATGGAAAGGCTTTTTTATTACAAGGTGGTGATTGTGCGGAAAGTTTTGCTGAGTTTAATCCTGACAATATAAGAGATTATTTCAAAGCAATGTTGCAGATGTCTCTAGTATTAACTTATTCAGCTTCCTTGCCTGTTGTAAAATTAGGAAGAATAGCTGGACAGTTTTCAAAGCCGAGAAGCGCTCCAACAGAAAAACAAGGAGATGTTGAGCTGCCTAGTTATTTAGGAGATAACATAAACGGTATAGAATTTACTGAGAAAGCAAGAAGACCAGATCCAAAAAGATTATTTAAAGCATATTCTCAAGCAGCATCTACTTTAAATTTAATTAGAGCGTTTTGTCATGGTGGATTTGCAGATCTTAAAAAAGTTCATTTATGGAACTTGGGATATATAAAAAATAGTCCACAAGCTGCAAAATTTAGAGAACTTGAAGATAAGATCGCAGATGCATTAGCCTTTATGGAGGCATGTGGAATAACTGCAGAATTTAATAGAAGACTTAAAACTGTAAACTTTTGGACTTCTCACGAGGCCTTACTTCTGCCATTTGAAGAGAGCATGACACGTGTTGACTCAACAACAGGTGAGTATCACGACACATCAGCACATTTTGTTTGGATCGGAGACAGGACAAGACAATTAGACGGAGGACATGTAGAATTTTGTAGAGGTATAGAAAATCCAATAGGTATAAAATGCGGACCTACATCAAACCCAGATGAAATTGTTAGAATTTGTAATGTTATAAACCCAAAAAATGAAAAAGGTAAAATTACATTAATCTCAAGATTCGGACATGATAAAGTTGAAAAATTTTTACCAAAACTAATTCGAAAAATTAAAAAAGAAGGCATTCATGTTGTATGGTCGTGTGATCCAATGCATGGAAACACAATAAAGTCTACAACAGGATTTAAAACAAGACCATTTAACAGTGTTTTAAGTGAAGTTAAAAATGTATTTTCAGTCCATCAAGCAGAAGGAACTTTTGCGGGAGGTCTACACATCGAAATGACAGGTCAGAATGTGACAGAATGTACAGGTGGAGCTCAAAAAATATCTGATCAAGATTTATCTAGTAGATATCATACTCATTGTGATCCAAGGCTTAACTCAAATCAAGCTTTAGAGCTCGCTTTTTTAATATCTGACGAGATTAAAAAGAATACAATTTACAGCAGGACAAAAATACAAGCTGTATCTTAACAATAAATCACTATTATCAACTATATGAATACTAAAGAAAAAATAAAATTTATTTCTAATTGGATTAATGAATATGTTAAAAAAATGCCAGTTAGCGCTAAATCTCTAGTGATTGGCGTTTCTGGAGGAATAGACTCATCTGTTTCAAGTACTTTAAGTGCAATGACTGGGTTGAAAACAATAGTACTATGCATGCCTATTAAACAGCATAAATCTCAACACGATTTAAGTATTAAACATAAAGATTGGTTGATGAAAAACTTTAGCAATGTAGAAGGTCATGTTATTGAACTAGATGATCTATTTAAATCTTTTGAAAATAATTTAACAAACTTTCAAAATGAACACGGTTTTGCAAACTCAAGAGCTCGACTAAGAATGACAACACTTTATCAAGTTGCCGCTGCAAATAATGGTATAGTTGTTGGAACAGGAAATAAAGTAGAGGATTTCGGAGTTGGTTTTTATACAAAATATGGGGATGGTGGAGTAGATATTTCTCCAATTGCAGATTGTAATAAAACAGAAATTTGGGAAATTGGAAAAGAATTAAATATTTTACAAGAAATAATCGATGCACCGCCAACCGATGGATTATGGGATGATGGACGAACTGATGAAGGTCAACTTGGGATGAGCTATAAAGATATTGAATTAGCTATGAATGATCCAAAATCACCAAATAGAGAAAAATACGAAAAAATAAGGCTTTCAAATCTTCATAAAATGGAGCCTATACCAATCTGTAAAATTCCTAGATAATCTAGGATTCACAAATCACTTAATTCAGTATATTCCTAGAAATATGAGCAAAGATATATTTTTAACTAATTCATTTGGAAACAAAAAAGAAAAATTTACTCCAATTGACAAAAAAAAAATAGGTATGTACGTATGTGGACCAACTGTTTATGATGATCCACACATTGGTAATGCAAGACCTCTAGTCATTTTTGATATCTTATTTAAAATTCTTAAATTAAAATTTAAGGATAGCTCAGTAAAATATGTACGAAACATTACAGATGTAGATGATAAAATTATTACTTCATCAAAAGAAAAAAATATATCAATTTCAGAATTAACTAAAAAAATAACAAATAATTTTCATCAAGATTGTAAATATTTATTTTGTGAAAAGCCAACCCATGAGCCAAAAGCAACTGAGAATATTGATTTAATGATTAAGATGATATTAGATTTAATTTCAAAGGGTTTTGCATATGAGAAAAATAGTCATGTATATTTCGAAGTTAAACAGTTTAAAGATTATGGAAAATTATCAAATAAACAATTAGATGATTTGCTTGCTGGATCACGAGTTGAAGTTTCAGATAATAAAAAAAATCCAGCGGATTTTGTATTATGGAAACCTTCACAGAAGGATGAGCCATTTTGGTCTTCACCATGGGGCAATGGTAGACCTGGCTGGCATTTAGAATGTTCCGTAATGTCAAAAAAATTTTTAGATAATGAGTTTGATATTCATGGAGGTGGAAGAGACTTAATATTTCCCCATCATGAAAACGAAATTGCTCAATCTAGATGTGCAAATGAAACTAAATCTTTTGCAAAATATTGGATACATAATGGGTTTATAACAATGTCAAATGAGAAAATGTCTAAATCACAAGGTAATATATTAAAAATAAGCAGCTTTAAAAATAAAATGAGTGGTCAAGTTTTAAGATTAGCACTAATAAATGCCCATTACAGACAACCTTTAGACTGGAATGATCAATTAATTAATAATTGTCAAAGCACATTAGACAAATGGTACTCAGTTTATACAAAAGTTGATAAAATGAATTTAATAACTGATGATATTTTAGAACCTTTGTTGGATGATCTTAATACACCCAGATATATAGCCAAATTACATGAACTTTACACTAATGCGGTTAATGGCAATAAATCAGATATACAATTATTTAACCAAGCATGTAATTTAATCGGTTTATTACTTGAAGATAAAAATAAATGGAGTTCCTATAAGAAAGCCAATCTTAAAATTTCAGAAAATGAAATTATTCAAAGAATTAATGAGAGAAACAAAGCAAGAAAAAACAATAATTTTGAGTTAGCAGATAAGATTAGAAACGAACTATTTGAAAATGGTATTTTAATTGAAGACAAAGATGATACAACCTCATGGAAATATAAATGAGCAAAGAGAAAATATTCATTTTTGATACAACTCTAAGAGACGGAGCACAGACTCAAGGTGTAGATTTTTCAATAGATGATAAACTTAAAATTGCTAATGCTTTAGATGTTTTAGGAGTAGACTATATTGAAGGAGGATGGCCTGGAGCCAACCCTACTGATACAGAATTTTTTCAAAAAATAAAAAAACTTAAAAATTCAACTTTAACAGCTTTTGGAATGACAAAAAAAACTGGCAGAAGTGCTGAGAATGATCCTGGACTTTCAGCATTGTTAAATACAAACTCATCTGCAATTTGTTTAGTAGGTAAATCTTGGGACTTTCATGTTGATGTAGCATTAGGTATTTCAAAACAAGATAATTTAGACAACATATCTGAGAGCACAAAACATTTTGTTGCTAAAAAAAAAGAATTTATGTTTGATGCTGAACATTTTTTTGATGGATATAAGAACAACAAACAATATGCACTTTCTTGTATAAATACTGCTTATAAGAATGGTGCTAGATGGATTGTGCTTTGTGATACAAATGGGGGAACATTACCGAATGAAGTATTTGAAATAGTTTCAGAAGTAACAAAATTTATACCTGGGAAAAATTTAGGAATTCATGCACACAATGATACAGAAAATGCTGTTTCAAACTCACTCGCTGCTGTACTTGCAGGCGCAAGACAAATTCAAGGTACCATTAATGGATTGGGAGAGAGATGTGGTAATGCAAATTTAATGTCTATTATTCCGAGTTTACATTTAAAAAAAGTTTTTAATAAAAAATTTATCACCAATATTGAAGAAGAAAATATTAATAATATAACTCAATGTTCAAGATTATTAGATGAAATATTGAATAGAAAACCAAACCAGCATCTCCCATATGTCGGTGCTTCAGCATTTTCTCATAAAGGAGGTTTGCATGTATCGGCAGTTCAAAAAGATCCAAAAACTTATGAGCATATAGAGCCATCATTAGTAGGGAATTCAAGAAATATTGTTGTTTCAGACCAATCAGGCAAATCTAATATAATCTCTAGATTAAGTTCTATCGGAATAGATTTTAAAGAAAACGATCCTAAGATAAAAAAATTATTAGATGAGGTAAAAGGTAGGGAATTTATTGGTTATAGCTATGATGGTGCAGATGCATCCTTTGAATTATTGGCTAGGAGAATAATTGGAACAATTCCTAGATACATTTCAATTAACGATTATGAAGTTACAGTTAAAAAAAAATCTGGTGAAATCATATCATTTGCAAAAGCAACTTTGGTCGTTGACAATAACTCAGTTATTTGTGAAGGGGAAGGTAATGGCCCAGTCCACGCTTTGGACAATGCTATTAGAAATAATATTGATAAACTAGCAAAATATTCTGAGTACCTTCAAGATCTAAAGCTAGTAGACTATAAGGTAAGAATTCTAAATACTGGTACTGAAGCCACCACAAGAGTATCCATTGAAAGCACAGATTCAAAAGGAAAAAATTGGTTTACAATTGGTGTTTCACCCAACATAATAGATGCTTCGTTCAAAGCCTTAGTTGATAGCTTGGATTATAAATTATTTAAAGATAATGCTCCTGCTAGTACCTAATGTCTTTTAATAATATATCTTTTATTTTGCATAAACCACAATTATCAGAAAATATTGGAGCCTGTGCAAGAGGAATTAAAAATTTTAACTTTAGTCAATTATTATTAGTCTCCCCCAAGCCAACCTTTCCCAACGATAAGATATTGGCAACATCAGTAGGGGCTAAAGATATTATCAAAAAAGCAAAAGTTTTTAATAATTTAGAGGAGTCCTTAAATGAAATTGATATTTTAGTTGCAACATCTGCAAGATTTAGAAATAAAAATATTAAACATATAAATCTTTCTGATCTTAAAAAGATTGATTTATCTAAAAAAATAGGTTTTTTATTTGGATCAGAAGCCTCAGGTTTATCCAATAACGAGGTAAGTTATGCAGATTATACCTTACAAATACCTAGTAATGAAAATTTTAGATCTTTGAACTTGTCACATAGTCTAATTATAATTGCTCAAATAGTAAATGGACTTATATCAACTAATCAAAAAAAATTCAAAAAGTCAAAAAAAATTAAAATAGCCACAAAGAAAAATATAAACAATATGTTGTCATTGTGTATAAAAAATCTTGATGAAAGGCATTTTTTCCATCCCAAAGAAAAGAAACCTATTATGTTAGAAAATTTAAGAAGTATTTTTTATAAATTGAACCTTTCTGAAAAAGAAACTCGCATATTATCGAGTGTATTTGCTGGATTAACAAAAAAAAGGTTGATTGACAAAACCTAACTTCTGCTTATAAACCCCATTATTCAATGACAAAAAGATTAAAATCTAAACATAAAGTAGATAGAAGATTAAGAGTCAATCTGTGGGGAAGACCCAAAAGTCCATTTAACTCTAGAGCATACCCTCCCGGACAACATGGCCAGACAAAATCAGCTAAGCCTTCAGATTTTGGAGTTCAATTACAAGCTAAACAAAAATTAAAATCTTATTATGGGAATATGAATGAGAAACAGTTTAGAAATCTTTATAAAAAAGCTATTATGGCTAAAGGAAATACAGCAGAAAATCTTATTGGATTATTAGAAAGAAGATTAGATGCAGTTGTATATAGGTCTAAATTTGCAAATACCATTTTTTCATCTAGACAATTAATTAATCATGGTCACGTAAAAGTTAATGGAAAAAAAGTAAATATTTCAAGTTATCAAGTAAAAGAAGAAGATACTATTGAGATAAGAGACAAGTCAAAGCAACTATCTATAATTGATGTTGCGATGGCAAGTAAAGAAAGAGAAATTCCAGAATATATTCAAGCAGATGAAAAAAATAAAAAAGTAAAATTTGTACGTGTGCCTAAATTTGAAGAAGTGCCATATCCCGTTGTAATGGAGCCAAGTTTAGTTGTTGAATACTATTCTAGATAATTACTTTTTATACTCTATTCCTTTTGAGTCTAAATAATTCTTCAATTCACCGTTTTCAAACATTTCTTTAACTATATCGCAGCCTCCAACAAACTCTTTATTAATATATAATTGAGGTATGGTTGGCCAATCGCTAAATAATTTAATTCCTTCTCTTAGCTTTTGATTCTCCAAGACATTTACTCCTTTAAATTTTACATCTAACATTTTCAAAATATTTGATACAGCCATTGAGAAACCACACTGGGGCGCATCTGGTGTTCCTTTCATAAATAGACACACAGAATTATTATCTATTTCATTTTTGATTAAATCATTTATTTGTTGATCCATTTAACTCTCCTTTGTTTTTATTGCTAATGCATGAAGTTCATTACCCATTTTACCTTTTAATGAATTATAAACCATTTTATGTTGCTCAATTTTAGTTTTACCCGAAAATTGTGAGGAAGTAATCGTTGCTGAATAATGGTTTCCATCACCAGCCAAATCTTGGATATCAATAGTTGCGTCTGGCATAGCCTCTTTAATTAAATTTTCAATTTCTTTTAAATCCATTGACATTAGATATTCATATACTCCTTTAACCAATATTTATGCGCATCTGATAATTCTTCAATAGGTAAATTTATATCACCATTTAAAGTAACGTATTTCTCTTGAATTATGCCTAATTCATCAAAATGTATTGAGTTTTTATTTAAAATTTCATCGACTTCTTTAATATTATTTGTGGGTATTTCAACTATGTAACGTGCTTGATCTTCTCCAAAAAAGTATTCATATTTGTTGGTTAAACCTTTGGGTTTATTTATCTTTATACCTTTATTACCTTTAATACACATTCTAGAAACTGCAGTGAGTATCCCACCTAAAGACACATCATGACTGCTAACTATTAATTTTTTTTCTATTAAATTCAATATTGTTTGGCCAATATTTTTTTCATTAAATAAATTTATACTTGGAGGAGGGCCTTTTTTTTCATTAAGAATATCTTTTGCAAAAATACTCTGATCTAAATGACCTTCAGTTTTACCTATTACATAGACAATATTTCCATAATTTTTAAATTCCATTGTAATCATATTTTCATAATTTTTAATTAGTCCGACTCCTCCAATTGTAGGCGTTGGTTTGATACCTTTGTCCTTTGTTTCGTTATAAAAAGAGACATTTCCTGAAACTACTGGAAAATCTAAATACTCACTTGCCTCTGATATACCTTCAACACACTCAACAAATTCTCCCATATTTTTTTCCTTTTCAGGATTTCCAAAATTTAAACAATTGGTTATAGCTATTGGCTTAGCGCCAACAGAAATTAGATTTCTCCAACTCTCACAAACCACTTGTTTGCCACCAGTAATAGGATGAGAAAAACAATAAGATGCAGAAGAATCTACTGTTGCTGCAACAGCTTTTTTTGTTCCATGAATTCTTACAACACCCGCATCACCCCCAGGTTTTTGAATTGTATCACCCATAACAGTATGATCGTATTGATCCCATATCCATTTTTTTTCAGAAATATTGGGGCTGCTTAAAATTTTCTTTAAACAATCAGATACACTTAATGATTTAAAGTTATCTTTATTAAACTTTAATTTTTGGGGTAGTTTTGTTTTTTTCCAATTTCTATCGTACACTGGTGCATTTTCTGCTAATAGATTAATTGGAATTTCAGCTATTTTTGAATTATTAAAAATTAATTCAATTTTATTTGTATTTGTTGTTTTTCCAATTACTGCAAAATCTAAATTCCATTTGTCAAAAATTTTTTTAGCAAAATCTTCTTTCCCTTTTTCTAAAACAATTAACATTCTCTCTTGGCTTTCTGAGAGCATTATTTCATAAGGAGACATTTTCTCTTCTCTACAAGGAACTTTACTTAAATCTAATTGAATTCCTAAGTTGCCTTTTGATGCCATTTCTACACTTGATGAAGTTAGTCCTGCTGCACCCATATCCTGAATTGCGATGATTGATTTATCACTCATTAATTCCAAGCAGGCTTCTAATAAAAGTTTTTCTGTAAAGGGATCTCCCACCTGGACTGTTGGTTTTTTTTCTTCAATTTTATCATCGAATGTAGAAGATGCCATACTAGCACCGTGTATGCCATCTCTTCCTGTTTTGGATCCAACATATATAACCGGCTTATTCAAACCAGCTGCCTTTGAGTAAAAAATTTTATTTTTATTTACTAAACCTAAAGTCATAGCATTAACCAATATATTTCCATTGTAAGAATCATCAAATGAGGTTTGGCCAGCAATCGTTGGGACACCAATACAATTTCCATAGCCACCAATACCTTTCACAACACCTCTTAAAAGATTTTTTGTTTTTTTATGCTGTGGAGAGCCAAAATGAATAGAGTTTAAATTAGCAATAGGTCGAGCTCCCATTGTAAAAACATCTCTCATTATACCACCAACACCTGTAGCAGCACCTTGATAAGGTTCTATAAAAGAAGGGTGATTGTGACTTTCTATTTTGAATACAATTGCATCATCATCCCCTATATCTATTATACCAGCATTTTCCCCTGGTCCTTGAATTACTTGTTTTCCTTTTGTATGTAATTTTTTAAGATGTATTCTAGATGATTTATAAGAACAATGTTCATTCCACATTGCTGAAAAAATTGCAAGTTCAGTAATATTAGGTATTCGTTTTAACAACTCACAAATCTTAGAAAATTCCTCTTTTTTTAAACCATGTTCAATTGCTACTGACTCTGTAACTTGTATCATTTTAAGTTTCCTAAAAGATTTTCAAAGAATAGAGAGCCATCTTCTCCAGAAAGATATTTATCTATCATTCTTTCTGGATGTGGCATCATTCCTAAAACATTTTTATTTTTATTAAATATTCCCGCTATATTATTTATTGCACCGTTAGGATTGTTGTCTTCATTTTCTAATCCTTCGGAATTACAATAGGTTACAGCTATTTGATTATTATCTTCTAAAGTTTTTAATTCCTCTTCAGTACAAAAGAAATTTCCCTCGTTATGAGCAATATGTAATTCTAAAATATCTTTTTTAATATTATTAAAATATTTATTTTTCTTATCTTTAACTTTTACAAATACATTTTTGCATATAAAATCTAAATATTTATTTTGTTGTAAAATTCCAGGCAATAAACCAGTTTCAGTTAATATTTGAAATCCGTTGCAGATACCAAGCACTAATCCCCCAGAATTAGCAAAATCTATAACTGATCTTATTATTTTTGACTTTGAGGCAATGCTGCCACATCTTAAATAATCTCCATATGAAAAACCACCTGGCAATACTATTAAATCACTTCTTGGTATTGATTGATCATTATGCCAAACCATTTTGTTTTTAAAGCCAAATTTATTAAGAGCTACATCCATATCTCTATCGCAGTTTGATCCTGGAAAAATAATAACTGAGGAATTCATTAATGATTAGATAATTTTATAATCCTCAATGACAAGATTGGCCAATAGTTTTTTACACATTTCTTCAACTTGTGCTTTTGCTTTTGTTTCATTATTTTCATTTAAGCTTACTTCGAAATATTTACCTTGTCTTATCTCTTCAACATTTGAAAAACTCATTCCATTTAGGGTCTGTTGTATTGCCTTTCCTTGAGGATCCAAGACACCATTTTTAAGAGTGACTATTACTTTAATTTTCATTACTTTTTTTTAATTTTAACTGCAGTGGGTTTGGGGAATTTGATTGGTCTTATATTATTTGCTTGTTCATGTAAAATTCCTAATCTTCTAGCAACTTCTTGGTAGGCTTCAACTATATCTCCTAAATTTTTTCTAAATCTGTCTTTGTCTAATTTTCTGTCTGTATCTGCATCCCATAACCTACATGTATCTGGACTTATCTCATCAGCAAGAATAATTTTACCATCAGACTTTCTTTTTCCAAACTCTAATTTAAAATCAACTAGTTTAATATTAATACCACGAAACATTCCTTGTAAAAAATCATTTATTCTTAAGCATTTGTCAGTAATTAATTCAATTTCTGACAAAGAAGCCCATCCAAATGCATCAATATGCTCTTTTGCAATTAATGGATCTCCAAGCTTGTCATTTTTGTAACAAAACTCAATTAAAGGTTTATTTAAAATTGTGCCGTCCTCAATACCCAGTCTTTTTGTTAATGAACCAGTGACAATATTTCTTATAACAAATTCAATAGGTATAATATCAACAAAATCAATTAATTGCTCTCTCATATTAAGACGTTTGATTAAATGATTTTCAATTCCAACATCTTTTAAAGCTGATAAAATATGTTCTGAGATTCTATTATTTAATATCCCTTTTCCTTCGATACTTGCTTTTTTTTGATTGTTAAATGCTGTCGCATCATCTTTAAAATGTTGAATAACTAGGTTTTTATCAGTCGAAGAAAATATAATTTTAGCTTTTCCTTCATAGAGTTTTTTTCCTTTTTTCATTATTTAAATACTCTTTTAAAAATAAAGTTTACATTTTTAAAGTGTCTAGAGTAATTAAAAATAGATTTTAATTTCTTTTCACTAATAATTTTCATTATTTTTTTATCACTTAATATTAATTCAAATAAATTCTTATTTTCAGCAAAACACCTTTTTGCATAACTTTGTACTATTTTGTATGATTTTTCTCTAGTTATACCTGCTTTAGTAAGTTCTAACATTATTTCTTGAGAAAATATTAAACCTTTTGTTAAGTTTATATTTTCTATCATTTTTTTTGGATAAATAATCATTCCACCCAAAACATTTGCCAATCTATTTAAAGCGAAATCAAGTGTAATATTTGCATCAGGTCCTATATTTCTCTCTACACTAGAGTGTGATATATCTCTCTCATGCCACAATGCAATATTTTCAAGAGCTGGCATAGTATGACTCCTTACAATTCTTGCAAGACCAGTTAAATTTTCACTTAAAATTGGATTTTTTTTATGTGGCATAGCGGATGAGCCTTTTTGATCTTTTGAGAAGAACTCTTGGATTTCATATACTTCTGATCTTTGTAAGTGTCTAATTTCAGTAGCCACTCTCTCAACACTACCAGCTATAATACCCAAAACAGAAAAATAATGCGCATGTCTATCTCTAGGTATTATTTGTGTAGAAATTGGTTCAGGATAAAGATTTAATTTTTTTGCTACGTAACCCTCGACTTTTGGATCAATATTTGCAAAAGTTCCAACTGCACCAGATATTGCGCACGTTGAAATATCAAATATTGCACTTGAAAGTCTTTTTTTATTTCGTTTAAATTCTTCATAAAATGATGCTAATTTTAGACCTAAGGTTATCGGTTCAGCGTGTATTCCATGGCTACGTCCAATACAGGGTGTAAATTTATGTTTTCTAGCTTGTTTTTTTAGTACTGATAGAATTTTATCTATATCTGCTAATAAAATTTCACCAGATTGTTTTAATTGAATATTAAATGCCGTATCCAAAACATCAGAAGATGTCATTCCCTGATGAAGGTATCTTGCCTGAATTCCCGCTTGTTCAGTAATTGACGTTAGAAATGCTATTACGTCATGTTTTACTTTTGCTTCTAAATCATGAATTCTTTTAACTTTTATCTTTGCTTTTCTTTTAACTATTGAAGAAACCCCCTTTGGTATAAATTTATATTTTTCCATAGCTTCGGCTGCAGCGATTTCAATGTTTAACCAAATTCTATATTTATTTTCTTCCGACCAAATGTTTTTAAGTTCTTTTCTAGAATATCTATCAATCATTATTAATAAGGAGGTTTATTATATCCTTTAACAGATTCTGTGAAAATTTCATAACCATTTTCTGTAATTCCAATGGTATGTTCAAATTGTGCTGATAAAGACTTATCTTTAGTTACAGCTGTCCAACCATCATTTAAAATTTTAACATCATATTTTCCTGCATTAATCATTGGTTCAATTGTGAAAGTCATACCTGGATAGATTTCTGGACCAGTATTTTTTTTTCCATAATGTAAAATATTAGGACTTTCATGAAATGTATTACTAATTCCATGACCACAAAAATCTCTTACAACCGAATATCCTTTTTTCTCAACATAGGTTTGTATTTCACAACCTATGTCACCAAGCTTGACACCAGGTTTTAAAATCTTTATTGCATTCATCATTGAATGGTAGGTTGCATCAATTAAATTATTTGCTTTAATTGATGAATTTCCTATAACGAACATTCTACTTGTGTCACCGTAATAGTCATTTACAACAGCTGTAACATCAACATTTACTACATCACCGTCCTCTAAGACACGATCAGATGGAATACCATGACACACAACATGGTTTAAAGATGTACAAAGAGACTTTTTAAATCCCCTATAAAATTGAGGAGCCGAATAACCACCGTTATCTTTAATAAAATCAAAAGCTAACTGATCTATTTTATCTGTAGAAATTCCAGGTTTAATAAAATCTGTCAGCATATCCAATGTTCTTGAAGCAAGTTTTCCTGCTATTCTCATTCTTTCAAATTTTTCTTCGTATTTAGTCATGTATAATTTGTATTTTTTTTTCTATAAAAATTTCTTTTGAATTTAATTTGCACCTATATGCAATAAATTTTAATCCATCTTTATTAGCTTGAATAAAATTATT